>NZ_WHJI01000270.1:0-304 GCF_011682155.1 Massilia sp. CCM 8734
ACGAGAGAACAAGCTGCTTTCCCGTTAGAATATATCGCTGAAAACAAATTCTGGCCTTCTGTCCGCAGAGCCGATGATGCTTTTGGAGACAGAAATCTAATCTGTAGCTGTGCTCCAATTGAAGCTTATATGGAAAACTAAGAAATACGTTTTCTTATTACATATCCAAACCCGACAGGTTCTAAAACCTGTCGGGTTTATTTTTTATTTGAAGTTTCATGTTTCAAACAAAAAAAACTTCAGCCCAACTTTCATCTCAAACGTTTGAAATCTCAGGCAAAATCAAAATTCATTAAAAAATAAA
>NZ_WHJI01000271.1:0-304 GCF_011682155.1 Massilia sp. CCM 8734
AGGATCTGAGCACAAACAAGGAGCTCAAAAACCTAGAACTGTTAACCTAAACGATCTTAAGTAATGGGAGTTATTCACAAAATCGGTAGAAGAAAAACCGCTGTTGCACGTGTATATGTTTCTGAAGGAACAGGAAAAATCACTGTAAACAAAAAAGAATTCGCAACTTACTTTCCAACTGCAACTTTACAATACAAAGTTTTACAACCAATGTCTATGACAGAAAATGTAAACAACTTTGATGTAAAAGTAAACGTTTACGGAGGTGGTTCAACTGGTCAGGCAGAAGCTGTAAAAATGGCAT
>NZ_WHJI01000272.1:0-302 GCF_011682155.1 Massilia sp. CCM 8734
ACTTCTTGCGAAGCGCCTATACTTCTTTTTTGTGAACATTTGATAATTTAAGTATTCAACGTCGCTTACGCTTCGTTGGCACCTTCATCAAACGCCCACACTTATCGACTGTTAATTGTTAAAGAACGTATTCGGTATTTCTATCTTGCCGCATGGTACGAAGCGTTGTGTTCGCTGCAGCAGAGAGGTGAGATTATGCAGCGTTTCGCGTTTCTCGTCAACCTCTTTTTGTTACTTCGTCTCTTTCGAAACGCCCCTGGACTGCCTGCCAACTACTTGATTTCGCTAGCGCTTCAGCGGGG
>NZ_WHJI01000273.1:0-302 GCF_011682155.1 Massilia sp. CCM 8734
CAATACCTTTATTCGTTTTGCCATTGTTATTATCTACATGTACAATGTATCGCCATTATTGACGCTCTATACCATATTACCGCTGCCGATACTTTCGTATTGTATTTTTAAACTGAGTTCGGAGATCAATAAAAGGAGTACTATTTTTCAACAATATTTATCTAAAGTTTCCAGTTTCTCTCAGGAAATATTTTCAGGAATCCGGGTCATTAAGGCGTATTCTTTAGAAAATCAACATCAGAATAACATGATCGCTCTTGCTGACGAAAGCAAAAGCAAAAGTTTAAACCTGGCGAAAGTTC
>NZ_WHJI01000274.1:0-302 GCF_011682155.1 Massilia sp. CCM 8734
CGCAAAACATGGGAAGTTCATTGATAGATTGGTAGGGATTTGGAGGATTAGGGGCTTGAAAAAAGTTTCAAAAAAAATCTTCAAAAAGTTCTTGCTAATTAAAAAAGAAGTTGTAGTTTTGCACCCGCTTTGAGAAACAAGCGAAAGAAAAGAAATACACGTTCGTAGACATATTGAATTGACAGCCGTTTTAACAGAGATGTTAGAACAAAAGAATAAAGAGTAAGATAATCGAGAGATTAGAAAGAACCGATAGAGACTGATTCGAATAACAAAACGATCTGAGTGATCAGATCAACAAT
>NZ_WHJI01000275.1:0-302 GCF_011682155.1 Massilia sp. CCM 8734
ACAGTGGAGAAATTATATTATTGTCGGTGTTCACGACTGGCAGGTTGCTTTCGAAAAAGCCGGTTTTAAAAATGCTATAATTGCCAAAGAGCCTACAGCAGCCGATTTGGATTTTGATATTGACGATGTACGTTATTCTGTTATTACTTATGCTGCTTCGCAAAAGTCAAATGCGATGGGACCATCGGTTGTTGACCCAAGAAGTGGTGAAATTATTGAAGCCGATATCATCTGGTGGCATAATGTAATGACGTCTTTACAGAGCTGGATGCGTATTCAGACCGGGCCAATTGATCCGAAAG
>NZ_WHJI01000276.1:0-301 GCF_011682155.1 Massilia sp. CCM 8734
TAACCTATCTGAATAAATTTTTATCGAATACCATTCTGATCGCATCTGCATGACGACGTTTTGCTCTTGTATAACTTCCTGCTGCCGGGGCTGCGTAAGCTTTTAGTGAAGCTAATCTCCATTTTACAAGATCAAAGTTCATTAACATAAAGCTGTAGGCTCCCATGTTTTTAGGCTCTTCCTGTGCCCACACATAATCGTCGGCATTTGGATATTGTGCAATAATTTCTTTTAACTGTTCTGTTGGTAATGGGAACAATTGCTCAATACGAACAACCGCAACGTCATTTCTTCCGTTGTT
>NZ_WHJI01000277.1:0-301 GCF_011682155.1 Massilia sp. CCM 8734
ACCATATTACGTGATACCAAAGTTGGTTTATTTTTAGGAAATCCTCAAGAAGACCCTGAAGGAATTCACGATATATTATTACCCAATAAATACGTTCCCAATGAATTTGAGATAGGCGAGGAGCTTATCGTTTTTGTTTATTTAGACCACGAACAGCGTCCGGTTTCGACAACCCTCGAACCTTATATATTATTGAATGAATTTGCTTTGTTAAGAGTAAACTACATCAATCAGGTTGGTGCTTTTATGGACTGGGGAATGGAAAAAGACATTCTGGTTCCTTTTAAAGAGCAGGCGCGTC
>NZ_WHJI01000278.1:0-301 GCF_011682155.1 Massilia sp. CCM 8734
AGGAAGCAGAAATGTACTTTTTCTTTTCTTTAGAAATACCACCGCTTTTACCAGAGAATCCAATCGCATTATTCGGGGTATCGCGACTCAGTTTTCCATTACTTTCCGCAATCTCAAAATGACGGAGCGGTACGAAAGCAATTTAGCCGAATTGATACGGCTGAAAAGTACTCCTGAACTAAAAAAAGTACCTGTAAAAAAGGAAGAACCTCAGGGCTTTTATGGAATTGTAGGGAAAAGCGAAGCTATGCAACAGGTATACGAATTGATTCAGCAGGTTGCAGCGTCGTATTCGACCGTT
>NZ_WHJI01000279.1:0-301 GCF_011682155.1 Massilia sp. CCM 8734
TTTGATTATAATAACGAATTGCTTAGCGAAGATTGTAAAATAGATTACTCGCCTGTTTGGAAAGAATATTTAAAATTCAATTCAATTTTAGAAGAATTAGAATTAGATAATTATCTACTGGATAGTACATTTTATGAATCTCTAACTCAAGTCTATATATACAAAGTCTTTTTACTATTAAACAAAACGTTTCAACAACTCGAATCAAAAATATTTGAAGGAATTAACATTCATAGACCATTTTATATCTATGGAAATGAACATGACTGTGAAGCCAGCAATATTTATGTATTTAAATAAA
>NZ_WHJI01000027.1:0-105853 GCF_011682155.1 Massilia sp. CCM 8734
ACATCCGTACAACCTGCTGATCTACTCATTGTTTCCGGTCCCACGCGCAAGATTGAGTTATTTGCTAGCGGCACCAAAGCAAAAAAATAGGCATGTAGTGATAAGCAGGCCTGTTTCCGTGAGCGCACTCTCATCGGGATAGACACTATCGAACGGTTAGCTCCATGGCGCAATCCAGTCGTTAGAGCCTTAACCCGGTTTTCCGTTCCACTGCACCTTACACCCCGCGTTCGACAAGGCATTGATCACAAACCGTGGCGACACGCCGGCCAGGCCTTCGTCGGGCGCCTTGTCTTTTTCTTTGATGCGCCGCACGTCGGCGCGGTTCATGCCGTCGACTTCTTCGTTGGCGTGAATGTGCACCTTCTTGACCAGTTCCACCTCTTTGTCGTCGCCATCCTGGCTGCGGCTCAGGATCGCGAACACGGCCGCCGCGTGCAGCACGTGCGGATCAAGATGCACGTCGCGAAACGCCGGCGCGGCCGACGAAATGAGCTTTTCGTAGATGCGCGCCTCCTCCTTGTAGTTGAGGGTGTAGGGCACCTGGATGATCACCATGCGGTCGAGCAGCGCCTCGTTCTCGCTTTTTTGCAGGAAGCGGCGGAATTCGGCCAGGTTGGTGTGCGCCAGGATCGTTTCGTCCAGGTAGATCAGCGGAAAGCGCGACACCTTGACGTTCTTTTCTTGCGTGAGCGTGAGCAGCAGGTACAGGAATTCGCGCTTGACCTTGAGAATTTCGATCATCTCCAGCACGCCCCGGCTGGCCGCGTACACCGCGCCCGACCACGACCACGCGCGCGGATCGCCCTCGTCGCCGTATTGCGCCACCTTGGACAGGTCGACCGAGCCGACCAGGTCGGCCAGGTCGGCCGTGGTGGGGTCGTGCGGGGCGTAGGTGCCGATCGCGCTGCGCCCCGCTTCGGACACGAAAAAGCGCTCGACCGGCATCTGCATGAAGTCGCCCGCGTACTGGTCTTCAAGACGGGCGCGGTAATGCGGACAGATGTCGCCGCTGATATCGATGCCATAGGTGTTGCGGCAACTGGCGCGCAGGGTGTGCGGAATCAGGTGCAGGGGCGACTCGCGCACCGGGCAGCCGCCGATGGCGTACAGCGCGCCGTCGTCGGTGTAGCTGTATTCTTCCAGCCCTCGCTTGAGCAGGATGACCAGGGTCGACTTGCCGCCCGAGGGAGGCCCGAGCAGCAGCAACAGGAGACGCCCGACCTCGGACCCGGCGGCGGCCGCCTTGAAGTAGTCGACCACGCGGTCGATGGCGTCGTCGATGCCGAACAGGTCTTCCCCGAACAGGCGGCAGCGGAAGTGGCCGTCGCCACCATCAGCGCAGGTGGCGCGGATCATGTCCCATATATATTGGTGCGAGCTGCGCGCGACCTGCTGCGGCATGCGCGGCAGCACCTGCTCCATGAACTGCGCGAAGGTGCCCGACCAGTGCCCGGCCCGGTGCTGGCGCGTGAACACCCCAGGCTCTCGATGAAAGAGGCGTGCGGGTCGTGCAGGATGGTCGCTTGCTCGTCGCCGGGGATACTCACGTTGGCTCCTGGTTGGTCTTCTTTCAGTATCAGCGCGCGCTCAATGCGCAAACTGATACGCATCAATGTGCGCAATTGAACCAATGGGGAGTTTTTCGAGCTGATGTGGTGAAGGGCGGGTGAAAACCCGGTGATCGGTCCGCGCGACCTGGCTCATCCGGCCATGCTGCGCAATAAGTTCGCTTGCGCACAGAAGCGCTCGACCATTGCGATTACGATACAGTTTCTTAATAACCTAGAACTGCGTGAAGGAAAAGCCCATGTCAGCATATAACCATTCCGATCAAGTGGCTGAGTTGAAGTCCAAGATCAAGTCGATTCGCTTCGCCATGTTCACCACCGTCAACGCGCAGGGCCGCCTCGTGAGCCGTCCGATGACCAACCAGGAAACCGACAACGAAGGCAACCTGTGGTTCTACACCTCGACCGATAGCGAACTGTGGGACGACATCGTCGCCCACCCCGACGTCAACGTCAGCTTCGCCGAGCCGGAAGACCATACCTATGTGTCGGTCAGCGGCCGCGCCGAGCGCATCGTCGACCGCGCCAAGATCAAGGCCATGTGGAACCCGGCGGTCCAGGCCTGGTACCCGCACGGCCCGGATGATGCGCATGTGGTGCTGGTGCGCGTGGTCTCGAGCAGCGCCGAGTACTGGGATTCGACCGGCGGCAAGGTGGTCAGCCTGTTCGAAATGGCCAAGGCCGTCCTGACCGGCACCACGCCCGACGTCGATCCGGGCGAACACGGCACGATCAAGCTCTGATTACGCCTCGCTCCGTGCGCGAAAGCGAACAGCAGGCAGGGCTGACGCGCATGCGTCGGATCGCCACCGGCTTGCTGGTGGCGATGGCGCTGGTGTTCCTTGCCGCCCGCCTGCTCGAGCCGCGTCATGCGGCGTTTGCCTTCGTGGCCGCGTTCGCGGAAGCGGCGATGGTCGGCGCGATCGCCGACTGGTTCGCCGTGACCGCCTTGTTCCGCCATCCGCTGGGCTTGCCCATCCCGCATACCGCCATCATTCCCACGAATAAGGAAAAGATCGGCGAAAACTTGGGCAATTTTCTCGAAACAAATTTCATGAGCTACGATGTGGTGCACGCCGAACTGGTGCGCATCGACTTCGCCGGCTCGGCCGCGCACTGGCTGGCGCAGAGCGCCAACAGCCGCGCCGTGGCCGACCAGGCCGTCAGCGCGGTGCCGGTGCTGCTGCGCATGATCGACGACAAGGACGCCGCCGCTTTCCTGCGCGAGGCGCTGTCCGGCGCGCTGCAGGACGTCAAGCTGGCGCCGATCCTGTCGCAAGTGTTGTCGGTGCTGGTGGCGGGGCGCCAGCATCATGTGCTGCTGGAACGCCTGCTCGGGCTCGTTTCAGGCGCGCTGGAGGCGCATCGCCCCTACATCCGCCAGAAAGTACACGAGCACAGCCCTCGCTGGTTGCCGCGCGCCATAGACGAAAAATTCTACGAGCGCCTGATGGAAGCGGTGCAAAATACGCTGGAAGAGATCCGGGGCGAGGACAGCGAATGGCGGGTGCGCTTCCAGGCCGCCACCGAAGAGCTGATCGAGAACCTGGCGCACTCGCCGGAATACGAAGAAAAGTTGCGCGGCCTGTTAGAGAGCAGCCTGAACCATCCACTGTTCCGCACTTATGTGGGCCAGGTGTGGGAAGACGTGCGCGACCGCTTGCTGGCCGATGCCGAATCGGATGATTCGCAACTGTCGGCGCACCTGCAATCGGCCTTTCAGGCGTTCAGCCGCGCGCTCGAGCGCAATCCGGCGATCCAGCAGCGCATCAACGACTGGTTGCGCACCTTCGCGGCGCAGACCATCGTGTCCAGGCGCGAACTGATCATCGCCCTGGTGCGGCGCGTGATCCGCAGCTGGGATGCCGACACCATCGCGCGCAAATTCGAGCTGCACGTGGGGCGCGACCTGCAATATATCCGCATCAACGGCACCATCGTCGGCGGCCTGGTGGGGCTGGCGCTGCATTGCGTGTCCCTCTTGTTCACCTGACGCCGCACGCCGGTCTTGCTATTTCATCTGCTTAATCAGGCGCCACGCCATAAAGCTCAGTACGCCCACGCCCGCCAGCAGCGCGCCCCATAGGGCGAACATGCGCATGCGCGCGGCGTCGGCCGCCTTGTCGGCCGCGCCGGGACCTTCGGTTACAGCGGCCTGGGACGTTTGCAGCGGCCCGGCCAGCGCGCTTTCGAGGACGGCGATTTCGGCGGGAGTAAAGCCGGGCGCCACCTGCGCCAGCGAACTGGCGCCCGGTTTGGCGTCGGCGCGCCCGAAGGCCAGCCGGTAGGGCGGCTTGCCATTGGCGAGAAATACCACTGTCGATGGGGTCCAGGCCAGGCGCAGGGCCGGCGCCGCCGCCCCGGCCGTTTCCGTGCGCAGCACCCACTCGGCCTGGTGCGCCGGGGTGATGCCGATGTCGCCCGAGGCGCGTCGCTTGCCGCCCTGGGTCAACTGGTAGAAGGTGGCCGCCGCCAGCGGTTCGAAGTGCCAGGTGCTGGTCTTGCCGCCCTCGCGGTCGGGCAATTCCACGTAATGACCAAGCTGGGCCGGCATGACCACGTTCTGCTCGCCCAGGTCAACCCCGATGCGCTGCACCGGAATGGCCACCGAGGCGGGATACACATGGTCGTTGGCAAAGCGCCCCGGCTTGGGCTGGATCAGCAGGCGTTCCACCTGCGGCGCCAGCGCCGTGTTCAGCGGCGACTCGGCGGTGATGCCGGCGAACTGCAGCGGCTTGCCCTGGCGCCAGCTCAGGCGCGCATAGCGGAAGGCGCGCGCTTCGAAGTCCATGCGGTCGCTGGCCAGGGTTTCGTTGCGCTCGTTGACCAGCCAGGACAGGTCGGTTTCGCCGGCCGTATCCCAGTGCTTCAGATCGTCGCTCACTTCCAGCACCACGCGCGCGTTGTAGCTGCTCACGCCGGCGGGCAGGGTGAAGCGCAGCGCATCGATGGTGGCGGCCGCGGCGCTGGCGCCGAGGTCGAGCACGAGCGTGTCCATGCCGCCATTGGCAGCGCCCGTCACCGGCCGCGTGCGCGCGCTGACCGACAGCACCGTGCCGTCGCCGGAGCGCTGCACCTCGATGTCGGTGTCGGCAAGGGAGCCGGCCGGGCGCGCCGTTTGCACCCCGAACAGGCGCACCGGCAAGTCGCGCCGCGAGCGCTCGGCGCGCGGCATCGGCTCCTGCAAGCTGAACGCCAGCTTGTTGCCCTGCGCATCGAACAGGCGCAGGTCGCGCAAGTCCGCCGTGCGGGCGTGCAGGTACACGTCCTTGGGCAGGCGCAGCTGGACCACCGATTCCTTGCCGCTGACGGTCAGCGGCAAGGCGTGGCGGTAGTCGCCCGGCAGGTCGCTGGGCGGGGCCTCGGCCAGCGCCAGGGGGGAGCTTGCCGCGGCCAGCGCCGCCAGGTACAGCGAAGCCTTGGGAATATTTGACATCAACGTGGATCCTTGGTTCATGGCGCCGGTGCTTCCGGCGCGCTTTCTTGTTGCGTTGGGAACGGTGCAATATAGCCGATCATGACCATCAGCAGGCCGACCCCGACAAAGCTGACGATGCGCGCCACCCCGCCGACGTTCGACAGGTCGACCAGGAACAGCTTGCCGACCACCAGGCCGAGCAGCACCGCACCGATCACCCACTGCTTGCGCGAGGCGTGCTTGGCCGCGCGCCACATCAGCAGCAGGGCCGAAATACTCCACACCAGCGACAGCATGGCCTGGATGAACTGCGAGCCGAACAACTGCGCGCCGGTGTACGGAATGTGCAGATAATGCGCCGCCGTGCGCAGCAGCATCAGGTTGAACCAGGCGTAGCCGGCCCAGGCCAGCACCGTGGGTACGGGCGCCAGCAGCGAGCGATCCTCGTCGGTGCGCGCATCAACCAGGCGCATGCGGTAGCAGGCCACCGCCAGCACCACCGCGAAGCCGGTGGTCAGGTCGAGCGGATTGAGAACCGGCAGGTAGGGCAGGGGCGCCATGGCGCCATCCTGGGTCAGGTTCCAGACGGCGGCCAGCATCAGCGACCAGCCGGTCGCCAGCGGGATCAGGGTGCTGCGGTGCCAACTGGCGACCGGCGCCGCCGGCCACTTGTCGGCGCGCGCGCGGCCGATCAGCCAGACGATGGCGAGCATCATCAGCCAGGCCGGGATGAAGCGCGCCCAGCTGCCGCTGGTTTGCCAGCCAGCCTGGCTGAGCAGTACCGCATCGGCGTTATCGACGCCGAACAGCCAGCGCGATACCGCGATCGAGGCGACCGGCCAGATCACCAGCCACGGACCAGCGGTGCGGACCGTGTGCAGCAGCTCCAGCCAGGGCGTGGCCACGGCCCAGCCGTTGGCCGGCCAGCGCTTGAGCATGTACTCCGAGGTCAGCCACAGGCAGGCCAGCGCCACGCCCGCTTCGAGCGCCACCGTGTCGCCGCCGTACAGCACCGACAGGGTCCAGGCGGTGGCGACCACCAGGCCGGCCCAGGCCGCGCCGCTGAACCAGCGCAGCGCCGGCCAGGCCAGGCGCTTTGCCGCCGCCGCGAACGCGATCGCCGACAGCGCCAGCGCCACGCCATAGGCGTACAAGGAGGCGGTGTCGTGCGAATAGCCGCCGGCGATCAACTGATAGTGACGGGTCAGCCACACGCAGAACAGCATCAGGACCGGAACGAACCACCACGCAGCCGACCAGAGCAGCATGATGTGCGACAGCTTTGGCTGTTGCGGCTGCGCTCCGCGTTGCATGGCCCAGCTACTGAAGATGGCGCCGGCAAAGATCAGCAGCGCGGCCAGGAACGGGGTCCGGAACAGCGGGACGTCGGGGTCGAACGCGAACAGCAGCATGGCGCAGATCAGCAGCGCGAGGACCGCGCCGGCCACCACCTGCACGACCAGCGCGAGCGCGCGCGCCAGCGGCCACTGCATGCGCCTGGCGATCAACGCCAGGATCATCGAAGACACCAGGGCGCTGGCCGCCATCAGGGTGGCCTGGACGCCGCCACTGCTGCGCAGGATGGCTTCGGTCCAGGCGCCGGCGACCAGCCAGATCGCCGCCACCGTCAGGAAAGCGCCGCCCAGCCCGCGCGGCAACGGCGACGGCAGGTCGGCTTCGCGCGAGCGGAAGTTGGTGGCCATCAGGAAGGCGGTGCCGGTCAACAGCAGGAAGCCCAGCCACAGGTTGGCATTGGCCGCGTCGGCGCCGCCGCCGATGCCGGCGATCGCCGCCAGGAAGGAGATCCACGCGCCGGCTTGCACCAGCAAGCCGAAGCCGCAGGTGAGCGCCTGGCGCTGGCGCAGGCCGACCCAGACCACGCCGGCGCCTTCCAGCGCCCAGGCGGCCGAGGTCCAGCGGCCGTCCAGCGCGAACGGCAGGGCCAGCGTGCCGAACACCAGGCCCATGGCCAGGAACGATTCGACCAGCAGCCGGAAGTTCTGCGCGCCGCGCCGCCACATGACCAGCGCGACCGTGGTGTAGAACAGGCCCAGGCCAAGCGCCGAGAAGGCCACGCCGAAACGGGTGTCCTTGAGCAGGCTGTACTGCAGGCCGAAGGCCACCAGCGGCACGCCGAACACCAGGGTGGCGTCGACATAATTCTTCAGCGCGGGCGCCTGGCGCTGCGCGTAAGCGATCGCGATGGCCACGTAGAACAGCACGAAGACGATCAGGAACAGCTGGGTGGACAGATAATTTTCGGGTACGTAGCGCAACACGCCCCATGCGGTGCCGATGACGAAGGTGAACGCGAAGCCGATTAGGTTGAGCGTGCGCCAGGCGCGCTTGAGCGCGATGCCGAGGATGCCGGCGTTTAACAAGGCGTAGTACGAGAACAGCCCGATATGGCTGCCCTGGCCGGTGGACGTCATGATCGGCGCCAGGAAACCGCCGGTAATGCCGAACACGGCCAGCCAGAAGGCATTCTGCAGCACCGCCAGCAGGCAGGTGAAGAAGGTCAGCGCGAACAGCAGGCCGAACGCCAGACCACCCGGGATCAGGTGGTACATGCGGAAGGCGCCAAAGGTGACCAGCATCAGGATGCCGAGGGCCGCGCCTTGCACCGGCAGGCTGATGCCGCGCCGGCTCTCGCGGATGCGCCAGCCCCAGGCCAGCAGGGCGATATCGGCGATGACGATGCCGGCCAGGCGCAGCTCGATCGGCACAATGTTGCGTTCGACCGCGTATTTGAGCAGGAAGCTGACGCCGATGAACAGGATCAGCAGGCCGAGCTTGGCGACCAGGTTACCGCTGAACATCCAGTTTTTTGCCGCCGCGACCCAGGCCGGGGTGGTATCGCCGCGTTGCGCATACGCTGCGGGGCGTTGCGGCGCACGGGCAGGCTCAGGATGAGGCGCGACGGGTGTTGGCGGCACGGAAGCCGGCGCCGCAGGTACGGAGGCGACAGGAACGGGCTGCGCAGCCGGGAGGACGGGCGGCGCTTTCAGCGGCGTTGGCGCTGACGGCGCAATCGGTTGCGGCGCTGCCTGCGGCGCAACGTCCACAGCGTCCACGGCTTTCGCGGCAGTGGCGGCAGTGGCGGCAGTGTCTATATCCGGCGCCATGCGCGCCGCCCTGGCCGCCGTCCTGGCCGCCCTGGCCGCCTCGTTGCGCGCCAGCGCGCCCTGGACCGTCGCGGCCATCGCCGTCGCCGCCGAGTCGGCGACGGTGCGCTGCCCCGTTTCGTCCCTGAGCGCGACAACTTCCGCTTTCAGTTCCGCCAGCTTTTTTTCCAGCGCGTCGGTACGCCGTCGAGCATCCTTGCTCACACTGAGGAAGTACGCGTAAGACGCCACCACCAGCAACAATAGAAATACGTCCATCAATTTTCCTTGGCTTGCAAACTAGGCAATTTTGCATACTATCATTCCCAAGAGAAACCGCGACTGATAGATTGGGAGTGGCTTCTTAAGCGCCTTCGAGTTTCAGCTCCCAGTACCCGACGTCGATCCAGCGCCCGAACTTGAAGCCGACCTCGCTGAAGTGGGCGACTTTGTTGAAGCCGAATTTTTCGTGCAAGGCCACGCTGGCGGGATTGGGCAGCGCGATGCCGCCGATGGCCATGTGAATACCGGCCTCGGCCAGGCGCGCCAGCAGGGCGGTGTACAGCGCCGCCCCGTGGCCTTTGCCGCCGTGGCCGGGCAGCAGGTAGATCGAGGTTTCGGCGGCGAAGCGGTAAGCGTGGCGCACGCGCCATTTGGTGGCGTAAGCATAGCCGGTGATGGTGTCGCCATCGGTGAGCACCAGGAAGGGCAGCGCGCCGCCCTGGATGTCGGCGATGCGGCTGGCCATGGCTTGCTGGCTGACGCTTTCTTCTTCGAATGAAATGCTGGTGGTGAGGATGAAATGGTTGTAGATCGAAACAATTCCGGCGGCATCGCCGGCTGCGGCATCGCGAATATTCAAGCAGGACTCCCATGGTGAGTGATCAATTTTTCGGCAGCGCCCGCGCTTGCGACGCCGTTCCTGCTCAATTGTATTAGTATTCATGCCTTGAGAAACGGCACGACGACCGTTTCATCGCTCCGACCCGAGGTGTTGTTTGAAGAGATTGATCCTATTGGCCGCCGCTGCGCTGCTGGCCGGCGCCGCCGCCGCCGCGCAGGCGGCCATTCCCGTGTACGGCTTCCTGGTCAAAAATACGTACCCGCACGATCCGGACGCATTTACCCAGGGCCTGTTTTATACCGATGGCATTTTGTACGAAAGCACAGGCTTGAACGGCAAGTCCTCGGTCCGCAAGACCGACCTGAAGACCGGCAAGGTGCTGATGAAGACCGACATCGCCTCCGACTACTTCGGCGAAGGCATCACCGATGTCGGCAACACCATCGTCGGGCTGACGTGGACTTCGCACGTCGGCTTTGTGTTCGACAAGGCCACGCTGAAGATGAAGCAGACTTTTTCGTATCCCGGCGAAGGCTGGGGCCTGGCCAATAACGGCAGCGATGTGTTCATGAGCGACGGCAGCGCCGTCATACGCGTGCTCAATCCCAAGACCCTGGCCGAAGTACGGCGCATCCAGGTCACCGCCGAGGGCAAGCCGATCGACCGCCTCAACGAGATGGAGTGGGTCGACGGCGAACTGTATGCCAATGTGTGGGGATCGGACGTGATCGCGCGGATCGACCCGGCCAGCGGCAAGGTGGTCGGCTGGATCGACCTGGCCGGCTTGCTCGATGAAAAGAGCCGCGCGAGCGGGACGGTCGATGTACTCAACGGCATCGCCTACGACGGCAAGAAAAAGCGCCTGTTCGTCACCGGCAAACTGTGGCCCAAGCTGTTCGAGATCGAACTGGTGCGACGCCAGCCGCGCTGAGCGCTACAGGCAGATATGCAGGGTGTTGCAGAGCACGTTCAACATATCCGTTCCCAGGATCGGTGAGCGGAACAGCTTGTGCTCGCCCGGCACGATTTTTTGTGCCAGTGGTTGCGCCAGTTCCAGGCCATTTTCACTGTTGGTCAGTATCACAAAGCCGTCTCCGGTCCGGGCAGAGGCCATCACGAAGGCGCGGTAGCCGGTATTGTTTCCCCAATGCCAAATATACGACGCGTCCCGATCGCGCTCGATTCCCCATCCCAAGCCCCAACCCAGGCCCAGGCCCGCATCGACTGCCACTGGCGATGCGCTCAACTGCGCCAGGATCTCGTCATCGCCAAGCAGCGCGACGAGGAATTTTCCATAATCGGCCGCCGAGGTGTGGAGAGAAAACGCGGCATTCGGCTCATTGAGCGTCAGGCCCGCCCTCGGTGCGCCATTCGCCTTGGTTCCCGGCATCAGGTTCGGGGCGATGCGTTCGCTCCATGCATAGTCGCTGTGGGTCATGCCCAAGGGCGTGAATACCTGCGCGCGCATGAATTGATCGAGCCGCTGGCCGGTGATTGCCTCCACAGCGCGCTGCAAGAGCACATAGCCTTCGCCCGAATAATGCCATGCGGTTCCGGGAGCGGCCTCGAAACGCAGTGGCCCGGACGCCCAATTCGGCAATCCCGAGGTGTGGTTCAGCACCATGCGCGCGGTAATGGCCGCAAGTCGCGGGTCGGTCACCAGTTCGGACGGCTGCGCTTTCAGGGGATCGAACTGGTGCCGGTAACCTTGCGGCAAATACCTCATGAGCGGCGCGTCGAGTTCGAGTTTTCCTTGCGCCGCCAGCTTCAGTACCGCATAGGCAAACACCGGCTTACTGAGCGATGCCGCCTGAAAAACGCTGTCCCCATTGACCGCCGGCGCCGGCAGGCAGCCGCTCGCCGTATCGATCGATGCAAGCTGGCGCTGCTTGATGACCGCAAGGGCCGCACCGCACACATGGTGCTGTTTGGCGAGAACCTTCAAGGTCTCGCGCATGTCCAGCGACGCCAGATCGGGCCGGTTGGAAGACGCGCATCCGGACAAACATAGCGATATCAGGAGGGCAGGGATGGGCAGGGCCGACAACATCGGCACGCATTTCGATTGCATTGGAACCTTTGATGATCGACACTCCCGGCATCGTAAGATATCGGGAACCAGGGTTCAACCATTGTTTTGATGATCGCACGCCTTTATGGCTCGATGGTCAGCGCAAAATCGCCCCGGTCGGCAAAATCGGGCATGCGCGCCTGGCGCAAGGCCATCAGCAGGGGCAGCGGCGAGCAGGTAAAGCGCACAGTCTTATGCTGCGCGTACATGCGCACCTGGTGCGACGCCAGTTCGAACGCCAGCACCTCGTCCAGATGCGGAATGGCGAGCGCCTGCGTGCGCAGGAATTCGGCGAAATTGAGCGCTTCTTCGGTGGCAAACGGTTCGGGCGGGCGGGTTTTCCAGAACCCCCGCAGCAGCGCCAGAAACGCCGGTTCGCCGAGACTGAGCACAATGAGGCGGTAACTGAGCGTCATCGAATCGACGATGGTCCCGCTGCGCACCGCCGCCACCAGTTGGCGCAGGACGGCCACGCCATTGTCGGCGTCGAATACCTGCGCAAAGGGCGCGTCGGCATCCGATTCGAGCACGCGCCCGGCCAGGGCGCGCTCCCACTCGGTCGGCGAGGGCAAGGCGCTGTCGGCCGCCGTGATGTTGCGGGCCATGGCGCGCGGCGCGCCGCAAGCGACTTGGAGGCGCTTGGCGCGCTCGTCCCACAGCTGGCGCAGGTCGAGCAACTGCGCCCGCAGCTCGCGCTCGGTGATGGCGCCCGCCGGCATATAGGCGGGCACGATCTCGAAAATGAGGGCCTTCAGATGCGGCAGCCGTGGCAGCACCTGGTGCGCCAGTTGCATCAGCTCCGGCGGCACCAGGCCGGAGTGGGCGTCGAGATAATACCCGTCGAGATGGTCGCCGCCGGCCAGGTGCACTTCGCACACGCGCTCCAAGGGCATTTCATCGAGCGCCGCCAGCACGCCCTGGCGGCCATTCTTCTCGTTGCACCACAGATTATGCAGGTCGAGCAGGATGGCGCAATCGGCTTCTTCGGCGATCGCGCCAAAAAAGGCGCCGTCCGACATTTCGCCGTGCATCGGGCGCAGGTAGTTGACGCCGGTTTCGAACGCAAACGGGACCGGCAATTGCGCGCTCAGGGCGCGGATATTTGCCGCGGCCAGCGCCACGGTTTGCGCGCTTTGCACGGGAGGGAGCAAAAAGCCGGTATTGAAAACGCCGTCGGCGCCGTCGACCCGCGAAAAACTCAGGTGCTCGCTGGCCCAGGACGCGCCCAGCGCCTTGACCACATCGACAAACAGCGCCACCTGGCCCGGCTCGGGCGGCACGCTGCCGCCGACCGGAAAACCGACGCCATGCACCAGTTTCGGATGCGGATCGGCGCACAGCTGCGCCAGGACATCGGCATTGACCGCGTACGGCACCCCGGCGGCCGCCGACTTGAACCATAGTGGCTGGGGCTCGATTTCGATGACGTCGATCAGGTCGTGCGCGGCCTCGATGAACGCTTCGAGGCCGGGCAGGCAAACCATGCCGACGCCTGTTTCGGGCAGGTTGCGCATGTCAGGGCGAGAGCTGGTTTTGCGCCAGCCCGGTCGCTTGCAGCGCCAGGTTGGCGTCGACGATGAAGCGGCGCTGGATATCGTAGCGGATATCGAAGCCCGAGGTGCAGGCCGGGCAGCCGAGTTGGCCGAGCAGCTCTTTCTGGACGCGCTGGAACTGGTCCAGGTCGAAATATACCTGGCTCGGCAGCGAAACGCTGACGGCCCGGTCGATGGGTTGTGTGGCCCGGGTGGTACGCAGATCGACGGCGTTGGTATCCATGATGTGACGCTCCTGTGTGATGTGTGATTGTCCCCTCGAAAATGCGGCGCATTTCCCCGACAGCACGGCCCCGGCGTTAATGCTGAGGCTGGCTGTTGTTAGAAGTATAGGCATCACCTTTCACGCGCCTTGCATCAAGTGCACCGACTTTGCGCGGCATCAAAGGCCAGTGCGGAACGTCTTTGATTCGCGACACTTCACATGTTTTTGACGGTGATCGTGCGGATCGAGGCACGCTGCAACACCGCCAGCACCTGGCCGGGGTCGCAGCCATAGATGCCCGCGCCCCAGGCTGCATTTTGCTCCACGCAGGCCCAGCCCAGGCCGGCGATGGTGCCGATGTCGACCACGGTGGCGGCCGGCAGGTCGACGGCCGGGTCGGCCAGCAGGCGCGCGATGAACTCTTGAACTTGCGCATCTTCCTCAAGGGTGCTGTGGAAACCGGCGTCACGCTGCAAGTGGCCCGCGCGCGAATAGACCGTCCAGGTGCGCAGGGTGCGATCGAGGATGAAGCAGCGAAATTCTTTTTCCCAGGTAACGACCTCGGACACCAGCACCGGCATGTCGTCGTCATACTCCGTGGGCAGGTCGGCGCCGCGGTAGACAGCGGCCGGAAAACTCTTGTCGTTGGGCGGCTTGACGAAGGCTGGCGCCGCCAGCTTGCGCGCCTGGCCCAGCGTGCTCAAGGAAATGGCGCGCTTGCGGTAGTCGAACGGCAGCCGCACCAGCCAGTCTTCGGCCGGGTTGAGCAGCTCCAGGCCCAGTTCCGCCGCCAGCGTGGGGCCGAACAGCGCTTCGCCGTACAGCACCGGATCGGGCAATGCTTGCAAAGGGACCGGCACGCGCCAGCTGGTCAGGCGTTCGACTTGCCAGCCGAGGCCGGCGGCGGCTTTCCACAGGGCTTGGGCGTCGTCGGTGTAGCGGGGCGTGAGGATCAGGGTCGGCATGGTGGGAACGTCGGGCGTGAGTTGTCTGACCACATCTTACCGGATCGGCCCGGTGGGAAGATGCTGTTGCCTGATACGGTTGCGCGCTGGCTCCGGGATGCGCAACATGTCTGGCAGGCCGGCGTCGCGACCCGTGCGGCAGCACGACAGCATCAAGTCCTCCTTTTATCCCGGCGCCGCCACGCGGCCCCGCCGAGCAGGGTCAGGCCGCCCAGCAGCATGGCATTGCTCGACGGCTCCAGAACAGCAATGACGCCCGTGCTCATGTCAAGGCTAACATTGCGGGTGTGCAACTCCCATCCCGGGTATCCCCATGCGTTGGTATACATGCACACGGTGTCGCCGGCGCCCCATTGGGCATTGTCGAGAGCGGCATTGATGCCGGCAAAGTCCGCAGCGTTCGAGGTGCGGAAACACCGAAGACGACCGCAGTTTCAATCTTCGCCTGGATGCCCATGGCAAGCCGAAACTTCTCGAGCTGAGGAAAAGGGGGGGCTGATCAAATCCACCCTTGCCGTGATCACCAGATTCGCCATCATGAGCGTGCAAGGCGGGTTTTTCGACCGTCGTTGCAACGTCAATCAAGAATGGTAATCCAGACTTCGATATGAGGATGATATCGCCGAAGCTCACGTAAGAACGCGCTCAGGTTTTCCGACTCCTCCCGGATGATCATACTCATTTGACTCAAGCCTGTGAATGTAATGCTCTTCGGCAATGCCGATGCGGGCAGTCCGCAAATGCGGTCGCGCAGGATGTGCCAGGTGAATTCCTGGCCGAGGGGGATGCCAAACGCAAGTGCAACGGTCTGCCGCACGTAAAGCGGCGAGCGGGCGTAGGTCAGGTCGATTTTCATGTGTTCTTTACTCATCGCGCTTTCCGCAGGACGTTGTTGGTTCTGAACCGGGCCAACTGCGTGATGTGCGACTGTCCGGGACCTGTCGTTGCGGGCGGCTTGTCAGGGCGTCCCGGCGTTAGCCCATAGGCCCTGTTTGACGTTCTCACCAATCGCCAATCAATACGAGCCTCACCTCGGAATCGGCATGCCCTGATTCTCGCTGAAACGCCGCTATTTTTTGCAGCAGCATATGCCATTGACCACTCGACGGCAACGCAATGCGTTTCAGCTCAAGCAGGGTGACGTAGGTGTGTCCCATAAAACCCAGGTCTCCCCCGTCGGCGATTGTTTCCAGCTCGATCGCGGCCAAAAAATCAATCACCGCGCCACTGGGATTGCCGGGTATCCCGCGATCGGCGAAGATACCCATTCCCTCGTCGGCATGTTTGGCAAGTGCAAACACGTCCGCGGAAAAACAGTCTGGACGAAAATTGATATGACTCAACTCCTTTATAGCCACCCATGACGCCGGCACCACCTTGGGCGAGGCCGATTTCATCGGTTCCGTGCCGACTTCAACCCAGCAAGTAATATCGTAAGGCATTCAATTTCCAGTTGCGCTACATATATCGTCATAGTATATGCGCCGGCATGAATGAGGGAGTGAATGCGGGCGGCGTCGCCGCCCGCATCTCGGCTCAGGCATCGCGCCGGTGCGCCCATTGATACAGCAGCGGCAGCACCAGCAGTGTCAGCAAGGTCGATGACAGCACCCCGCCGATCACCACGGTCGCCAGCGGCCGCTGCACTTCCGCCCCGGTGCCGGTCGCCAGCGCCATCGGCACGAAGCCGAGCGAGGCCACCAGCGCCGTCATCAGCACCGGCCGCAAGCGCGTCATCGCCCCGCTTTCCACCGCTTGCGCCAGCGGCATGCCTTCCGCCCGCAAGCCGCGAATGAACGAAATCATCACCAGTCCATTGAGCACCGCCACGCCGGACAAGGCAATAAACCCGACCGCCGCCGAGATCGACATCGGAATGCCCCGCATCCACAGCGCCACGATGCCGCCGGTCAGCGCAAACGGCACGCCGGTAAACACCAGCAAGCCATCACGCATATTGCCGAACATGACGAACAGCAGCATGAACACCAGCGCCAGGGTGGCCGGCACGACCAACTGCAGGCGCCTGGTGGCCGATTGCAACTGCTCGAAGGTGCCGCCCCAGGTTATCCAATACCCAGGGGGAATCTTGACCTGCTGGCCGATGGCCGCGCCCGCGTCCGCCACGAACGAGCCGATGTCGCGCCCGCGCACGTTGGCGGTCACGACCACCAGGCGCTTGCCATTTTCGCGGCTGATCTGGTTCGGCCCGGGCGCCATGTCCAGCTGCGCCACGTCGCCCAGCGGCACATAGGCGGCCGCCCGGTCGCCCTCGCGCGCCGCCACCCGGATCGGCAGACGCCGGATGGCGTCCAGGTCGGCGCGCAGGTTCTCGGGCAGGCGCACCACGATGTCGACCCGGCGGTCGCCTTCGAACAGCGAACCGGCGCCGGTCCCGCCGATGGCGGTGGCGATCGCCTGCTGCACGTCGCCCACGTTCACGCCCACGCGCGCGGTGCGGGCGCGGTCGATGCGAATGGTGAGCATCGGCAAGCCGGTGGTCTGCTCGACCTTCACATCGGCCGCGCCGGGGATGGTTTCGAGCACGGCGGCGATCTGTTCGGCGCTGCGCCCCATGACGGCGCTGTCGTCGCCAAACACCTTGATCGCCACGTCGCTGCGCACCCCGGACAGCAACTCGTTGAAGCGCATCTGGATCGGCTGGGTGAACTCGTAGTTGTTGCCCGGAACCTTGCCAACCGCCTGTTCCAGCGCAGCAAGAAACTCTTCCTTGCTGCGCTTCGGCTTGGGCCACTCGGATTCGGGTTTGAGCATGATGAAGGTGTCGGCCACGCTGGGCGGCATGGGATCGGTCGCCACTTCCGCCGTGCCCATCTTGGAAAACACGGTATCGACCTCGGGCAGTTGCTTGATCGTGCGTTCCAGCGCCAGTTGCATCTCGACCGCCTGGGTCAGGCTGGTGCCGGGAATGCGCAGCGCGTGCATGGTGATGTCGCCTTCGTTCAGGCTGGGCACGAATTCGCTGCCCAGGCGCGTGGCCAGCAGCGCCGACAGGCCGATGATTACGCCGACAATGACCAGCACCGGCGCCTTGTTGGCGCTCGAGCGGCGCAGCAGGGGCAGGTAGGCGCGGCGCGCCCAGGCCATCAGGCGACTGTCGTGCTCGCTGACCTTGTTGCCGATCATGAGCGCCACGGCGGCCGGAATGAAGGTGACCGACAGCACCATCGCCGCCACCAGCGCGGCCACGACCGTGAACGCCATCGGATGGAACATCTTGCCCTCGACGCCGGTCAGGGCGAAGATCGGCAGGTACACCACCAGGATGATGAGCTGGCCGAACAGCAACGGGCGGCGCGCTTCGCCGGCGGCGGCGAACACTTCGCGCAGGCGCTCGTCGCGCGTGAGGGGGCGGCCAGCGGCGGCCTGGGCGTGGGCCAGGCGGCGCACGCAGTTTTCCACGATTACCACGGCGCCATCGATGATGATGCCGAAGTCGAGCGCACCCAGGCTCATCAGGTTGGCACTGACGCCATTGGCGACCATGCCGCTGAAGGTGGCCAGCATGGCCAGGGGAATGACCAGCGCGGTGATCAGCGCGGCACGGATGTTCCCGAGGAACAGGAACAGCACGATGATCACCAGCGCCGCGCCTTCGAGCAGGTTCTGGCGCACGGTGCCGATCGCCTTGTCGACCAGGTCGGTACGGCCGTAGACGGTGCGCGCGATCACGCCGGCCGGCAGGGTTTTGTTGATCTCGCCGAGTTTCTTGTCCACCGCGGCCGAGACGGCCCGGCTGTTCTCGCCGATCAGCATGAATACCGTGCCAAGCACGACTTCCTGGCCGTTCTCGGAGGCGGCGCCGGTGCGCAGTTCCTTGCCCACGCCCACCTCGGCCACGTCGCGGATGTACAGCGGAACGCCCTGCGACGAGCGCAAAATGATGCCGCCGATATCCTCGCTCGATCCAACCTGGCCCGGCACGCGCACCAGGTATTGCTCGCCGCCGCGCTCGATGTAGCCGGCGCCGACGTTGCTGTTGTTGCGTTCCAGCGCCTCGACGATATCGGACAGGGCCAGCCCGTGCGCCACCATCTGGCCCGGATTCGGGGCCACGTGCATTTCGCGGGCGTAGCCGCCGATGGTGTTGATTTCAGTTACGCCCGGCACATTGCGCAACTGCGGCT
Source organism: Massilia sp. CCM 8734 (assembly GCF_011682155.1). Lineage (NCBI taxonomy): Bacteria > Pseudomonadati > Pseudomonadota > Betaproteobacteria > Burkholderiales > Oxalobacteraceae > Massilia > Massilia sp. CCM 8734. Next base: position 17,880 of record NZ_WHJI01000027.1, read on the forward strand.
TGACGATCCAGTCCTGGATCTGGCGCAGGTCGGTGGAGTTGAACGGCGTGCCGTCGGTTTTCAGCGCGCCGGGCTTCGCTTCCACGGTCCACATATAGATCTCGCCCAGGCCGGTGGACATTGGCCCCATCTCCGGCGAGGCGCCGGCGGGCAGGCCGGCGCGCGCCTGTTGCAGGCGTTCGTTGACCAGTTGACGGGCGAAATAGATGTCGGTGCCATCCTTGAAAATCACGGTCACTTGCGACAGGCCGTAACGCGAGAGCGAACGGGTCTGTTCCAGGCCGGGCAGGCCGGCCATCGCCGTTTCGACCGGGAAGGTGATGCGCTGCTCGGCTTCCAGCGGCGAATAGCCGGGCAGGGACGTGTTGACCTGGACCTGGACGTTGGTGATGTCGGGCACGGCATCGATCGGCAACTGGCGATAACTATAGATGCCGAGCGCGGCCATGAAAGCGGCCAGCATCAGCACCAGCGACCGGCGTTCGATGGAAAAACGGATCAGAGTATCGAACATGGCGGTCCTTAATGGTCGTGGCTGGCGCCGGCTTTGCCGAGGTCGGCCTTGATCAAAAAGCTGTTCTTGGCGGCATATTTCTCGCCCGCCAGCAGGCCACTGAGCACCTCGACCGACTCGCCATCGCTGCGCCCAAGCACCAGCGGGCGCGCTTCGAAATGGTCGCCGTAACGGCCGAAAACCGAGGGCAATTCATTGACGTTCTGCACCGCTTCGAGCAGCACCGCGACCGGCACGGTGACCTCGGCGGCAACCACGTCCACCGTCACCGGCAGTCCGGGACGCCATACACCCTTGAGGTTGGGCAAGACCACGCGTGCCTTGGCGGCCCGGGTTTGCTCGCCGACCAGGGGGCTGACATAGGAAATGGTGCCGCTGGCGCTGGCGTCGGCCGCGCGCACGGTGGCATTCTGGCCCTGGCGTATGGTTTCCAGGTCGCGCGCGCTCACGGAGAGCTCGGCCCAGACGGTGGACATGTCGGCCACCACGAACAAGCTGGCTTCTTCCTTCACCGATTCGCCCGCAGCCACGGTTTTTTGCGTGATCACGCCATCGATCGGGGCCCGTACTTCATAGCGCGCCAGCTGCCGGAGGCTGCCGGCGCCGACGCCGAGCGCATCGAGTTTCTGGCGCGCGCCCTGGGTGGCGATCTCGGCTTCCTGCATGGCGGCGCGGGCTTGCTGATAATCCTGTTCCGCTGTGATTTTCTGTTGCCACAAGGTTCGCTCGCGCTCGAACACACTGCGCGCCAGCACCAGGCGCTGTTGCGCGGCCAGCAAGGCGCTGCGCTCGCCGGCCAGGGCCTGGCTCGACAGTACCGCCAGCACCTGGCCCTTGCGCACCGTCTGGCCCGCATTGGCACTGACCGACTCGACCATGCCGGCCAGGCGCGGGGCCACCTGCACCGTGCGATCGGCGTTGAGGGCGATCTCGCCATTGAGTTTAAGCACGCTCTTGATGCGCGCCGGACCGGCGGTGTGGATGTCGATGCCGTTCTGGGCGACCTGGGTTTCCGACATCGTCACCCGCGCCTCGACCTGGTCGTAGGCGAAGCGGTAAGTCTTGCCGCCGTGCTCCGCCAGCACGCCAACCTTGAACGAGTGCGGCTCGCCGACCACGGCGTCGCCGCGCAAGTAGTCTTCTTCGCGTGCGAAACGCATGGTCTGGGCTGGCCGGCCCAGGCGTTCGAGCGTCACCTGGACCTTGCTGGCCGAGGGATCGAGTGCCTTCCCGTCCTGGTAGGTATAAATACGGAACTGCGGGCCGGCGCTGTGGTCGAAGATAGTCGCTTCCAGGCCGTAGCCCTGGCTGACGAACAGCTTGCCGCCGTGCGGGCCGCGCGCCGGGACCGCGTCTTCCTGGTGCGGCTTGCCGCCATGGTCGACCTGGTCCGTTTCGGCATGGCCGCCGTGCTCCTCATGGTCGTCGCGCTGCGGCTGTGCGCTGTTGCGCGTCATGATCAGCGCCGCGAGCAGGGCGCCGATCAGTAGGGTGATGATGATGACGATAACTTGTTTTCTGTTCAAAGGGGTTTTCATGCATTACTCCACTGTCTGGGTGGCGCCTTGGGCGCCGAGGATGCTGTCGATGTCGGCGGCGGCGCGATGGGCGTCCGCCAGGGCGCGCAGGTGCTGGGTGCGCGCTTGCAACAAGGTGCGCTGGGCGTCGATTACATCGAGCAAATTGAACTTGCCGTACTCGAAACCGGTGCGGGCGGCCTCGTAGGCGCTTTGCGCACCGGGCAAGATGTCGTCGCCCAGTAGTTGGGCTTGTTCACGGGCGACGGCGAGGGCTTCGTGCGCCTGAGCCAGTTCGTTGATCAGGCGCGCGCGGGCGCCGTCAAGTTCGACGCGGGCCTTGTCGCTGCGTTGCAGCGCTTCGTGCAGCTTGCCCTGGTTGCGGTCGAACAGGGGCAGGGGAATGGCCAGGCCAAACACCGCCTGGTTACGGCCCGCTTGCCCTTCGCGCTTGGCGCCGATGCTGACGGTCAGGTCGGGCACGCGACCGGCGCGTTCGACCTGCGACAGGGCTTGCCGGCGCGCCAGTTCGACCTGCGCCAACTGTAATGCGGGCGCCGCGCCGAGTCGCTCCATCAGATGGGACAGGGCGGGTTGTGGCGGCAGGCGGTCCAGCTGTCCCGCGACCGGGCCGATGTCGCGCCCGGTTCCGCCCCAGAGCGCGGCGAGGCGGTTTTTTGCACCGGCCAGTTCGCCGCCGGCCTGCGCCAGGTCGACTTTGACGCTGGTGGCGGCGATGCGGGCGCGCGTCTCGTCGACCGGCGAATTCTTGCCGGCCAGGACGCGTTTGGACGCAGCGGCGAGCGCGCCATCGGCCAGGGCCAGCGATTCGTTGGCGATGCGCAGATGTTGCTGCGCGGCTAGCAGGTCGTAAAAGGCGGCCCGCGCCGAGGCCAGGACGGCATTGCGTTTGACGGCCAGTTCGGCGCCGGCGGCGTCTTGCCCGAGCTGCGCGGCATTGACGCGCGCCGTGCGCTTACCGCCCAGTTCGATCGGAACGTTGAGCTGGACGGTGGTGGTCCTGGTCGGTTCGCGCGCGTCTTCGACCAAGGTGGACAGCTCCGGGTTGGGGGCGACGCCAGCCTGCATGACGGCGCCGGACTGGGCCCCGATTTCATGCGCGCCGGCGCGCAGATCGGGGTTCGCTTGCAGCACGCGCGCCAACGCGCCGGCCAGCAACAGCGGCGCCAGAGTAGGGGCCGCATCAGTTGCCGGACGCATCACCGCACTGAGCGGGGCCGCTTGCATGCCGGGATTGACGTGCGCCGCAACGGGCGGATTCGCCGCAGTGGTTTTCGCGCGCAACGGTAGTACGGGCGAGCCGGCCTTCTCGGGGATTGGCGCCGCGACGGCCGGCGCCTTGGCATTCATTGTAGTTTGAGCCTGCGCATGGCAGGGCAATGCCGCAGCGATCGCAAACGGCAAGACGAGTTTGTACATCGAATTCTCCTGGTTGAAAAGACAAGGGAATCCGGCCGGGCGCGCCAGCGGTGCATGTGTCGATTACGGCAGTGACGTCCAGCGATGAGCTGGTATCAGAAGTGCGGCAGCGGCAGCCGGATCAGGCAGGGCCTTGCCATTTGGGACGTTCAGGACGGACGGGGCGCAAGGTGCCAGGGCGCGCGGCGTCGGCCGCGTGGGCGTACGCCGTGGGCGGTGGCGCGATGGCGCCGCTGGTGGAGGTGGTGATGCCGACGCTGGTGAAGTGGCAGTCGCCACAATCCTGGTCGATACCGAACGGTGAGTTGTCATGGCTGGCATGATCGTCGCCGCCATGCTCGTGATGGCCGGGATGCGATATGGTCGACGAAGGTTCATGCGCGCAATACGCGCTCGCAACCGCCCAGCTCACCTGGAGCGGGAAGATCAGCAGCATGAAAATAATGAAAAAACGTCGCATCCGGGGATTGTAACAGCAGCGACGCCGGCGCGCTCGGTGCGTGGCCGCTATCCATCCGGACGGGATATTCTTTATGCAATACTCATAAGTGACTGTTTACTTGGGGATTTCCCCTACTTTTAAGCAAAACTAAGTAGTTGCACGGATTGTCGGGGTGTTGTACATCTGTTATTCTCTTCGGTTGCTCGTTTCCTGGCTGCCTTGCAGCCGGCGCGGTTCCGATTACTTTAAGACCCCTGGAATTTATGTTCTCCGCTGTAAAAACTACTGTCACGCTGTCATTACTTTTATCCACTTTTGCGGCCCACGCCATCGATATCAGCGGTGCCGGTTCGTCCGCAGCGCAGCCGCTGTACGTCAAACTTGCCGATGTGTATGGCAAGTCGCAAAACCTCAAATTGAACTACCAGGCCAACGGCTCGAGCGAAGGCATCAAGCAGGTCAAGGCTAAAACCGTCGAGTTCGGCGCGACCGATATCGCACCATCACAGGCCGATCTCAAGGCTGGCAAGATGATTTGTTTCCCGAGCGCCGTCTCGGGCGTGGTGCCAGTGGTCAATCTGCCAGGTCTCAAGCGCGGTGAAGTGCAACTGACCGGCGAACTGCTGGCCGAAATCTTTTCACGCAAGATCACCAAATGGAACGATCCAAAGCTGACGGCCGCCAATCCGGGTGTGGCATTGCCGGACTTGGGCATCAGCGTCATCGCGCGCCAGGATGGCTCCGGTACGACCTATAACTTCAGTGATTACCTGAGCAAAGTCAGCCCGGCCTGGAAGCAAGCCTACGGCCGCAACTTTACGGTCGCCTGGGCGAACGGCGTTACGCAGGTTAACGGCAGCAACGGCGCTGTCAGCGCGCTCAAGCAGACTCCGGGGGCGATTGCCTACGTTGATTATCAATACGTGGTGCAAGACAAACTGGCCTTCACGCGCCTGAAAAACCGCGACGGCAAGGTCGTCGCGCCGGGCGCCGAAGGTTTCACGGCCGCGCTGCTGAACAGCCCGTGGGTTACCCAGGCCAAATACGAAGAAATGCTGACCGACCGTGTCGGCCCGAGCACCTGGCCGATCACGTCGGGCACTTTCATTGTTGCTTCGCAAGCGAGCAACAATCCGGAAAAGACCATCGCCACCCTGAAATTCTTCGCCTGGGGTTTTGCGCACGGTGACGCGATTGTCGGCAACGCCAACTTCGTGCGCCTGCCGGACAGCATGCAGGGCCGTATTTTTGGCGACCTGACCACGATCACCGACGCCAGCGGCGCGCCGCTCAAGTGGTCGCTGTCCGAGGCGCTTAATTTGCGTTAAGCCAGCGCCGGGGCGGCCAGCTCACCGCGGTGGCGGGGAAACGACTGCCGACATCACTGTCGGCAGTACTAAGAGCCTATTCTTGTAGGCAAGGCGCCGCTTGCTACAAGAATAGGCTCTAAGTGTCGACGCATAGCGCCACGAGAATCTGAACAATCGGTTTTGATTCCGGGAAGTCGAGTAATGGAGACAGGGATGGCTACGCAAAACGTGTTGAGGACCCAATCCACATGGTCAGAGTGAGGATGCAATGCCGTTAATGCCTCGGCTACACGCTCTGGTCGGTGCCGGCGGGCTGCTTTTGTGTTCATTAGCGGTTGCGCAAGGCTTGAATGCGAAAAACGTCAAGTCTTCCGGTTTGACGCTCGCGCAATCGAAGCAGGTGCTGCGCGTGGTGATGAAACACGAGCGATATAGGATGGCATCCCCGAAACTATGGATCGACGGTCCCTGGCTTACCGATGGGAAGCCGGTCATTCCCGGATACGTCCATTTCGGCGTGGTGTACGAGAGCAATACGCAGGGCCACTACGCGGTCAATACCTCTACCGGCGATGTCTGGGATGTCGAAGGCTGTCAACGGTACGCATTTCCGGCATTGCTGGCAATTCAAAAGCGGATTGTCGTAAAGACTGGCAAGGAACTTGCGAGCGAGGACGATGCACGCAGCCAGTTAGGCTGTCCCTGATTGCGTGCGCATCGATTCTTGTGAATTGCTGCCGCCTTCAGTTTAACTAACGAAATCAAGTATCAGGCTGCGATGTGTTTTTGCATGAAGACACTCAGTGGGTCGTTCGTGTAATCGGCAAACGGCCCCCGGCGCTCATAGCCGGCCGACGCATACAGGGATAACGCCTCCGGCTGGTACGGGCCGGTTTCGAGCTTGAGTAACTTACAGTCGGCGTGTACTGCGCGTGACTCCAGCATCGCCAAGAGTTTCCTTGCGATACCTTGCCCTCGACCGCGAGGATTGACATAGAGCCGTTTGATTTCAGCAAATTCTGGGCCGAAAACCAGCGCGCCACAGCCAATTGCCTGGCCGGTACGGTCCCTGGCGACGGCGAACAAGACATTGGACTGCTTTAACGACGCCAGGTCCAGGGCGTGCCTGCTCTCTGGCGGATACAGGCTGTCCTGGTAAGCGTCGAGCTCGGCAATGAGGGCGATCACCTCAGGCTGATCTGGTGATTCAACGTCGATCGTGATGGCGGAAGAAGAAAACATCGTTTGTCCTTGTGTTTACCTGGATGTGTGAGAACGATATTGAAAGAAGCATTCTGTTGATCTCGTGCAGCCTGGTGCCCTTAGCCGGCTTCATTTCTCCTGATGGGTTTGGCGGGAAGTGTCGCCAAAGCGACCAGATAACGCGCCGCCGATTGCATCGGATTGAAATATACAAATGACCGATCCGATTGCATGACAAGACAATCACCCGCTTCCAGGCGCCAGTGTTGCGTATCGACGCTGATGTCCATGGCACCCTCAAGCATCCAGATCTGTTGATCGGTTCCCTCGTTTCGCAGGGCGGCTTCGTAGATCACGCGTTGACCGGGCGGAAAAATGACTTCAACCAGTTGCAGCGACGACGGCGCGGCCGGGGAGACGGTGCGGCGCAGATATCCTGACGCGGGATCGGTCCACACGCGCTGGTCGGACGCGCGTGATACGGGTGACGGCGCGGCAGTGCGCGCAGCACTGTCCTCAAACAGCGAGGACACGGTGACGCCGAGGGCGCCGGCCAGTTTGTCTAGAACGGTAGCCGATGCGCTGCTCTGGCCGCGTTCGATCAGCGATATGTTGGAGCGGCTGACACCGCTCAGCGCCGCCAGCGCGTCCAGCGATAGTTTGTGCGTGGCGCGCAATGCGCTAATGCGGCTTGCGATGATGTAATTGATATCCATGGCGTCACTATACTGGAATTTGTCGTCCACTATAGTGATCTTTTTGATCGCCCGCAAACCGGCGCAGTCGGCATTCAAGACAGACTGCCTGCGCAAGGCAAGCCCGTCATGTCTTGTCTCTAGCTGAGGACGAAGGGGGGGAACCTGATAGAATGCGTTGCCCTGCGATAATCGAGCCGGTCGTACTTTCTGTGCCAGGTTGACCGGCATGACGACATGATCGCGTTGGCGTCCTGACGTTCGCCCGGCAACCACTGCTCTGTTTCCCCCATGATTAACAACAAATCCTTAGTCGCTCAAAAACCGCCCATCTTCATTCGCGTATTGAGGCGCTTGATGTCGCTGCTGGGCAAAGTGACGGTCACCGGTTCCGAGCACCTCAACGGCCCGCTCGGCAAAGTCATCGTCTGCAATCACGTGGGCTATGTTGATCCTTTATGGGTTGGCTACGCGGTTCTGCCGCGCACCTTGCATCAAATGGCCAAAAAAGAACTCTTCGATAATCCGATCAGCGGCTGGTTTGTTCGCTCCGGCGGCGGATTTCCGGTGGACCGGGCCAGCCCGTCGACCGCCACCATCAAACACGCGGTTTCGCTGGTCGAACAGGGCGGTCTTGTCCTGATCTTTCCTGTTGGCACGAGAAATCAAGACAATGCCGACGCGAAGCGGGGTGCGGCCACGATCGCCTTGCGTGCCAAAGGTGAAATCGTTCCAGCCCATTACGATGGACCAGACCGGTTTCGCTGGATCCACCTGCTCCGCAGGCCGCTCATCCGGATCACGTTCGGGACCCCGCTCGTCATACCAAAAGATGTTTCGGTCAATAAAGCCACGGCTCAGCAGTTGACGAGTGAACTCGACCAGGCGATGACGATCGTATCCCAGCAGGGCCGCCCGGGATAAACCGTCTGAATTGATGCCGCCGACGTGGCATACGCCCAGTTGCTCGCCCTGCGGGCTCAGGCGCACCACGCGTTGCCGCCTATCTTCGCCACCGGCAACGACCAGCAGGATGCCTTCCTTTTTCATCAGCGCCACCGTCTGCGTCGCCGCCGGCTGCGTGATGCCGGCCAGTTCGGCCGGTAAGCGCTCATAGATATGTTCGCGTTGTTGTTTTGTAAGGTAAATGCAGGCAGTCAAGCGTTAGGGTTGGGCGAAGGTGCGGTCCATCGTGTCGAGATCGTACCCGAGCAGCCAGGCGTAGTGCGTGCTGTACAGCTGTCGCAGCGCCTCGCGGTTGGTCCCGACCACGTCCATTCCCCGGTCGTCGTAGGGATGGACCATGAGCCCCGATGCCGGGTTGATCAGGTAGACCTGGCAATGGGGGTTGGGACGCAACTCCCCGAAGTCGGCGGCAAACGCGCACCACAGCAGGCTCGCCAGGCACGACTTGGGCAGCTCGAACAGCGCATTGAGGCACCAGCTCTCATCGTCGTCCGGTTCCTGGCGCGGGACCGGTTCGGCCCAGATTTCGCGCGCACGCGGAATGGCGATGCCGGCCATGGCGAGCTGCTTGAGCGTGAAGCGCATGTCGAACCGGTTGGGCGTGGCGTAGTTTTGCAGGTGCACGAGGATAGTGTCGGCGTCGGCGAACACGTCTTCACAGACGATGCTGCCCTTGCGCACAGCCGTCAGGACGCGGGCAAAGTGTTCCCCTTCGGCCATGCAAAAACGCAGGCCGCCGGGAAGCTTGTAAAACAAGGCGTGACGGTACGGTTGGCCGTTCGCAAGTGTGTTGATGTGCTGTTTGAGGGTCATGGCTGGCAAATGCGGGCGAAAGCGGATCGTGACCAGCATTATAGATGCGCTCAACTCAGCTCAGCCCCGCTCGGCGCAGCAGGCCGCCCGCATGTGGCCGCGTAGCCAGCGGTGGGCCGGATCGGCATCGAGCCGTGGATGCCACAGCATCGACACGGTAAATTCGGGCATCGGAAAGGGCAGGGCGACACTGTGCATGCCATCGCGCAGCAGGCCGGTGTGGCGTTCCGGGACGGTGGCGATCAGATCGCTTTCGCGGGCCAGCGCCAGCGCGGGCGAGAAGCCGGCCACCGTGACCACGATCGCGCGTTCCAGGCCTAGCGCGAGCAAGGCGTCATCGAGCGGGCCTTTCTCGCCGCCCTGGCGCGATACGCCGATGTGCTCCCCGGCCGCATAGCTGGCGGGCGTGATTGCGTCCGCGGCCAGCGCATGGCCGGCGCGCATGACGGCCACGAAACGGTCGCGGAACAGGGCTTGCGTGCGCACTTCCGGGCCGGTCGACTTGCCGATGACGCCGGTTTCCAGGTCGACGCTGCCGTCGCGCAGGCCCGTGCTGTCCTTGTCGGGCTTGGGCACGAAACGCAGGCGCACGCCGGGCGCTTCGGCGCGCACGCGCTCGATGAGTTGTGCGCCAAAATTTTCCACAAACCCTTCCCTGGTGCGGATGGTGAACGTGCGCGCAAGCTGCGCCAGGTCGAGCTTGTCGACAGGACGCAGCACGGCCACGCTGTCGTGTACCAGATCGCCGACCTGCTGGCGCAGGGCGATGGCGCGTGGCGTGGGCACCAGAGCGCGCCCGGCGCGCACCAGCAAGGGGTCGCCGGTGGCTTCGCGCAGGCGCGCCAGCGCGCGGCTCATGGCCGAGGGGCTCAGGTGCAAACGGCGGGCGGCACCGGCCACGCTGCCTTCGGCCAGCAGCGCGTCGAGGGTAATCAACAGGTTCAGGTCGGGCAGGGACATGCGCTTACGATAGCGCAGTTCAGCCCTGGTGTGGCGTCTGGTGCAGCAATATAGTGCAACCGGTGCGTCTTCCGCCATGGGTGGCGGCCGGTTAGACTGGGTTTGGGTGCCGGCCGTCGGCGCCTTTAACCGAGGATGATCGATATGGACAGGGACTTCTGGCATCGCAAGTGGGCAAGCAACGAGATCGGTTTCCATGAGGGCGCCGCCAATCCGCTGATGGTGGCGCATATCGGGCGGCTGGAGCTGGCGCCGGGCAGCCGGGTGTTCGTGCCCTTGTGCGGCAAGTCGCTCGACGTGCACTGGCTGCTTGCCCAAGGTTATCGCGTGTCAGGCGTCGAACTGAGCCAGCTCGCCGTCGACCAGTTGTTTGCCGACCTGGGCGTCGCGCCGGACGTCAGCGTCGCCGCGGAGCTGCTGCACTATCGCGCGCCGGGCATCGATATCTTCGTGGGCGACCTGTTTGCGCTGTCGGCCAGCATGCTCGGCGCGGTCGACGCGGTCTACGACCGGGCGGCGCTGGTCGCGCTGCCGGAAGCGATGCGCGCGCGCTATGCGGCCCACGTCGGCGCACTGGCGGCGCGGGCGCCGCAACTGCTGATCTGCTACCAGTACGACCAGGCGCTCATGGCCGGGCCGCCATTCTCGGTCGGCGACGACGAAGTGCGGCAGCGCTACGGCCATGCGTATGCGGTCACGCTGCTGGACAAGGCGGAGGTGGCGGGCGGCTTCAAAGGCCGCCTTGCGGCGTGCGAAGCGGTATGGCTGCTCACGTGAACCGGCCGCGCGCGCTGGCGGGGGCGCTGGCGCTGTCGATGCTGCTCTCGTCGCTCGGCACCAGCATTGCCAACGTCGGCTTGCCGGCGCTGGCGCAGGCCTTCGGGGTGCGCTTCGGGCAGGCGCAGTGGATCGTGCTGGCGTACCTGCTGGCCATTACCACGCTGATCGTCGGCGTCGGCCGGCTCGGCGACCTGACCGGACGGCGCCGGCTGCTGTTGGCCGGCATTGCGCTGTTCACGGCGGCGTCCATCCTGTGCGGGCTGGCGCCGACGCTGCCGTGGTTGATCGCCGCGCGCGCGTTGCAGGGCCTCGGCGCGGCGGCGATGATGGGGCTGACCATGAGCTTTGCCGCCGGCGCCGCATCGAAAGGGGGCAGCGGCAGCGTCATGGGCCTGCTGGGAACCATGTCCGCCGTCGGCACCGCACTGGGGCCGACCCTGGGCGGGGTGCTGATCGGCGCCGCCGGCTGGCGCGCCTTGTTCTTCATCACCGCGCCGCTCGGGATCGCGACGTGGCTGCTGGCGTACCGGGGCTTGCCGGCCGATGTGGCGCGCCTGGACGGCGAGCGGACCGGTTTTGACGCCATCGGCACGCTGTTTCTGGCGCTGACGCTGGGCGCGTATGCGCTGGCCATGACGGTCGGCGGCCGCTTCGGCGCGCCGAACCTGGCCTTGTTGCTGGCCGCAGCCGTGGGGGCTTGCCTGTTCGTGCGGGCCGGCGCAAAAGCGGCGTCGCCACTGATCCCGCTGGCGCTGCTGCGCGACCGGCTGCTTGGCGCGCGCCTGGGCACGACGGCGCTGGTGTCGACGGTGATGATGGCGACCCTGGTGGTGGGGCCGTTTTATCTGTCGCGCGCACTGGGGCTGGCGCCGGCCGCCGTCGGCCTGGTGCTGTCGGCCGGGCCGCTGGTGGCGGCCTTGTCGGGCGTGCCGGCCGGGCGCCTGGTCGAGCGCACCGGCACGGCGGGCGTCGCCATCGCCGGCCTGGCGCTGATGCTGGGCGCGAGCGTGCCGTTCGCGCTGCTGCCTGTTTCGAGCGGCGTGCCGGGCTATGTTGCGCCGCTGGTGGTGCTGACGCTCGGCTATGCGCTGTTCCAGGCGGCGAACAATACGGCGCTGATGGACACGGCGGACCCCCACCAGCGCGGGGTGGTCGCGAGCATGCTGAACCTGGCGCGCAACCTGGGGCTGGTCACCGGCGCGTCGCTGATGGGGGCCGTGTTCGCGTTCGGCGCCGGGACGGACACGGTTGCTGCGTCGTCCGAGGCGGTGGCGGCGGGCATGCACAGGACGTTCGCGCTCGCATGCGCGTTGCTGGCGGCGGCGCTGGTGATCGCCTGGCGTGCGGAGAGGGCGCAACCGGGGAGGGAGCAAAAACAGCAAACATAAATTTTCTGCTATGTTGTCGGGCCGGATGTCCCCACGAGGGACGTCCCCAGACCCGCTTTCAAGGAGTGAGCTATGAACGACCTGTCGACCTTCCCGATTACCAAAAAGTGGCCTGCCGCTCATCCCGAGCGTATCCAGCTGTATTCGCTGCCAACGCCGAATGGCGTGAAGGTATCGATCATGCTCGAAGAAACCGCGCTGGCATACGAGCCGCACCTTGTGCGCTTCGATCACAACGATCAGCTCACACCCGAATTCATGTCGCTCAACCCGAACAACAAGATCCCGGCGATCATCGATCCGAATGGCCCGGACGGCAAACCACTGGCGCTGTTCGAATCGGGCGCGATCCTGATCTACCTGGCCGAGAAAACCGGCCAGTTCCTGCCGCTTGACGCGGCTGGACGTTACGAGACCATTCAGTGGGTGATGTTCCAGATGGGCGGCATCGGCCCGATGTTCGGCCAGCTCGGTTTCTTCCACAAGTTCGCCGGCAAGGACTACGAGGACAAGCGCCCGCGCGACCGCTATGTGGCCGAATCGAAGCGCCTGCTCGGCGTGCTCAACGAACGGTTGGCGCAGCGCACCTGGATCATGGGCGAGACCTACACCATCGCCGATATCGCGATCTTGCCGTGGGTGCGCAACCTGGTCGGGTTTTACGAAGCGGGCGACCTGGTCGGCATCGCCGATTTTCCGCATGTGACGCGCGCGGTGGAGCACTTCGCGGCGCGGCCGGCGGTGGCGAAAGGGCTGGAGATCCCCAACCGGGATGCTGCCGCCCAGTAGGGGGCTGAGGTGCAGCGGAACGGAAAACCGGGTTAAGGACAATCCGTGATCAGTGATCGTCCCCGTGCAACGGCCAGAGCGATCAACAGGGTGACGAAGTAAACAACGACGTCGAGGATCAGGCCCGCCAGGGACAGATTGTCCTCGACGAACGCGAGCTGGCGCTCCCGGGATACCCCCGGTGCGTCAAACAGGTATGCGACCGGGAAGCCGCCCTTTAACACGGGTTTGTAGCAGGGATCCGTAGCGGCTGGTCCACACAGATTGCCGTACTGCGCCAGTTGGGGGCCCGTGCGCTCGACAAATGCCGACAGGAGCGCCAGCGTAATCGCCATGGCGAGGGCAAGGACTATGAGCCCCAATTTGGTCAAGCGGTTCTTCATGTTGATCGATGTCCTGGTTCGTTTTGACGGACGACAGTGGGGGGGGAGTGAACAACGTTTGCCGTCCGTGAACAGTTGACGGGCACGGCGATTAAGAGTGCCTAACAAAACCCACCATTTGCCCTGAGAGCAACAACGGCGTACACTAAGCAACTGCGACCTGCCGCTTTCGGCCAATCGCAAACACATGCCGCCGCTGACGAACACGACGAGAATTTGAATGATAGCAATTGAGGAAACGCACGCCCCACGGGCATAAGGTCTTCGCTATGACAGTCTTAATGAAAGGATGTCCCACCCATGCCGAAATCTGTTCTGGTCGTGGCTGCACTTGTTTTTGCAATACATGTCTCGGCGTCGGCGCAGCATGTCGCCGCTGTCAACGGCAAGCCGATCACCCAGACCAAGGCGGACCTGAAGGTCGCACAAGCCCTTGCCGAAGGAGCCCCCGCCGATACTCCTCAATTACGGGAATCGATCAAGTTAACCCTAATCGCCACCGAAGTGCTGCGCCAAGAAGCTGACAAACAAGGATTCGCACGACGCCCGGACATCTTGGCACGCTTGAACCAGATCGCGCAGCGTATCAGTACGAACATCCTGGCCGAGACTATCAAGAATCATCCGACTAAGGAAACCGATGTCCGGGCCGACTTCCAGCGAATCAAGGCCGACATGGCTGGCAGTGCATCTCCGCTGGCGCCGTCAGACGTGGATGATCGATTCGCCATGCGCACGAAAATCCAATTCGCCTTGGACAACGCCACCGAGTTGATCATTGTAAACGCCATGCTGGGCGAGTACGTGCGCCAGAATCCCGTTACGGACGCCGAGATCCAGGCTGAATATGTGCGCATGAAGACGCGCAAGGGAGATACCGAATACCAGGTGCGCCATATCTTGGTCCCCAGCGAGTCCGATGCCACGGCGCTGCTCGCTAGCATCCGCGGCGGCGCCCAGTTTTCGGACTTGGCGCGAGCCCATTCGAAGGATGCGTCCGCCACCAAGGGCGGCCAGCTCGGTTGGACGAGTCCCGTAAGTTTTGTGGCCGAGTTCGCGCAGGCGCTGGTTGCGCTGGGCAAGGGGGAAATTACGCCGCATCCCGTCAGGACGCAATACGGCTACCACCTCATCCAGCTTGAGGACATCCGTCCCGCCATGATTCCGACCCTAGAGGAAACCAAGGCACCGATCGTGGAAGTGCTGGAATTGCGCAAGCTGCGGGATTTTCGCGAGGCCTTGGTGCGCCGGGCTACTATCGGCTAGCTTGGCGGGAATGCCAACTGCTGTGACCGGCGCAGCGCAGACGATGCTTTCGCGTCGCGCTCCGATAGCAGTATCACGGCAAGAACCAGATGAACTCGCCAGCCCAGGAAATGCTTCCTGCACGTGGCGTTTACCGAAAAATCTTGATGCGGCGCGATTTCCCATTGGCTGCTTTGGGGCGAAAACTGTCGTACGTGCCCGCGGTCCGCGCTAAGATGACGGCCGTATTCGCAGACAGGCCGATGCCATGGCCCAAGCCCTTCGTCCCGAAGACCTTTGGTCGCTTATAGAAGCTCATCTTCCAACTCACAGTAGATCGCCGAAAGGTGGGCGGCCGCGCATCAACGATCGTGCGACCCTGACGGGTTGGAGGTACGTCGAGAGGTTTTGTTAGGCGCTCTAAATCAACACCCTATTAGAAACTACTGGTTGCGCCAGGTTAACTGCAGGTATAACCTCGTTTCTGCCACCATATTTTGTTGTTTCTCCATTTGCTCCATTCTCAGCGCAAACGCAACCCCATCCTTGTTGCGATTAGCCCTTGAATAGGGTGTCCATGGCACTTCTCAGGGCCTGATCTGATCCTCGCCGGACTATTCGTAAAAATCGAATTGATATTGTTTCTGCACATCGTACTCTGTCGCCCTGAATATAGGACGACCAAGACAGACTTGGCTGCGTAGCAAAAGGGGACCTCGAAAAACCTACTGCGCGAAGCGATTCTTGCCCTGCGATGCTCACCGTACCTTCGTACGGCTGCGCTTCTCGGACATGCGCGTCCGCGAGGACACTTGCGCCGCTCGCTACGGTTTATCGAGGCCCCCAGAAGACAACCCACCCGAATAGTTTTTAGTCAGGAAGCCAGGAATGAAAATGACAATCAAGGCACGCTTAAGCGGTGTCGTCGTCTTTCTCGCCCTATTGTCCATCGGCGTCGGGCTGTTGGGCCTGTACGGAATAAACAAGGCCAACGAAGGATTGAAGACCGTCTACGAGGATCGCACGGTGGCCCTGGAACAGGTCACGCGAATCGAGAGCTTATTGTTGCGAAACCGGTTGGCGTTGGCGCAGGCGCTACTGGACCCGATTGCATCGAATATCAAGGCCAAGTCTGATCTCATCGAAAAAAATGCCGAAGAGATCAACAAGACTTGGGGCCAGTACATGGCGACGTATCTGACGCCGGACGAGAGTGTGCTGGCGAAAAAATTTGCCGTAGACCGAACGAAAATGGTCAAGGAAGGCTTGTTTCCCGCAATCGGCGCCTTGCGAGAAGGAAAAATCGAGGATGCCAAACAGTTGCAGGAGCAATTCCAAACCTTGCTTCCCGCTGTCAGAGAAGGCATTGACAGGCTACGCATGCTTCAGGTCGACGAGGCAAAAAAGGAATATAGACAATCGGGCGCCCGTTATCTTGCATTGCGCAACAGCATGATTATTGCGATTGCATCAGGCATACTGTTAGCGGCGTTGGCTGGTTTTTTACTGATACGCAACATCTATCGCGACATTGGCGGCGAACCCGACTACGCCACACAGATCGTGCGAGGTATCGCTGCCGGCGACTTGACCGTTGCAGTTGCCACAAAGAAAAGCGACCATCGCAGCCTGTTAAATGCGATGAAAGAAATGCAACTAAAATTGGCGCAAACGATCGGCGAAGTCAGGCAGTCGAGCGACACCATCGCCACCGCTTCCTCCCAGATAGCCGCCGGCAACCTCGACCTGTCGTCGCGCACGGAACAACAGGCCAACTCGCTCGAAGAGACTGCGTCGTCGATGGAAGAGCTCACCAGTACCGTGAAACAGAACGCCGACAATGCGCGCCAAGCCAATCAATTGGCTGTGTCCGCGTCCGAAATTGCGACAAAGGGCGGCGTAGTCGTCTCACAGGTGATCGACACCATGGGGGCAATTAACGCGTCGTCGAAAAAGATCGTCGATATTATCGGCGTGATCGACGGCATCGCATTTCAAACCAACATCCTGGCCCTGAACGCCGCTGTCGAGGCGGCCAGGGCAGGTGAACAGGGCCGAGGTTTTGCGGTAGTCGCGAGCGAAGTGCGCAACCTGGCGCAACGCTCGGCCGCCGCTGCCAAAGAAATCAAGACATTAATTGGTGACTCTGTCGAAAAAGTCGAGATTGGCGCCAAGCTGGTTGACCAGGCAGGATTGACCATGCACGCCATTGTCAGCAGCATTGAGAGCGTGACGGACATGATGGGTGCGATCATGGCAGCGAGCCAGGAGCAAACCTTAGGCATCGAGCAGATCAACCAAGCCATCTGTCAAATGGATGAGGTAACACAGCAAAATGCCGCGCTGGTCGAGGAGGCCGCAGCCGCCGCCGGGTCGCTGGAGGATCAAGCGAGCAATCTGGTACAAGAGGTTAGCGTGTTTAAGATCCCGAAGAAGCATCGCGCTGAACACGCGCCGATGCCGTCGGCAACGCCCCGCACGGTGCGTGGTCCGGCGCCACATGCGCGTCATTTGAAACAAGTAGGAAATGCCGTGGTCGCCATCAACAACTGGGAAGAGGTCTGACAGCAGTCGAGGCTGCACGCCGTGGCAATCGTTGAACGCTCCCCCGTTTTGAGATAGCCTCTGTCGCGGGCGGCGATCAGGGGCCGGGCTGGCTTGACGCGGGCGGCGCCAGGTCGCGCTGGCGGGCCAGTTCCCGCTCCTGGCGCAGCTCGGTTTCGAGCACCGTCACTGCACGCATCAGCGCCTGCTTTTCCTGCGCACCGGCGTGCGCTTCGCTGTCGGCTTGCGCCAGGCGCGACGCCATGATCTCCGACTCGCGCGCCCTGACTGCCAGGGCAATCTTGCTTTCATTTACTTGCACCTGCATGGCGTCGTGCCGCGCCTGCAATTTATCGAGCTGGGCCGAGAGGGCCGAGGCCTGGAACGCCGTGCGCTCGGCCGCGCTGCGTTCACGGGCAGCGTCACCCTGCGCCGCTTCGGCAGCCTGATGCAGGCGAGCGTTTTCGCTACCCGCCTGGGATAACTGGCCCGCAAACTGGGATGCCTGGCCTTTGTGGTGGAGCAACTGCTGGCGCAAGGTCACCAATTCGCGCTCGACCAGCGCGGCGCGCTGCTCGAAGCCCTGGCGCTCCTCGGCGCGCTGGGTGGCGCTGGCCTCATGGTAATGGTCGAACTGGGCGCGCGCCTGGGTCAGCTGGGCGTTGAGCGCGGCCACTTCCGCGGCGCGATCGGACAGGCGCTGCTGCAGGCCGGCCTGTTCGCTGCGGGCGCCGGCCAGGTCGACCGTCAACAGGTGATTGGCCTGGTGCATGTGCGCGATGGTGGTGTTGGCGCTGGCCAGCTCGCTGTCGAGTGTATTGACGCGCTGCTCAAGCGCGGCCTGCTGCAAGCGCGATTTTTCGAGTTCATCGGCCAGCTGGCGCTGCCCGGCGGCGTGGGCGAGCTTTTCGACGTCCAGATCCTGCTGAAAATCGGTCTTGATCGACTCATACACGCCTTTTACCGCTTGCAACAAGCCAGGCGGCACGCCGGGACCGGCGGGCGAGGGCGTTTGCTGATGCTCTTCCTTCCAGCGCTTGAGCATGGGGGCGATCGTGCTCTTGCTGCCGGTGCCGCCCAGCGCTTCACGAACCGTATCCACGGTGGGGTTCTTGTTATCGGCGGCGAGACCGGCAGCGGCAGCTGCAACATGAGAATAGAGGATGCCGGCACGTGCCATTTTGGAACTCCTGAATAGGATTACGTATTACGTATTACGTAATATCATACAATATTACGATAAAATTGGCTTGAAAAATGCGCAATCGTTAGTCACGATAAGAGATGTTATCGCGACCTATCCGCGATCCCGCCGTGGTATCCTGCGTAATGCCCGTTACAAACCGCGTTTTGCCGCGTCTCGCCATGTCTGATGAATTCGCTCTCGTTCCAGCAGTGTCCGCCAATGCCCTCACCCCGCCGCGTAACGCCATTACGCCTTTCGACGCCGAGCTGAACGCGCAGCACCGCGCCTTCCTGGCCGCCGCGACCTCCGACAACACGCGCCGCGCCTACCGCTCGGCCATCAAGCACTTCCTCACGTGGGGCGGCGCCTTGCCCGCCGACGAGCCCACCATGATTCGCTACCTGCTGGCGTTTGCCGCCTCGCTCAACCCGCGCACCCTGGCCTTGCGTCTGACCGCGCTGTCGCAGTGGCACGTGCATCAGGGTTTTGCCGACCCGGCGTCCACGCCCACGGTGCGCAAAACCCTGGCCGGCATTGCGCGCACCAACGGCAAGCCCAAGAAAAAAGCCAAAGCGCTGCCGGTCGAAGACCTGGAACGCATCGTCGGCCAGCTCGCCAGCCTGGCAACCTTGAAAGCCGCGCGCGACAACGCCCTGTTGCAAATCGGATTTTTCGGCGGCTTGCGCCGCAGCGAGCTGGTCGCCATCGAAGTAAGCCACCTCGGCTGGCAAACCGAGGGCATCACGATTACCCTGCCGCGCTCGAAGACCGACCAGATGGGGGAGGGCATCGTCAAGGCGATTCCCTACGGCGACGGCGCCTGCTGTCCGGCCAGCGCGCTGCGCAACTGGCTGGCGCTCGCCGCCATCGTCAGCGGCCCGGTGTTTCGCCCGATCAGCCAATGGGGCGAGGTATCCATGGCCGCCCTGCATGAAGGCAGCGTCAACACCATCCTCGAACAATGCGCGCGCCTCGCCGGCCTCGACTACGTGCCCGACCTGTCCAGCCACAGCCTGCGGCGCGGCATGGCCACCAGCGCGCACCGCGCCGGCGCCAATTTCCGCGACATCAAACGGCAGGGCGGCTGGCGCCACGATGGCACGGTGCAGGGCTATATCGAAGAAGCCGGCCGTTTCGAAGACAACGCCGCCGGGACCTTGCTGCGCGCCACGCCGCGCAAATAACACCTGGTCTCAGGGCGCCGCCGGCGTCGTGTGCACAAACCCGGAAAAGCTTGAACTGGTCGATTCGACAGTATTGCCGGGCTCGTTTGGCGGGTACCGTGAATGAGCTTTCGCTCAGTACATACGCCAATCACACGGGGGTACTCGATCATGGTTCGCCGCTTACTCAAACACTGGCTGCTTGGCATCGTGCTCATCCTCATACTGGTGCTGGTCGTCCCGCCGCTCATCGTGGCGCTGTTCCACCACCAGCAGAAGTCCGATGCCGACCCCGGGCGCGGCGCGGCCCTGGTCACCGAGGACCTGTTCGGCGACAGCTTCACCAGGGTGGCCTATCTCGACCAGAACTGGAAGCCCCAGGACAGCCTGTGGTTCTACACCATCACGCAAGGCTCGAACCTGCTGCCGTACGACTTTTTCATGGCGCTCGAACAGCCGGGCACCACGGGCCTGTTCCGCTCCAGCGAGCACATGAATCGCTTCCGCTACCTGCCGCAACGCGCCACGCCATCCAATCCCGACGCGTTGCCGGTCGGCTTTGTCAAGGACGGCTATCTGAACAAGGACTACGTGGGCCTGACCTGCGCCGCCTGCCACACGGCGCAGATCAATTACCGCGGCCTGGCAATGCGCATCGACGGCGGACCCGGCGGCGCCGACATGGTCGGCTTCCTCCAGGCCCTGACCGCGTCGATGAAGGCGGTGCGCGACGAGCCGGCCGTGCAGCAGCGCTTCGTCAAGGAGGTGCTGGCGCGCGGCGCCTACGCCAGCGCCGCCGACGTTATCGGCGACATCGGCGTCTATACCCTGCGCCTCCAGAGCTACAACCTCATCAACAATAGCCCGACCGCGTATGGCTACGCGCGGCTGGACGCGTTCGGCCGCATCTACAACCGGACCCTGGAACACCTGCTCAACCGCTACCAACTCGAAGCCGTGCTGCGCAACAGATACTCCCCGGCCCGCATTGCCGATGCGCTGGCCGGGGTAGGCGAGACCCTGACGTCGGTGCAGCGCGACCAGATCATCGCGCGCCTGGCCACCACGCAAGACGACATCGACTGGCTCCGGGCCGAGTTCTTCATCGACGCGGACGCCCCCGTCAGCTACCCCTTCTTGTGGGACGTTCCCCAGCACGACGTGGTGCAGTGGAACGGCCTGGGCAACAACGCCGGCCTTGGCCCGCTGGGCCGCAATGCCGGCGAAGTGATCGGCGTCTTCGGCACCCTCAACTGGCATGAAAAGGACACGTTTTCACTCGGCTCCCTGCTCTCTGGCAAAGGTCTCATGCAAAAGGCAATCCAGTTCGACTCCTCCGTCAACATCGAAAACCTGCGCCTGATCGAAAGCCATCTCGGGTCGCTGCAATCGCCGCAGTGGCCGCGCGAGGTGTTCGGCGCCGCCTCGATCGACCCGGCCCGGGTATTGCGCGGCGAGCGCCTGTTCAACCAGCACTGCGCCAGCTGCCACGCCAGCATCGATCGCCGCTCGCCGGCGCGCCGTATCGTCGCCCACATGTCCGGGCTCGACGAAGTGGGCACCGATTCCACCATGGCCGACAACAGCGTCCGGTACCTCGGCTACTCCGGCATCTTGCGCAACGAATACGTGGGCGCGAACGTGGGCAATATCCTGCTCGACAAAAAAGCCCCGATCGCCGCGCTGCTGACCAAGGCCACCATGAGCGTGCTCGAGACGCGTGATCCCGACAAGTCGTTCGTGCAGCGCTGGGCCGAATGGCTGAACAATATGTATAAGGCCTATTCCGACAACGAGATCAAGCCGTCCAACAAGCAGGGCAACTACACCATCGACACCACCATCGACCCGTACGCGTCATTACGCGCCTACAAGGGACGCGCGCTGAACGGCATCTGGGCCACGTCCCCGTACCTGCACAACGGCTCGGTGCCAACCTTGTACGACCTGCTGCTGCCGGCGCAATGCGCGGTCGGCGACAAAGAGGCCGAATGCCGGCCGGCCAAATTTCGCACCGGCTCGCGCGAATTCGATCCCGTCAAGGTGGGCTTGCGCAGCGACGGCTACGACGGCTTCCTGTTCGACACCGCGCTCGCCGGCAACAGCAACGCCGGCCACGAATACGGCACCGTCGTCCGCGTCAATGGAGCGCAAACGCTGCAGCCGCTCAATAAGGACGAGCGCCTCGACCTGCTCGATTACCTCAAGGCGCAGTAAGCCCGACAGCGCCTCTTGCCTTTTTTGCCAGCGCCTCCTGTGTTATGCCGTACGAGCCCCTATAATGAAGGCTCGTGTAGTCATTAAAACAGGAGAATTGAAGATGGCAATTAGTCTGACCAAGGGTGGCAACGTCAACCTGAGCAAGGAAGCGCCCGGCCTGACGAAAATGGTAATCGGTCTGGGCTGGGATGCCCGCTCGACCAGCGGTGTCGAGTTCGACCTCGACGGCACCGTCTTCATGTTGAAATCCGACGGCAAAGTCCGCTCCGATACCGACATGATCTTTTATAACAACCTCAAATCGGTTGATGGCAGCGTGGTTCACTCGGGCGACAACCGCACCGGCGACGGCGATGGCGACGACGAGAGCGTCACGGTCGACCTGAGCCGCGTACCGGCCGATGTCGAAAAGATTTCGGTGTGCGTCACCATCCACGATGCACCGGCGCGCAAGCAAAACTTCGGCATGGTGTCGAACGCTTTCATCCGCTGCGTCAATGCCGCGAACAATAATGAAATCGCGCGTTTCGACCTGTCCGAAGATGGCTCGACCGAAGCGGCCATGATTTTTGGCGAAATCTACCGTCATTCCGGCGACTGGAAATTCCGCGCGGTCGGCCAAGGCTTCAACGGCGGCCTCGGTCCCCTGGCGTCCTCGTTCGGCGTCAACGTGTAAAGACGTCGCTTGCGGTGCCGCGCACCGCAAGCGAATGCATCCGCCGGCGCGTCGCCGGCGGATGCAGGATCGCGAGCTTCGTCTCTTGATCGAATTGCTGCGATTGTATGTCAGCCCTTGTGGCTGGGTTCAGGGCGTCTATGGCTGACTTCTGGCTCTGCTTGAGGCGTGGCGTTCGACGAGGTCGGGTGTTTCTGAGCGATACTTTTGCAGGCATGATACGGTTCGATACGCGACCGGATCGTCATGGACAGGTGCATGGGCTCCGCCCACTCGCACACCGAATGACGCCGTCATCCGATCAAACTAACAGGCCCTCCATGAAACGTGCTGTCGCGCTTATCGTCGTGTCATTGTTGTTGGCGTCCTGCGCCGTACCTGACACCCACCGACCGCCGCCAGTCCCCGAAGTCAAGGCGGCCTACACCGATAAGGAAGTCAAGTACCCGGTTCTGTACGGCACCTCGCGCATGCCCAACAGTGCAAAAAACGCCTACCTGGACGAGCGCGCCGCGCGGGTTCATTACGGCCGGGTGATCGTCACCATCCCGAAGGGGCGCTTGACTGGCTCCCTCGGTGAACAAGGTGTTTTCTCCACGCGCGATACACGCCTGGCCATTGGCGACGGCAATATCGAGTTTCACAGCCAGGACAGTTTCATGGCGCTCGCCAAAAGCCAGCTGGGCGCGGCCGTTAATCCCGAAAGCAGCTACCTGCTGGTTTTCATCCATGGCTACAACAATTCGTTCGAAGACGCCGCGCTCAGGGCCGCGCAACTCGGTTTCGACCTGCATGTCCCGCCGAATAACATGATGTTTTTCTCGTGGGCCGCCAACAAGAACTATCGTAAATACACGCACGATGAAGCCACTGCGGACGCGAGCGAGATTCACCTCGAAACGTTCTTGAAAACGGTGCGCGCCACCGCCGGCGGGAGAAAAATCCATATTATTGCGCACAGCATGGGCAATCGCCCGCTGCTGCGCGTCATCTCGCGCATGCAGGTCCTTCCCGGCGAAAAGAAACCGTTCGGCCAGATCATCCTCGCCGCGCCGGACGTCGATCGCGACGTCTTTATGCACTACGGCCAGAACTACCTGAAAGTCGCCGAGCGCACCACGGTGTATCTGTCACCGTTCGACTTTGCGCTGCAACTGTCCCAGGACGTGCATTTTTACCCGCGCGTCGGATGCGGCGACAAGCCGCAGGCGGAAATCAAGGATATCGAGAACGTGGTGTCCTTCATTCCCGAGGATTTTCCATCGCATACCTATGTCGCCTCAACCTTGCCGCTGCTCAATGACGTAAAAAACCTGTTCGTCAACGGAAAACCGGCGCGCCAGGGCGCTGCGTGGAAAGCCCATCCGACCTACTGGACGGTTGGCCAGACGCGCCCGCTCGTGCGGAGCAGTTGCAGCGCGCTATCGAGCTGAGATCGACCTAATCAGCGCCCGGACAATTTACTCGAAAGAGAAGGCAATTTTCGAATCCTTTCGGCGCCTCGTTTGCCACCAAGGAAAAAGCGAAAATGGGACGTATTTATGCGTGACAGGCGGCGGGATGGCATCCGCCAAGGCTGCTAGGCCAGCACGACCTCGACGCCTTTTTCGATCAGGGTATCGACCACGTGCTGGTCGGCGCCGCGATCGGTGATGAGCATGTGGATCTCGTCGACGCGCGCGATCACCGACAGCGTGCGGCGCATCAGTTTTGACGAATCGGCCACCGCCACCACGTGGCGCGACACCTTCATCATCTTCGCATTGAGCTGCGCTTCGAGCAGATATGGCGTCATCAAGCCGATTTCGGGATCGAGGCAATCGACGCCGAGGAACAGGCGGTCCGCCTGCAAGTTCTCGAGCGAGGCTTCGGCCTGGGGGCCGGACAGCGAATACGAGCGCGAACGCAGCTGCCCGCCCAGCATGATCAGGTTCACATGCTGCACATTGGCCAGGAGGACCGCGATATTGAGCGCATTGGTGATCACGTTGATGGAGCTGAGCTTCATGCCGCGAATGAGCTTGGCGATTTCGGCCGTGGTGGTGCCCGAATCGAGGATGATGGTGTCGCCGTCGGCGATCAGGCGCGCGGCGGCGGCGGCGATGCGCTTCTTCTCGGCGTGGTGCTGGCTTTCCTTGACGCTGATCGGCAGGTCGTCGCCATCGCGCTGCACCAGCGCGCCGCCGTGGGTGCGCACCAGGGCGCCAACGTCTTCCAGCGCCTTAAGGTCGCTGCGGATGGTGACGACCGAAATGCGGAAGCGGGCCGACAATTCTTCGACCGTAACCTGCTCCTGCGCTTCGACCAGTTCCACGATCTGGCGGCGCCGTTCGGCGAGGAGGCGGCCCTTGTCGGCGCTTGGGTTTCGTTCCGGCGCTGCGCCGATGGGATTTTCCATTTCTTGTTTCGCTTTGTTTCGAGTTGGCACCGGACCATTTTAAAACGGAATGCACCGCAAGGGTGCGCCGGCGCCGGGCTGCTTGGGTCAGCAATGCTGCCAGAACTTCTCGTTCCATGGTCGGAAGTCCATTTCACTGGTCCACGCGGTACGCGGCTGGCGATGCAGGCCGAATACCGCGTCGGCCAGGTGGCGTGGTTCCGCTTGGGTATAGCCGGCCTCGAACACGTCCGAATCCTTGACGTCCGCATCGATCACCACGTGCGCCACGTGAATCCCGGATGGCCATACCTCGCGCGCCAGCACCTGCGCCAGCGCGCGCAGGCCAAATTTGCCGACCGCCAGATTGAGGTGGTCTTCGCGCCCGATCAGCGACGAGGTCGACCCGGTGAGGATGATGCTGCCGCGCCCCAGCGGCACCATCATCCGGGCCGCCGCCCGCGCCACGATAAAGCCGCCCAGGCAGTTCTGGCGCCAGCTTTCTTCGAACGCCGGCACTTCGGTGCCCATCACCGTGCCCGGGCAAAAACCCTGCACCGCGTACACCACCAGGTGTGGCGCGCCCAGTTCCGCCGTTACCGTGGCCAGCAAAGCGGCCACCGAGCGTTCGTCGGTGGCGTCGCAGCCGTAGGCGTTGACCTGCCCGCCATCGGCGCTCAGTTCATCGACCAGGTCGTCGAGCCGCTCGGCGTTGCGCGAGGCCAGTGCCACGCGCATGCCGGATGCGGCGAAGCGGCGCGCCAGTTCGAAACCATACCCCGGGCCGACGCCGACGATCAGCGCCGTTTCGGTCGACGCATCGCGTTCGCTCTCATAGGCGGCATGGATTGACAGGGCGCTGTCCGGCGGCGTGAGCGGGCTTGCGCAATCGGCCTTGATGCGCTGCGGCTGGCGGCGGCGGTTGTTCGAGACCGGCACGCGGCGGCCAAAACGGTAGAAGAGCGCGACCGGGCCAACCGAGAATTGTCGCCAGCTCTTCAAACTTCTCCACAGCCGCATCATTGGAGCGGCAAACATCGCCGGCCTCACTTCGGGTAGGTTGGTAGACAAGATGGCGCCTTTGCTTGAAGGTTAAGCCCAAACCGCGGGTTTGTATTTTCAACAATACAAGCAAAAGAACCTTCCTTCAATAAATGAATATATTTTTATAACATCGGGTGCGGTTTTGACAACGGTTTCAACATCCGCATCGTGGCGTGCGTCGGCCCGTGCGATCCGAACAGCACCGGCAAGCCGGTCAGCGCCTCGAGCTGCGCCACGAACGCTGACGCATCCGCCACCGGCGCGCCCGCATAGTGTGGCCTGGCGCGCGCCAGCAGGTGGCCCAGCCGCTCCTGGTGCGCCAGATCGTGCGCCGCACCGGGCAGGATGGCCTCGATCCGCCCCGACACCGGGTCGCGCGTGCACAAGTCGTCAGCCGCAGTATCGTCCTCGTAGCCGCTGCACCAGCGCAGATGCGGTTCGCGCCCGAACACATCGAGGTGGCTCACCAGCAGGCCGTCGAGCGGCCCCGCAACCTGCAGCGCGTAGCGCAGCAACAGCGCGTCGGGATGCCCGCGCCGGAAGCGGCCTTGCCAGCCGTCCGAGGCATTGTGCGGTTCGGGCAGGTAATCGAGGCGCGCATCGTGCGTCGGCAGCGGGCCGTTTCCATGGCGCGTCATGTACGAGCGCAGGATGCCCAAATGTTCGATCCGCCCATGCTGGCCCGCGTCGCTCGCCACCGCTTCCACCGACGCCGGGCCGATACTGCTCCACGTCGTATGCGGATGAAAACCACGCCATTCATCGAGCAGCACGCCCTGCGCGCCTTCGAACAGCACGCAGCCCGGCAAGTGCAGGCGCTGCGCGACCTGCGCGCGCGATGCCGGCGGCGCCTGGCGCGTCAGCTGCGCCACCTGGTCCAGCCAGCGCGCGGCCATGCTTGCATCGTCCAGCACCGACAATTCGGCCGCATAGGCATCCTGATTGGCCGGCTCCGCACACCGCTCGCTAAAACCCGCACGCAGCGTACGCCGCATCATCTCCAGTTTTGCCATTGCCAGCGCCGGCTGCGCCAGGTCCGCATAATGGACAATCTGGTCAGGGTGATCGATGCCGTGGCCGGCCGTCTCGCCCACGCCCACGCCGCAACTGCCGTGCGCCTGTGCGCCGCGCTGCAATTCACGCATGCGCCCCGCAGCCTGGTGATACGGCGTGGTGACCCGGCAGCGGCCATCGATCAGGATGCGGCGCAGGGCGTCATTCACGCCCGCCCGGCGCAGGTAGGCGTCTTCCACCAGCAGCGCGGTCGGATGCACGATCACCGGAAAGGCGAGCAGGGTGACCGTGCCCGGCACGAAGCTGCCCGCCCCGAACTGCGCGAAGGTGTGATGCCGCCCGTCGGGCAACACCACATTGTGGCCGGCCTGGGCGCCGCCATTGAAGCGTACCACCGTATGCGCGCCCCATTGACGGCACAGGCAATCGGTAAACAGGCCCTTGCCGCAATCGCCAAAGCCAAGCCCCAGCAGGGACACCAGACGGGTCGAAGACATGGGCATCCTTACGCGAACATGCGCTTCCACCACGCCGACGGCGTTGCCGGCGTGCCCGCCGCCGGCACGTGCACGCGGCTGGCGGCGTCCGGATCGAGCAGGTCCGCATACGGACGCAGGGCGCGCACGATGGCCGACACGCGCTGCGGCTCGATGGCGTTGGCCGACAGGGTGGACACCAGCGTATCCATGTCGGGAATGGCGCGCTCGGTCAGGCCGACGATGGCGGCGGCCACCGCGCAGGCGTCGCCCGGTTCTTCCATGCAGATCACATGGTCGCCCAGCAGCTCGCGCCAGCGCTTTTCGCAGCGGCCGCGCCGGCCCAGGTCGGGAATGAGGAAAAACACGTGATACGTTTCGGCCGCCGCCGCAATCGCTTCGGCGATCGGCACGTCCTCGTCGAGCGTGTCGCCCACCAGGCTGCCGATCTGGTGGCGCGACACCGCCGGGTAAGGCAGCTCGTCGCCGGTGATGAACAGGTAGCCCTTTTTGCGCCGCTTGACCCAGCAATCGATGTCGGTGTGCTGCGCCACCATATAGAAGGCCAGCTCGTAGCTTTCTTCGCCGCTGCCACCGCCGCCGCCTTCCAGGTAGCTCCACGTGAGCCACTGGTCCATCAGTTCCGCGGTCGATTCGAACTGGCCGATCTGCAGCGGCGCACGATCGGACGTGGCGTCGCCAATGGCCATGAACAGCAGTTGCGGATCGGGTACGCCGACCGCGCCCAGCAGCGCCATGAAGGTCGGCAGCTCTTTGGTGGCCAGGCTTTGCGGAATGTCGCCCATGGAGCCGGTGACGTCGAGCGCGAACACGATGCCCAGTGAGTTGGGATGATCGACGCTGTCGCGCGATTCGCGCATTTTCAGGCCGTTGGGGTTCATCAGCGCGTGGCATCCGCGCTGGGTGAACACCTCGGAGCGGGAGGCCGACGCGCGGTCGGCGACCAGGGCTGCGTGCGCAGCGTGGGAGTAATTACCTTGACCCATGATGGTTCCTTTATTGGTTTAGTTGGACGGGGTGGGACTGAAATCGATGAATCTGGCCGGGCCGAACGCGTCTTTCGCCGCGCCGCCGACGGCCCGGCGCATGCCTTCCGCGCCGAGTGACGCGCACCATGCGGCGTCCTGGCTGGCGCGTTCCAGCACCCACACCAGCGCGGCCGGCGTGGCGCTTGAAAGAACCGGCTCGCCCGCAGGGTCGAACCAGTCGGACAACATCGCCCGCATGGCCCAGGCCAGTTGCGCCAGGTCGCGCGCCTGGGCGGCGCGATCGTGCCTGCGGGTTGCGCCGGACCAGCCGATGATCAACACGCCATGGTCGGCCGGATGCACCAGCAGGTGCTCGGGCGAGAGCCGGCCATGGCTCCAGCCTCCGGCGTGAACGTAGGCCAGCACTTCCAGCACGCGGCGCCACATCCACACCGCATGGCGCGCGTCGATCGCGCGCCCGTAGGCCAGTCGCACGTCGGCCAGGCTGCCCCAGAAACCGGTGGGGTGGCGCAGCACCAGCACGTCGCGCGGCTGGCCATCCGCGCTGGCGCTGCTGCCCACGGCAACCGCTTGCGGCAGGCGCTGGGTAAAGTAGGCCGCGCCGGGCAGGTCGTCGGCCTGTAACTGCTCGAGGATGGCCTTTTCGCGCGCCAGTTGGCCGGCCGGGGCGCCGGCGTGGGCGATTTTCAGCACCACGCGCCTTGGCACGGCGCCGCTGCGGTTGGCCAGCGCCACGCTTGCGCTGCCGCCGACGCCCAAGTGGGCGATGGTGTTGTAGTGCTGCCCGCCGCAGGCAATATCGGCGGCCGCGTCGCCGGCGCGCGAGCGAAGGTATGCCGCATGAAAATCGGCGGCGTGCACCAGCTCTTCACTGTGCGTCACGTCCGCCCCGCAGTAAGTGCAGGTGACGATGCGCCACAGCGCCTGCCGGGGCAAGGGGCTGCCGCACTGGGGGCAAAGGAGGGTGTGCGGCGTCATGTGGGAATCAAGCCAGGATGCGCTTTTTCTCGGCGTCGAATTCGGCGTCGGTCAGGATGTTCTGTTCGCGCAGCGCCGCCAGGTCGCGCAGCAGGGCAATGCGCTCGCCGTGGGCGGCGGGTGCGATGGTCTCGCTCATCTGGCCGATGCTCGCGCCAAGCGCGCCGCCCAGCGCCAGGCCCATGCCGGCGCCCAGCACCGTGCCGGCGCTGCCCTGATTGCCGGCGGCGGTCTGCAGCACGTCGAAACGGCGCTCCTGCTGGTAGTCGAAGCCGACGATATTCATCTCGGCGCGCCGCGCCAGCGCCGCCTTGAGCGTTTGCACGGCGCGATCGGCCTCGGGCACGTTGATCGATTCGATGTGAAATTCGGTCAGCGCCACGCCGTAGAGGGCCATGTCAGGCGCCAGCGCGCCCTTCAAGGTGTTCGAGAGCGCATCGAGCCGGGTCGAGATTTCCAGCACCGAGACGCCGCTCTCGCCAACCGCGCCGGCAATCGCCGTTTTGATGCGGGTGGTGTTCATGGCGCGGAAGTACTCGGCCAGGGTGGCGGCGTCCATGCTGCGCGCGGTGCCCACCAGCGACATCAGGAACAGTTTGGGATCGTCGATCCGGATGCCGTACTGCCCGAACGCGCGCACCGGCACCATGATGCCGAATTTGGGATCCTGCAGCTGGATCGGATCGGGCGTACCCCAGCGCACATCGAGCGTGCTGGCCAGGTTGACGAACCAGACTTCGGCCGAAAACGGCGATTGGCCGCCGAACGGCAAGCCCACCAGCTTGCGCAGCAGGGGCAGGTTGCTGGTCGAAAGTGTGTGTCGGCCGGCCCCGAAAGGCCCTTCGTACACGCCGTCGCGCACCACGAAGGCCACTTGCGACTCGTTGACGATCAGCTGCGTCCCGGTCGACAACTCCTGCGAGGGGTACTTCCATGCGAGCTGGCTCGCTCTGCCGTCCCACTTCACCCTGTCGATAATGGCCATGATCGTATTCTCCTTGGTTGGTTGCTTACAGGCCGCGCTTAAGCAGGCCCAGACGGTCGCGAAATTCCGGGCGCAGCCGATACAACTGCGCCGGGCGACTGGGGCTCGACGTGTCCATCTGTCCCTCGGCCGCTTCGAGTACATCGAGTTCGGCCATCTTGCGGCGAAAACTTACCTTGTTCAGCGCTTCGCCCATCAGCGCTTCGTACACGCGCTGCAGTTGCGGGAGCGTGAACAGCTCACCGACCAAAAAGCACGGCAGCGACGAATACTGGCTCTTGCTGCGCAGCCGCTCGACAGCCGCCGCCACGATCACGCCGTGGTCGAACGGCAGGGTGTGCAGGCGGTCGACGCCGACCAGCTTCACGCCGGGGTGGCCCGCCGCCGTGATGACGGCGTGCGGCACCAGCGCGTAATACGCCAGCGACACCGACCAGCCACGCGGATCGCGCGCCGCGCCGGTAAACGCGGCCAGTTGTTCCAGATAGGGCACGTCGATGCCGGTTTTGGTCTTGAGCACGCGCAGGGCGGCGCCGTAGCCGTCGAGGTCCTTGTCGGCGTGGATGTAGCCGCCGGGGAGGGCGGCCACGCCCTTGTACGGTTCGCGCTCGCGCTTGAGCAGGGCGACGCACAAGCCGTCGTCGGCGAGCGTGAGCAGGACTGTGTCGACCGTGCAAATGACGTCGTTCGGGTAGTGCTGCGGTGGGGGTATGAGGTTCTCAGGCATGACTGGATTATACTTAGTTTCAAAATGAATCCAAGTACTTTTTGCTATCCGCCTTGAGATCGCTTCATTTCAAGCTGTTAAATGCATTTGTGACCGAAGATGGTGCGAGCTGAGGAAACGTGCGGAGGCGACGGCCGGCGCAAGGCGCCGATGCGGTTGGGGAAGCGCGTCCGCGCGGCTACGCGTACAATACGGCCCATCCTTCACTCCACATGCAAGCAGCCGTATGCACATCATCGACAACAACTCGGGCGACTACGCCTTGCTCGCGCGTCAGGTCAGCAGCATTCTCGAAGGCGAGCGCGATCTGACCGCGAACGCTTCGCAATTTTCCGCCCTGGTGTATTCCGCCATTGCGGACCTGAACTGGGCCGGCTTCTACCTGCTCCGTCCGGGCAAGAAGGGCGACGCCCAGGAATTGCTGGTCGGCCCATTCCAGGGCAAGGTGGCGTGCGCGCGCATTCCGCTTGGGCGGGGCGTGTGCGGCACCTCCGCACAGGAGCGCCGCACCATCGTGGTCGCCGACGTGCACGCGTTCGACGGTCATATCGCATGCGACAGCGCCTCGAATGCCGAAATCGTCATCCCGCTGATAAAGGATGGCCAACTGTACGGCGTGTTCGACATCGACAGCCCGCTGTTGAACCGCTTTACCGAAGACGACCGCGTCGGCCTCGAAGCGATGGTCAAGGCCTTCCTCGACGCGACCGACATGCACTGATTTTAGAATCGTGGCAACCGGTCCAGCGTGATCACGTTGGGGTGGTTGTACACTTTCTGCTTGTGCGCATTGGTGTTGTAGTACTCGCCGGTCCAGAAGTTGTTCGGACTGGTAACGCCGGCCGGCCCGTCGCCATCGTTCCAGACCATGAACCACAGCCACCACGCCTTTTCCGCAGCGATCTTGTCCGGATCGGGAATGTAGCTGTTCTCGCTCAGTGCCACCGGCTTGCGCTTCTTCGGCGCACTCACAGCCTGCTGGTAGGTGGGCAGCTGCGAGCCGTAGGTCTTGTTGTCGGTGTTGTCGTAAATATCGTGACTGACGATGTCGACCACGTCGTCGCCCGGATACCATGCCGGGTCCTGCCCGTTCCACACCCAGATCAGGTTATGCAGGCCATGCTTGTGTACCAGGCGGTCGAACATGTGGCCCATAACAGGATATTGGCATACGCCTGCGGCGCGCCGTCTGTGCGGGTGCGCCCCCACCAGAACCAGCCATCGCCCTTGTAGCCGGACGCTTCGTGCAAGGGCCGCCACAATACCGTCACGCCGGCGTCGGACAGTCTTTTGATGTGCTGGTAGACCGGGCTGTTCTTGTCCAGCGCACCATTGGCCATGGGGATCATGAAATTGGTGTTTTTGCTGGTATCGCTCTCGCGCGCATAGAAGTTGGCGTTGTTCACCTGGGGCGTCTTGAGC
Organism: Massilia sp. CCM 8734; assembly: GCF_011682155.1. NCBI lineage: Bacteria > Pseudomonadati > Pseudomonadota > Betaproteobacteria > Burkholderiales > Oxalobacteraceae > Massilia > Massilia sp. CCM 8734. The sequence goes on from NZ_WHJI01000027.1 coordinate 50,147, forward strand.
AGCGCCGGGTCGCGCCAGTACCACGCGAAGGTCACCAGGCCGCCCTTGCCGGCAAACGCGATCGCCTCCTCGGTCTGGCGCCGGCCTTCAACCCAATTCGCGGTCAGGCCGTAGTTCATGAAGTCGTAGCCCATCAGCGCGGGGTACTTGCCGGTATCGGCGCGCACCCGTTCGGCCATGTCGATCGAATCCTTCCAGGTCAGGTCGGCCTGGCCGGCGATGACCTGCTTGCCCCAGACGCTGCGCAGATAGCTGAACACCGCCCGGGTTTTCGTGCTGGCGCTGGGATCGACCGGCGTGCTGCGGCTGGCCGGCGGCGCGCAACTCGGGCCTCACTAGTGCGCCACCTCGACGGCGCACTGATGGCACAGGCCTTGATTGTCCAGTGCGGCCCTCACATAATCGCGGCAACGGTCGCACCGGTGCGGACGCACGGCCGGCTTGCCGGCGCGAACCGGCGCCGCAGCGCCGGCCGGTCCCGCTTCCCACGCGTCGAGCGCATCCGCATTGTCGTCCGCCAGCACGAAACAACCGGGGAAGAGGGCGCGCAACTGCTCCTCGCTGAGCGGGTCGGCACTTGCCCCGAACGCCAGGCACACCGGCGTGCCCTTGTCGACCAGAGCGCGGGCGCGTTCGACCAGCGGTTGCAGCGAGCGGCGCCAGGCCAGCATCGATTCGGCCTGGCGCAGCGCCGCATCCATGACGGGCGGCGCATCCTGTGCGGCCAGCGCGTGCAGCAACAGTGACACCCGGGGGTGGCCGGGCCAGGCCAGGTACGCTTCCTCGCAGGCGAACGGCATCACCGTCGCCAGCATCTGCACGCACAGCAAAAACGATTCGCGCAGCGCCCATTGCGCGCTCGCCAGGTCGGCGCTGCCGTCGTTTGCGCAGTACAGGGTGCGCTTGGACAGTTCGAACCACTCCGAACTGGCCCACTGGCGGAACTGCGCAAGGCAGCTCAGCGCCTGGTAGAAGCGCCCGCCCTCCATGCATGCATGCCATTGGCTGCGCGCTTCCTGCAGTTTGTGCAATGCCAGCCGGTCGAGCTCACGCAGCGCAGGCGGACGCGCGGCGTCGGCCTGGTTTTCCATGTTCGCCAGGTGAAAGCGCAGGAAGCTGCGCCAGTCCTTGGCGTCCTGGGTCGCCTGTTTCAGCGATGTGCCGGACCACTTCATTTCGTCGCCCACATCCTGGCTGCACACCCACAGGCGGAACACATCGGCGCCCGAATGCGCGAACAGCGCGCCGCTGTCGGGCGCGGTGCCCTTTTCCTTGGAAAACTTCATCCCTTGTTCATCGACCACGAAGCGATGGGTCATTACCTTTTTGAACGGTGGCAGGGGACTTTTGAAGGCATGCAGGAGGAACGACGATAAAAACCAGCCGCGCGTCTGGTCCTGGCCTTCGACCACCATGTCGGCCTGGGCGCCGCCTTCCTCGGCCGCGCTGTGCCACGCCGCCCCGGCGTCGAACCAGACATCGACGCTCTGCGCGCTTTTGGTGTAGCCGGCCGGTGTCGCGAACGCTTGCCAGGCCTCGACCCCGTCGGTGCGCACCCGCTCGACCAGTTCGCGCCACATGGCGGCCGTATCGGGATGCAGCTCGCCGCTCGCTTCATGCCGGAAGAACGGCAGCGGCACGCCCCACAGGCGGTCGCGCGACAAGGTCCAGAAGCGGCGCGTGGACATCATCAGGGCCAGCGGCGCACGGGCTTTCTCGTCCGGCAGGAACACGGTGGCGTCCAATGCGGCCAGCGCGCGCCGCGCCAGGCCCTCGGGGCAGCCATCGAAGCCCTTGTGCAAGTCCAGCGCCCACTGCCCGCTGGCGCGGTAGAACACGGCCTTCTTGTGGCGCCAGCACATATTCGTTTCGACGCTCTTGCGCTCCATGTGGACCAGCCGGCCGGCCTGGGCCAGCAGGTCGCACGACACCTGCGACGCCACTTCCAGCGTGGCGCCCTGCAGCGCGGCCGGCATCGGCACGTCGCCGACGTCCATCAGGCGGCCATCCTTGCCCACGTGGCAGTCGAGGCGCACGCCGTCGGTTTCGTGCAGCGCAAAGTCGTCCGGCCCGAACGCCGGCGCCAGGTGGACAAAGCCGGAGCCCTCGCTCTCGCTGGCAAAATCCGCCGCCAGCAAGGGGGCGGCGAGCCCGGTAAGGGGACTTTCGGCGGCCAGCGACAAGCCGCGCAGCCCGGCAAAGTCCAGCGCACCATCGAATTCATGGCCTGCATGGCTGAACATGGCCGGATAATCGCGCAGCAAGCGCTCGCGCGCCCGCACGGCGAGCACCACCCGCATGCCACCGGCGAGCGTGGCGACGCTCAGCGCACCCGCCTGCGGGTGGCCGAAGCCGGCATTGGCCCACAGGGTCCATGGGGTGGTGGTCCACGACAGCAGATGCAGCGGGCCGTCCGGCCAGGCCGCGCCATGTTCGCGTGCGCGCCGCGCCATCGCCTCGCACGACGCCGGCGCGAAGGGCACGCTGAAGAAGGTCTCCATGCGCTCCTTGCTGGTCTTTTCCAGTTCGCTGGCGGCCAGCGCGCTGCGGCATGCGGGGCACCAGTGCACCGGCGAGTGGCGTTCGACCAGCAGGCCTGCCTGCCACATCTCCTGCAGCAGCGACAGCGACGCCGCTTCGCGCGCCGGGTCCATGGTCAGCCAGGGCTGGTCCATCTCGGCCATCAGGCCCAGGCGCGACATGGCGCTGGCCTGCAGATCCTTCCAGTGCGTCGCTTCGTCGCGGCACTGGCGCATGAAGCGCAGCGCATCTTGCTTGGCTTGCGGGCCATGGCGTTTTTCGACCGCCAGTTCGAGCGGCAGTCCGTGGCAATCCCAGCCCGCGCGCCAGGTCACCGTGTGACCGCACGCGCTGGCGTAGCGGACATGGACGTCCTTGAGCGTTTTGTTGAGCAGGTGGCCGAAGTGGGCGTTACCGTTGGCGTAGGGCGGGCCGTCGAGCAGCCAGTAGCGCGGCTGGCCCTGGCGTTCGGCGTCCACCTGCTGGCGCTGGCCGGTGGCGCGCCAGTGGGCCAGCAGGCGCTCTTCCATCGCCGGATTGGGCGTGTTCCAGAAGGCGGGCTGCTTCAGGCGCAGTGCGTATTGGGGTACGGCGGTAGGTACGGCGGTAGGCGCCGGAGGCGTGACGGTGGCGTGGTCGTGCGATGGGGAAAACGAGGTAGTCATGGAATGCTCCGATAAAGTCGGGAGCAAAGCTGGGTGAGACTTGCGCGGAACGCTTCGCGAATTGCCGCCAAGTGCTCGCTTGAAATTTATCCGACGACTGGCACACGAAAGCGAGCGACGCGTGCAGCCGCTCGGATAATTCGTGCAACACCTGCGCCCGCACGCAGACCGGCGTCGGCGTGGCGTGCCGGGCGGGTGCGAAGGAGAGGGGAGATGTGCGGGTTCATGGCTTCAATATATTGCACTCGCACATTTTGTGCAAGGCATACATGTAAGGACCTGCATTTGAATTTGAAGGAGCCCGGGATCGTGGCGTTCTGATGCCCGCGCTTCGTCCGGACTGCCGGGAACGGCAAATCCGGACTGCAATATGAGCATCAAATTGGCTTGCCTGGCTGCCGCGCCGCTTTCCGAGTCGCACGATTTTCAGTGCTGCGCCAAAATCAGCGGTAATTCACGGAAAGATCTCTTTAGTATTTCCTCCGGTAGGTACTCCTTGGTTTGATTTATACGTGCCGACTTCAACCTCCGCGACGGTGATATTATGTACTGTGGCATAGTCGCTGGTGGCAGCACGTGTGAATGCACCTGATTCTCCATGGGATGGATGGTCGCTTTGCGCTTGGTAATAGGTGGTCGCCTGCAATACGCCGGAACTCATTTTCTGGGTCATGTATTTAGCCATCGCGTTCTCCGTAGAGTCAATAGAAATAGAAGATCTAAATGTTCCTTATCCGTGCAACGAATGAATAATACGTTGCGGGGATTGCTTCTCAACTTGCGGCCCTGAATGGCGACTTCCCGCTCGCTGCATGCTAAAAACCGGATAAGAATAGCGGTCGGACCCGCCACTCTTATCCTGCCAGTCCATCCGAATCAGCAATTTCGTGTGGATAGACAATCGCCAGCACGATTGTTACAGCAACGCTTCGTGTTGAGTGAGCACCAATTTGCTGGAGTTATTCGTCGAGGAAGCAATGAACATACCTGTTGCCGAATCGTAGGCGAGAGAGGCGGTGTTGTTACCACCACCAAAGACCACCTCTGTCATCGGCGATGTCACTTGGGTCACCACACTATTGCTAACCACCTGGGATGCGAGCCAGATATAGACCGTGGTATAAGGTGTCATGGTAGCAGTACTTTGGTACAGAACAGGAGCCGCCGATACCGCATTACCCAGGATCTGAGTCCCGTTCACCGTCGCATTCTGATATAGACCTACGGTCATATATCCTTGGGTTGTTTGATACTGATTCAGCAAGGCAAATGCATTCGCGCTGCCACCAGTGCCCGGAGTGCTGATGGCGCCATCGGCTTGCAATGTATAGAGTGTCTCCATCGCAGCCGGGATGCCGGTCGATGACAATTGCGTCAGCTGTGCGCCATTCTGCACTTGCGCGGTGGAGGCATATACCCCGTAATTCTCTTCCCAAGTTAGCGAATTGGCGGTCATAGGTTTGAACACTTGCCAGGCAACGTTTGGCGAATTGCCGCCCGAAGGCTTGGCAACGATAACATTAGTGCCTGTGATCCAGATGGTCTGCAACTGCGCGTTGGTAAATGCGAGATCTAATTCGTAGTTCATGATAATTCCTTTCGGTTTTTGCAATGTATAAGGAAAAAAGACAAAGAGATCAATCGGATCACATTCAAATGCCAGGATTCATGACTATTCTCCGCAAAAAGATGAGTCTGTTGTTTTGACCGACGCACAGCACCGGCCGGCTCAGCGCTACAATGTATTGGCGCCTGCTATTCCTTATTCAAGTTCCATGCCAGGCAAAAAGACGGCGTTGGAGCCCGTTTGAGCGTTCAAAGCGTGTCAAACCGGTCATATTGACATGTCAGTGCGACATCCTTTATGTGTCAACGTTTCGATTGTATGGTTGCACTGAAAACTGCCCCACTTAGTCCATGAATTTGCAACTGAATCCGACCCACGTTGGCAGCACAATTTCCCCTTTCTCTCTCATCTGCAGGAGATCGGAGTGATCGACGACTATCACGATCGTCTACAATCGGTTATTTCAAAAAGATATTGCCTCCCATGACGTCACGCGATAACATCATCGCCCTCAACGCCCGTGCAATTGCAGCCGACACCGAATACCCCGAGCATTTCGATCTCGCTTTCGCCGCGCCGGATACGGCGCAAGAGATTGCGGCGCTCGAAGCGCTGTTGAACATCCGCATTCCCGACGAATTGAGATCGCTGTACCAGGAGTGCGGCGCGTTCAGGCATGTACATTACGACGAAAGCTACTCGCAAACCATCGCGCTCGATGCCGTCGGCGCAGTGCTGGAACGCCTGCGCAATCCCGGCCAACGGTGGTATAGCTGCCATGCGGGGCAGGGACTGATCGATTTTGTCTACGCAAAATGGGGCGGCCGCACCGATCTCGACGACATCCTGAGCGAGGCGACCGTCAAGGTGGTCAACGACAACTATACGGGCTTCGGCTGCCGCTATATCAACGATGACGTGCACGATTATTGGTATTTCGACCGCAACGGCATGTTTGGCAACCTGCGTTTCGACCAGGACGAACTGCATTACAACAGCTGGAAAATCGAATCGCTGTGCGATGTGCTCCCGCCCGACGACCTTGTCTTCGATGCCGCGCAGCGGCGCGCCTATGTGCTCGCCGAAATCGTCAGCTTCAGCGAACCGCAAGATACGTTTCCCGGAATGACACTGGCCCAGCTGGTTGACTCGCAGTTCGCCGCAATCGTCGCCGCCCTGTCTCCGAGGCTTAGTAAGCACGCCCGCCAGTGCCGCACCTCGCCGGCCGCAATTGACCGCATGCTGCAGCGCGCCTTGACATTTTATGTCATGTATTTATACTTGGGACATAATATGTCTAAGACCCCATCAGGGATGATTGAATCACCGCACCGTGCAAGGAGCAAAACGATGGAAATGGCAATGAAACAGATGCTCGAAATTGAGCAGGCCCTGCTGCGCAGACCCGGCTCGGTCGGGGTCAGCAGCAACCTGCTGCCGCCGGACCAGGCCGACGGCGTGCCCGTCATGCGTATGACCATCGAAGGGCTGGAAGAGTTGCCGGTATTTATCACCGCCACCCCCAGCCAGGTGCTGTGCATCTGCTACCTGTGGACCGAAGCCGAAATCCGCCCCGAACGCCGCTACGAGATGCTCGAAGCGATGATGGACCTGAACATGGCCATTCCGCTGTCGAACTTCGGACGGGTCGGCGAACACTATGTCATTTTCGGCTCGCTGGCGCACGACGCCAGCGCCGACAGTATTGCAACGGATGTGGCGATGGTCGCCGACAACGCGTTTGAAGCCCTCGACGTCTTTTCTGAATTCTTAAAATAGGAGTCCATCATGGCTGTTTTTTCAAAAATCCTCACCATGCTGCGCGGCGACGTGCATTCGATCGGCCAGAGCATCGTCGATAGCAACGCCAACCGCATCTACGAGCAGGAAATCATCGAAGCCAAGGCCCATGTGCTCACCGCGCGCCAGGACCTGACCGCCGTCATGGCCAAGGAAATGCAGGCCACGCGCGAGATCGAGCGCCTGCAACGCGAGATGCAGCGCTACGAAGGGCTGGCCCTGGAAGCGCTGCAGAAAAGCCAGTCCGCGCTGGCCGAGGAAGTGGCCGGCAAGGTGGCCGATATCGAAACCGCCCTGGCCGCGCAAACGACCGTGCGCGACGACCTGGCCGGCCACATCGCGCGCCTGAAAGACTTGATTCGCGGCGCCGAAGCGGTCCTGCGCGACCATGAGCGCGAACTGGCGATGGCCAAGACCACCGAGAGCGTGTACCGCGCCACGGCCACCATTTCGAGCAGCATGGGCAGCGGCGGCTCGAAGCTGATGAGCGCGAAAGAGTCGCTCGAACGCATCAAGCAGCGCCACCAGGACACCGCCGACCGCATGCAGGCGGCCGATGCGCTCGACGGCGAATTCGGCGACAAGGCGCTCGAACGCAAGCTGGCCGCGGCCGGCATCGGCCAGGCCTCGAACCGCACGGCCGAAGTGATGGCGCGCCTGCGTCAGCGCGCCGCCGACGCCGGCGGCGACAAGCCGGCTTGAGGAGGCGCGATGGTACGCAGTTCCCCGCGCTGGACAGGATCGGACGCCGCCTTGCGCTCGCTCCAGGTCGCTTTTGACGTCGAGAAACAGGTGATCGACGCGGTGCGTTACGCCGCGTTCAGGAACCAGCTGTCGCCGTCGGACCAGATCCGCACCATCCTCGGCTTGCCATGCACCAGCAAACCGGTGCGACCGCGCCTGACCGTCTCGCTCAGCGACGCCGATTACGACATCCTGGCCGAGCGCTTCGGCCTGGCCGTGGACGACAAGCGGAAAATCAAGGAATCGTTGCACGACGCTCTGATAAACTTTGCCAGACAACAACAAGCGCCTGACGGCGACCCACCACCATCACCATGAATAACCTCGACAAGAAGGAACGCCTGGCATGACTCTCTGGCAGCTTTTGAGCAGTTTTCCGACCTCCATCCCCACGGTGCTGCTGGCCGTGCTGCTGGTGTACTGGGTGATGTCGATCATCGGCCTGGTCGACGTGGGCGACTCGGTCCACTTGCACACCGACGTCGCCCATGGCCACGGCGCGCACGACCTGCACGACTTGCCCGACCTGCACACCCTGGCCGGCTACGTGGTCGCGCTCGGCTTGGGCGGGGTGCCGCTGTCGGTGGCGGCCAGCGTGCTGGTGTTCTGCACCTGGCTCTCGACCGCCTTGCTGCATCAATACGCGCTGACCTGGCTGCCGACCGAGACCTTGCGCATGCTGGCCGGCTGCGCCGTGCTGTTGTTTTCCGGCGGCTTGTCGATTCCGGTCGCCGCGCGCGTGCTGCAACCCTTGCGCGCGCTGTTCGTCAAGCACGCCGCGCGCACCAACGAAAGCCTGGTGGGCCAGGATTGCCGTATCACCACCCAAAGCGTGGACCGGGGTTTCGGGCGCGCCGATGTCGACTCCCACGGCGTGAGCATCAATATCCGGGTCTGGGCCGCCGTGCCGAATGCGCTGGCCAAGGGCGCCAAAGCCATCATCGTCGCCTACGACCCGGCCACCCAGCAGTACGAAGTACAAGCAGCACCCGCCGTTTTTTAACGACCAATCATTAAGTAAGTGCGCCTAAATTCTTATGATTTCGTCACACTTACTTAGAACCTGAAAGAAATCATGGACATTCTGTTGCTCTCGATCGGTATCATCACCGTCATCGTTCTGGGCTGTTTTGCGCTGTTCTCGAAGTTTTACTACAAGGTCGAGCAGGGCCACGTCATGATCATCAACACCTTGCGCGCCGAGCCCGAAGTCACCTTCACCGGCGGCATGGTTTATCCGGTCATCCACAAAAAAGAGATGATGGAAATTTCGCTGAAGACGATTGAAATCAATCGCCACGGCAAGGACGGCCTGATCTGCCAGGATAATATCCGCGCCGACATCAAAGTCACCTTCTTCCTGCGCGTCAACAAGACCACCCAGGATGTGCTGAAAGTGGCCCAGGCGGTCGGCTGCGTGCGCGCATCGAACCAGCAAACCCTGGAAAACCTGTTCGCCGCCAAGTTCGCCGAAGCGCTCAAGACGGTCGGCAAGGCGATGGACTTCGTCGATCTGTACCAGGCGCGCGACCGTTTCCGCGACGATATCATCCGCCAGATCGGCGACGACCTGTCCGGCTATGTGCTGGAAGACGCCGCCATCGACTACATCGAGCAAACCCCGCTCGACAAGCTCGACGGCCATAACATCCTCGACGCCCAGGGCATCAAGAAGATCACCGAGCTGACCGCGATCGAAAACATCCGCACGAACGAGCTCAAGCGCGACGAAGAGATGCGCATCAAGAAGAAAGACGTCGAGACCCGCGAAGCGATCCTCGAACTCGAGCGCCAGCAGGCCGACGCCGAATCGCGCCAGGGCCGCGAAGTGAGCTCGGTGCGGGCGCGCGAACAGGCCGAAACGCAAAAAATCCAGTCGGAAGAATTCACCAAGTCGGAGCTGGCGCGCCTGCAGTCGGAACAAACGGTGATGGTGCAGCAGGAAAACACCACGCGCGAAAAGGAAGTGGCCGAAAACAACCGCAAGCGCGCCGTGGCGATCGAAGAAGAGCGCGTCACCCGCGCCCGCCAGCTTGAGGTGGTCGACCGCGAAAAAGAAGTCGCGCTGCAGACCATCGAGAAGGAAAAAGCCATCGAAATCCAGAAGAAAGCCATTGCCGACGTGGTGCGCGAGCGCATCGTGGTCGAACGCACGGTGGCAGAGCAGGAAGAAGCGATCAAGGATGTGCGCGCCATTGCCGAAGCCGACCGTCTTAAAAAGTCGGTCGTCATCGCCGCTGAAGCCGCCGCCGAGGAAAAGCTGGTCATGACGGTCAAGGCGGCCGAAGCGTCGGAACGCTCGGCCAAGCACCGCGCCGTGCAAGACCTGACCGCCGCCGACGCCGCCCTGAAGGTGGCCGAGCGCCACGCCGAGTCGCAAAAGCGCGAAGCCGAAGGCAAGGAAGCCGAACTGGCCGCACCGGGCCTGGCCAGCGCCAGGGTGATGATCGCCTCGTCCGAAGCGATCCTCAAGCAGGGCGCCGCCGAAGCCGAATCGACGCGCCTGCGCATGCAGGCCGAAGCGGCCGGGATCGAGCAGATGGGCCTGGCGCAAGCTGCGGTCAAGAGCGCCGACGCCGCCGCCACCGCCACCCATGGCGACGCCGAGGCGCAAGTCATCCAGGCGCGTTTCGAAGCCGAATCGAAGGGCCTGGCGCTGAAATTCGAAGCCATGTCGGCCATGAGCGAGGAAACCCGGGCGCACGAAGAATTCCGCATGCAGCTCGAAATCACCAACCAGCAGATCAACAAGGGCATCGATGCGCAAACCCTGATCGCCAAGGACCAGGCCGAAGTGCTGGGCAAGGCGCTGCAAAACGCCCGCATCGACATCGTCGGCGGCGAGGGCGATTACTTCGACCGCTTCGTCAAGGCGCTGTCGATCGGCAAGGGCATCGACGCCACCGTCGAGAAGAGCCGCACCTTGCAAGTGGGCCTGAAGGACCACCTGAGCGGCGAGCGCGACATGGTGGGCGACATCCGCGGCCTGATCGGCGCGCTGGGCAGCTCGTCGGGCGAATTGCAGAACCTGACCGTGTCGGCCCTGCTGGCCAAGATCAGCCGCGACGGCACCACGCAGCAGCAGCAAGCGCTGCAAAGCCTGCTGGCGACCTTCCAGCCGGCGCTGAACGCGCCGCGCGCCGACTAAGGCAACCGAAGGGCGGGGCGCGCCCGCCCGCACTCACCATTTTCAGGAGACATCATGATTTGTCCCGCATGCGGCAGCCGCCATTTTGCGCCCGTGAAGATCGAAGGCGGCCTGCCGGCCGAGCGTTGCGCCGACTGCCACGGCGCCTGGGTGGAGCTCGAGCGCTACCGGAGCTGGCGCAAGAGCCGGCCCCAGGTGGCCGCGCCAGCGTACGCCGGCGACATTTCCCAGGTCAACGAGCCGGTGCGCCTGTGCGCCGCCACCAGGCGCCTGATGACACGCATCAAGGTCAGCAACGACAACCCGCTGCGCCTCGACTACAGCGCCATGGCGCAAGCGCTCTGGCTCGACAAGGGCGAGTGGGAGCGCCTGCTCGACATGGGCCTGCACGACCAGCTCGACGCCATCGTCTCGGAGCGCTGGCAGAACGACCTCAAGCACGCCGCCTCGCGCGAACGCGCCGAACAAGCCATGCGCCTGCGCTTTGGCGACGCCGCCTACGAACAATTGGCGCAGATGCGCAACTGGCTGGCGGCCCAGCCGAACCATTCCGAAATGATTGCATTCCTCAACGCCAAGGCGGATTAAGTCCATGAGCGACGCACACGCAGCACCGGCGCCGGCCGCATCCGGCAATCCTTCCGACGGCGCGCTCGAGTCCAGCAGTTTCGACCTGCTGCGCGCCCGCCTGGGCGAGCATGGCAAGGCCCTGCAAGCGAAGGCGGCCCAGCTCAACGAATCGCGCCTGGCCGAATTCGGCCGCCAGGAAATGCTGTTGCGCGCGCGCACCCGCGCCCGCACCGACAACAATTGCGTGGCGCGCGACCTGGTGTTGGTGGGCGACGTGCTGCTGTTCGGCTACAAGGTGTTCATGGGCTTGCGCCAGGAAACCCAGGTCGCGGACGTGTTCGCCCTGTACCGCCTGCGCGCCGACGGCGACGACGCTGAGCTCGAACCGCTCGCGCTGGAAAACACCTTCCTGGACCAGCCGCGCTTCCTGGCCGAATTTCGCGAACTGTACAGCTACTACAAGAACGCCCAACTGGTGCAGTTGCGCGTGCATCAGGGCAAGGTGCTGGCCGCCTTCAAGATCGGCGAGCGTATCAGCGATGTACGCGTGTTCCGCTGGCAACTGGAAGCCGGCGGCCAGGCCACCTACATCGACAACCGCGGCGAGCGCGACATTGCGCTGCCGCCGACCCACGATTTCGAGTGGACCCAGACCACGCGCGAGCAGCACGTGCTGGGCAAGCATCCGCATATCAACATCCTCGACACCCTGTTCGTCGAAACGGTGGGCGGCGACCTGACGGTCAAGATCGAAAACAATACCGAAACCGGCCTGGGGATCTACGCCGAGCCGGTCGAGGACCGCAACCAGTCGCTCAACGATGGCGACATCGCCTACGCCGCCGTGGGCGAGCTGATCCTGCTGCGCATCAAGCCCTACCGCGAATCGGTGTTCCGCTACCTGGTCTTCAACCGCCGCACGGCGCAGGTGACCCGGGTCGACGCGGTCGGCGCGTCTTGCGTCCAGCTGCCCGAAGACCACGGCATCGTGTTCCCCGAAGGCTACATCCTGCAAAGCGGCGAAGCCAAGATCTTCGCCGACATGCCGCAAGACCTGCAATTCAAGCGGCGCGTGATCTCGCCCAATGGCGAAGACGTGCTGTACGTGTTTTACGGGGTGGAGCAGGGCGTCTACGTCTTGCTCACCTACAATATGATCAGCAAGACCCTGGCCCAGCCGCTCATTGCGCATGGCTACGCCCATTATCCCGACGGCGCCATGCTGCTGTTCTCCGCCGAAAGCGAGGAACCGACCCGCAACCACGCCATGCAACTGTGGCAGACCGCGTTCGTGAGCGACGACCATGCCGCGCTGCAGGCGCCGCGCCAGAGCTACCTCGGCAAGATCGGCAACCGCGAGCTGGTGCGCGGCCTGTCGGAGCTGCTCTCGGTGGCGCGCGCCGTGCGCGAGCAGGCCGACGCCCCGCGCGACCAGTTGCCCGGCCGCTTCGTGTTCGAAGCGCTGCTGCGCCAGTGCCGCCGCATCGCCGATGCTTTCCACTGGCTGGGCACGCCGGAGGCGCATGACGCCGGCAGCGAAGTGCACGCCATGATCACCGTGGCCGGCGCCACCCTCGACGAATTCGACAAGGCCGCTGCCGTGCGGCGCGTCGCCGCCGACACCCTGGCCCAGGCCGCGCTGGCGCAGCGCCAGTTGCTGACCGATACCGCCAGCCGCCTGTGGCAGTCGCCCGCCGACTTCATCGACGCGCTCGACGCGATCCGGCTGGCGCGCGGGCGCCTGGCCAGCCTGAAGGAACAGCGCTACATGGACGTGGCGCAACTGGGCGCGCTCGACGCCGAACTGGCGGCCGAAGAAGCGCGCGTGGCCGGCAATACCGTCACCTTCCTGGCGCGCGAGGATGCCTTTGCCCGCTTCACCGAGGAACTGGCGAAGCAGCGCGCCCAGCTGCCGGAGATGCACACCACGGCCGCGCTGGCCCCGCTGAACGACACGCTCGACCAGAACGCCGCGCGCCTGGACGGCCTGACCGAACTGCTGGGCACGCTGGCGGTGGGCGACGCCACCTTGCGCACGCGCATCCTCAACACCATCTCGACCATCTACGCCGATGTCAACAAGCTGCGCGCCCAGGCACGCCAGCACCGCAAGCAGCTCTCGCAGGGCGAATCGGCGGCCGAATTCGCCGCCCAGTTCCAGCTGTTCGGGCAGTCGGTTGAGAGCGCGCTCGAACAAAGCGACTCGCCCGAGCGCTGTGACGAACTGCTGACCCGCCTGCTGGCCCAGCTGGAAGACCTGGAAGCCCGCTTCGCCGAGCAAGAAGATTACCTTGCCGAAATCGGCCACAAGCGCGAAGCCGTGTACGAAGCGTTTGAAGGGCGCAAGCAAGCCTTGCTGGACCAGCGGGGCCGGCGCGTGCAAGCCATCGTCGAAGCGGCGCGGCGCATCCTGGCCGGTGTTCCGAAGCGCCTGGTGCAATTGAACGACGCGGCCCAGCTGGAAGCTTACTTCGCCTCCGACGCCTTGCTGGGCAAGCTGCGCAGCAGCATCGCCGACCTGCGCAAACTGGGCGGCGCGGTCGGCGCCGACGACCTGGCCGGGCAATTGAAGGCCCTGCGCGAGCAGGGCCAGCGCTCCCTGCGCGACCGCAATGAACTGGTCACCGGCAACACCATCCGCCTGGGCAAGCACGCCTTCACCGTCAACCAGCAAGCGCTCGACCTGGCCCTGGTCACGCATGAAGGCCGGCCGGCCTACCACCTGGCCGGCACCGACTACTTCGCGCCGCTCGCCGACGCCCGTCTCGATTCCCTGCAAGCCTATTGGGGTTTCGAGACCATCTCCGAAAGCACGCAGGTGTACCGCGCCGAATACCTGGCCTGGCAGGTCGTGCTGGCCGCGCAGCAAGGCGCACTCGGCATGACATGGAGCGCGCTGGTGCAGGCCGCGCGCGATGCGGCCGACCCGGCGCTGGACGACGCCGTGCGCCGCTTCGCCGCGCCGCGCTTCCACGAGGGATACCAGAAAGGCATCCACGATCACGACGCCGGCCTGGTTTTGCGCAAGTTGCTGCCGATGCTGGAAGACGCCAGGCTGCTGCGTTACAGCCCGCTGGCGCGCGCCGTCGCCCTGATCTACTGGCAACACCTGGACGACACACCCGACCTGCACGCCACGGCCCAGGCCGCGCGGCGCCAGGCCGGACAAGCCGAGCTGATGCGCAGCCAGTTCGGTAGCGAGCGCATGGGCAAGCAAGTGAAGGATCAATTCGGCAACGACCTGCGCGCGTTTTTGACGCAGCACGCGCTCGACATCGCTCCCTGGCTCGACAGCGCCACCGAAACCGTCGACAGCCTGCTCGACCAGGGCGCCGCCTACCTGCTGGCCGAACTCGGCTCCCAGGCCGCCGATGTACACCACGCCGCCCCGCATGAATGGGTGGCCAGCCGCGCCGGGTCCGAGCTGGCGCACAGATTGCGGCAACACCTGGAGCGCCACGCGATCGCGCTGCCGTGGCTGGACACGACGCTCGGCTGGCATACCCGCTGGCAACTGGCGACCGAATGGCTGCATGCCTTCATGCAGCAGGAGCAACACGACCTGGCATTATTGCCGGAAGCGGCGGCCGGTCTCTTGTGCGGCATGGCGCGCCAACTCCAGCAGGCCGACCTGGCGGCGCGGGTCGACGGCTTGCTGGGAGAACATGCGCGGGTCAAGGAGCAAGCCATGACGCTCCAGCTGAACGACTTCTTGCGGCGCCTGGCCTGGCACGCCGACGTGATCGTGCCGGCCTGCGAGCAGTTGCAGCAATTGCGCCAGAGCCTGGTGCAGGAAGAAAAACGGCGCCTGCGGCTGGAGCAGTTCCAGGCCAAGCCGCTGTCGAGTTTCGTGCGCAACCGCCTGATCGACGACGTCTACCTGCCGCTGGTGGGCGAGAACCTAGCCAAGCAGATCGGCGCGGCCGGCGACGCCCGCCGTACCGATTCGATGGGCATGCTGCTGCTCATTTCGCCGCCGGGCTACGGCAAGACGACCCTGATGGAATACCTGGCCGACCGCCTCGGCATGATTTTCGTGCGCATCAATTGCCCGGTGCTGGGCCACGCCATCACCTCGCTCGACCCGGCCCAGGCCGCCAACAGCGCGGCCAAAGTCGAGCTCGAAAAGCTGAACCTGGGCTTGGCAATGGGCAATAACGTGATGCTGTACCTGGACGACATCCAGCACACCAACCCGGAGTTTTTGCAAAAGTTCATCGGCCTGGCCGACGGCACCCGCCGCGTCGAGGGCGTGTGGCAAGGCGGCAGCCGCAGCTACGACCTGCGCGGCAAGCGCTTTGCCATCGTCATGGCAGGCAATCCGTACACCGAGTCGGGCGACGTGTTCAAGATTCCCGACATGCTGGCCAACCGGGCCGACATCTACAATCTCGGCGACGTGCTCAGCGGGCGCGAAGAGGTGTTCGCCATGTCGTACATCGAAAACGCGCTGGTCTCGCATCCGGAACTGCAAGCGCTGGCAATGCGCGATCCGCAGGATGTGGTGCGCCTGATCCGCATGGCGCAGGGCGAATCGCTGGGAACAGGCGAACTGGCGCACCCGTACACCAGCGCCGAGGTGGCCGAGATCGTCAAGGTGCTGCAGCGCCTGTTCAAGGTGCGCGACGCGCTGCTGGGCGTGAACATGGCGTACATTGCCTCAGCCGCGCAGGACGATGCCTACCGCACCGAGCCGCCGTTCAAGTTGCAGGGCAGCTACCGCAACATGAGCAAACTCACGCCCAAGGTGTCGGCGCTGATGAACGATGCCGAGCTCGATGCCTTGCTGCGCGACCATTATCGCGGCGAAGCGCAGACCTTGACCACCGGTGCCGAGGAAAACCTGCTCAAGCTGGCGCACCTGCTGGGGCAGCCGAGCGAGGCCGAGCAAGCGCGCTGGGCCGCCCTGGTCGCCGATTTCGTGCGCCTGCGCAAGCAGGGCGGGGCCGACGCCGACGGCGCCACCCGCGTGGCCAACACCTTGTCCGAGATCGGCAAGCAGATCGCCGCCCTGGGCCAGCACATGGCGCCGGCAGTGCATGTCACCGTGCCGGAACAGGCCAGCCTGCAAGCGGCCGTGCTGCGCCTGGCAGACAGCTACGAGCAGACCCTGTTGCCCTTGATTAGTTCGATGAACCACAAGATGCGGCTCGATCACAGCATCTGGGACAATGTGCGCGACACCGGCGCCGACATCAAGGAGATCGAAAAACGCCTGGCCCGGCTGTTCCCGCCGGAGGGGAACCCGCCGTAAGGCCAGGGACGCGTCACCCCTTCGCGGGTGACGCGGGTTGGACAGCCTCGAAGTCGAGCGTATCCGGGTCGCTGTCGCCCGCCTGGGGCTTGCCGAAGATTTTCAGCCACGTAAAACCGATCACGCCGGCCACCAGCGATGCGAGCAAAATCGCCATCTTCGACGCATTGATCACTTCGGCCTGCCCGACGAAGGCCAGGTTGGTGATAAAAATCGACATTGTAAAGCCGATCCCGCCCAGCAATCCCGCGCCGAACACATGGCGCCAAGCAAGGTCCAGCGGAAGCCGGCAAATGCCCACGGTCACCGCCGCCAGGGAGAACAAGGTAATGCCGAGTGGCTTGCCGATGACCAGGCCGGCCAGGATGCCCAGGCTGTTGGCCGATGCAAGATCGCCGGTCCAGCCCGACGCGATGATGATGCCGGTATTGGCCAGCGCAAAAATCGGCAGGATGATGAAGGCAACCGGCTTGTGCAGGATGTGTTCGAGCCGGTGCGATGGCGAATCCTGGTCGTCCTGCTTGGCGGAGAACGGGATGGCGAACGCCAGCAGCACGCCGGCAATGGTCGCATGCACGCCAGATTTGAGCATCAGGAACCACATGATGGCGCCGCCGAGCACGTACGGCGCCAGCGCCATGACGCGCAGCACCCGGTTCATCCACAGCAGCAGGGCGAACATGGCAATGGCCCCCAGCAGATACGGCACCGACAACTGGGCGGTATAAAACACGGCGATCACGATAATGGCGCCCAGGTCGTCCATGACGGCCAGCGCGGTCAGGAAGATCTTGAGCGAGGCCGGCACGCGGCTGCCCAGTAAAGCCAGCACGCCGAGGGCGAAGGCGATATCGGTCGCCATCGGAATGCCGATGCCGGCCTGGGTGGGCGAACCGTTATTGAAGCCGAAATGGATCAGCGCCGGCACGCAAATGCCGCCCACCGCCGCCACGATCGGCAGCAGCGCATTCTTGAAGTTGGACAGTTCGCCGTTATACAGTTCGCGTTCCAGTTCCAGGCCGATCAGGAGGAAAAAGATCGCCATCAGGGCATCGTTAATCCAGTGCTCGACGCTCATTCCGGCCAGTTTGAGGTGCCAGAAAGCCAGGTAGTCGGCGCCGACAGCGCAATTGGCCAGCGCGAGCGACAACAGCGTGCAAACGATGAGGACAATGCCCCCGGCTTTGCTCGAAGCAAAGAACTCCTTGAAACTCTTGGAGAGGGTTTTGGCAATAATAGGGGAGGAGAGTGGGTTCATAGGCCGCAAGAAAGCTGCGTGGCGGCCCGACCATCGCAAAAACCTGCCACACGGACGTGTGGACACCCAATGCGAAGTATATCTTATTCCGGCGCTCGCCCCGCTGGTCAATCCAACATTTCGACAAACGCCTTCTTTTCCATGTCCCAGGCCTGACTATTAAACGCATAGGTTTCATAGCTCAGGTGAAAACCGTCCTCCGTTCGCCCGTAAACAACCCGGGCGCCGTATTTGATCCTTTTCCTGGAAATATCCTTGATATTGTCGGCACTTGCCACTTGCATCAAGGAGTCAGGATAGACGCCGGTCTGCTTCTTGTACTCATAAATGGAGGCAACCACCGACGCCGCCGCCCGTTCGACAGCGGGATTGAAGAGCGAGCCGACGTAAGTACTCAAGAAAAACCCGAACAGCCCGGTGAAAAACAGTTTCCAGCTGAGGAAAAAGCGCCCTGTTGCGCCAGACAAGAAAAAAGTGAGCAACAGCAGCAGCAACAAGGCCATGAAACCGACATATCCCTTGAAATTGTCTTGCACGTCATACAGCCCGATGGCAAGAAACGCGATGATGCACGCCACATACTTGAAATACACCGACTTCATGGATGGATACCTGCTATGAGAGTGTTCGGATTTGTCGATAGCATTGATAGAAATGCCGCAGAGACAGATTCTAATCGACATGCACTCATGTAAAAAGAGCGCCGGACAATGCCCTGTCCGGCGCTCTTCCATTCACCGCGCTTTAAACGCTTACAGCGACTTGAGGAACGCCAGCAGCGCCGCGCGGTCCTGCGCCGACAGCGCTTCGAAACGCTGGCGCGACTTGTCGGCTTCGCCGCCGTGCCACAGGATCGCCTCGGTCAGGTTGCGCGCGCGGCCATCGTGCAGGTAACCGACTTTGCCGTCCTGGCCCATGACCATGTCGGTATACCCGATGCCCCACAGCGGCGCGGTACGCCACATACTGCCCTTGGCCTGGCCCTCGGCAAACTTATCGGCCAGTCCGGCGCCCATATCATGCAGCAGCATGTCGGTGTACGGACGGATGGTCTGGTTGCGCAGCTCGGCGAACAGGTGGCCGGCGCCGGTCTTCATCTGCACCGTATGGCAGGCGGCGCAGCGCATGCCGGTAAACAGCTTGCCGCCGGCACTCACTTGCTGGGCATCGACGCGGTGCTCGTCGAGCGGCGCCACGCCCTTCGGAAAGCCGCTCGCAACGCTGCGCTGGGCCGGCACGCCGACCAGGGCCAGGTACTGCGTGATCGATTTCAGGTCGGACTCGAGAATGCCCCTTTGCGCGCCTTTCGATCCGCAACCGGCCGGGTCAAAGCCACAGCTGCGGTTCGGATACACCGGCGATGTGACCGACATGTCGAGCAGCAGCGCGTCGGCGCTCTGGTGACGCAAGGTCGCCTTCGACGCCTTCCAGCCGAAACGGCCGAGACGCACCGAACCGCTTTCCGGATCGAACACGAAATTGGCCGTGCCCTTGACGCCATCGGCATCGACCGCTTGCGCGGCGCGCGCCAGGATATCGGCTTCCGGAATCGCTTCGAGCAAGCCGGTGCCGATCATCGGCTGGGCCGCGCGCAGCGAGAAGGCGTCTGGCGCCGGGCCTTCGAAGCCGAGCGTCGGTTTGCGCAGTTCCACCGTGGCGCCGTCGGCCAGCTTGACCGAGCGCGTCTCGAAGCCGGTGACGCGCGCGCCCATGCCCCAATTCTGCGCGCTGCCCGTCGGCGAGACGGCGTTCATCTGGACCGCGGTGCCGTACAGCGGATGCGGCACTTGCTGGCCGTTGGCGCCGACGCTGGCAACCCGGACCGACATGCTGTCGAGGCGCTGGCCGAGCGCGGCGGGCGCCGGGCTGCGGCCGTTGTTGACGTGGCAGGCGATACAGGCGGACTGGTTGTAGCGCTGGCCTTGCAGGCCGACCACCGCCGCGTAGCGGTCGTTGCCGCCTTCGTTATGCTCGCCGGTCAGGAAGCTGGTGTGCACCAGGCGCCGTCCCTCGACAAAACGCTGCATGTTTTGCATGCCGACGTTGTTGTGCGGCTGCTGGAACATGAACAGGCCGTTATCGGTGTAGTTGTAGGAAATCGAGCCCTGGCCGCCGGACAGGGTTTCTTCCGGCAGCGGCACCGAGTTCAGGCGCGGCTGCACGCCGTACCACGGTTTCAGGCCCGCCCCGACCACATACACCCACTCGTACGAGTAATAGCGGATGCCGCCGGTATCGCCCTTGGCGGCCATGGCCTCCCTGGTCGAGAAGAACGATGGCGAGACCTCGATGATGTCGCCGGCGACCAGTGCGCGACCCGGCACGCTCTTACCGTTCGGCATGCCGTTGGCGTCGATGCCGCCGTGGCCCGGATACCCCTTGACCAGCAAGGTGCAGGCGCCGTTGATGCCGTTGGCATTGGTCAGCTTGCCGTTGGCGGGGTAGGCGATCGGTGCGCACTGCGCCACGCTGCGGTCGACCAGTTCGCCGGGGTTCATCCAGCCGTAGCCGGTCACGCCGGGACGGTCGAAGGCGCGGAAGAAGGCGATGCCGCCGGACAAAAAGTCGGTCTGCGTGTACTGGTTGACGATCAGCTGCGGCTTGGTGACGCCCGCCACGCGGCTGTTGTCGATGATTTCGACGCCCCAGGTGCGGTTCTTGAAATATTGCGGCACGAAGGTGAGGTAATTGCCCGGGCCTTTGTTGACGGCCAGGCCGGTGGCCGGGTCGATCGTTTCGTTCGGGCCTTCGCCGATCTCGTTCCACTCCTCGCCACGCTCGCGGCCGTGGCGCGCCAGGCCGCGCGCGCCGAAGCGGGTGACCAGGGTGCCGTCGGGCAGGGTGAACTGCAGCGTTTCGAGCGCTTCGGCCGCTTGCGGCAAGGGGCTCATCGCGCTGCCGTTGGCGGGGAATGGATGGGCCGACGTGACGGCGGGCGGCACGGTGTTGTCGCTGCCGGGGCTCTTGAAGTCGACTTCGAACAGCGAGTAGCCGTACTGGGTGGCGCGCGCCACGCCCTGCAGGCGGATGAAACGGGCGTTGACGCCCAGGTTGAAGAATTCCTCGGTGCCGCCGCGGCCGTTGCTGACGCTGCGCACCTGGGTCCAGTTCTGGCCATCGTCCGACACGCGCAGGTCGTACTGTTTGCCGTAGGCGTTTTCCCAGAGCAGCTTCATGTAGCCCACTTGCGTCTTGACGCCGAAGTCGAACTCGATCCAGGCGCCGTCTTCGGCCTTGCTGGCCCAGCGCGTGGCGGGTTTGCCATCGACCGTCATGGCAGCCGACATGGCCTGGTTTTCCACCGCCGACGAGCTGGCTGCGACCGGCTTGATGGCCACGCCCGGTTGGCTGGCGTCGACCGGGCCGGGCACGGGGGCAGGCACGGGGGTAGGCACGGGCGTAGGCACGGGCGTAGGCACCGGCGTGCCCGAAAATGCCTGGATTTCAAAGATCGAATAGCCATACTGCGACGAGCGCTTGACGCCCTGCACGCGCAGATAGCGGCCTTTGCCGTTCAGGCCGGCGATATCTTCGGTGCCGCCCTGGCTGTCGTCCACGGTTTTGATGGTGGTCCAGTTGGCCTTGTCGTCCGACACTTGCAAGAGGTATTGGCTGGCGTGGGCGTTTTCCCAGTCGATCCGCACCCGGCTGATCAGTTCTGGCTTGCCGAAGTCGAGCGTGAGCGATTCGCCGTCGTTAAATCCGCTGCCCCAACGCGTTTTGTCGTTGTGGTCGATGGCCCCCGCGCCGCCCAGGTCGGGCCGCTCGGCCGAACTGGCGCTGGCGCCGACCGGGGTGAGCGCGGTTTCGGCCGCCGCCGCTGCGACCAGGCGCGATGTGCCGCTCATGCCGCCCTGGCCCACAGGAGCCGGGTCGCCGCCGCCGTTGCCGTTGCCATTGCCGCCGCAAGCGGCCAGCAGCAGTGTCAGGGCGAGGGGAAGGCCCTGGACTGACAGCTTGCGCAACGGTCCCCGCGCCGCGCCGTACCGGCGCGCGCCCGATGTTGTGTATCTCATGTTTACCTCATTTGGTCGGACTTCATTAAAAGTGATCCCGCCGGGCGCAGGGCCGGGCGGCATGCTTCTCTTGTTTGGTCCAGGGCGAGCGGCCACCCTGACGGTGTGCAGTTTCCTGATTGCTCTGCATTCAATTTGCATCTTTATAACATGCACATATGACAATCTGGAAACGTTCCCATCCATTGGGGCGGTTTTTTGCGAGGAAGTGTTGGGAGGGCGCGACGAATGGCGCTCCGATATTTATGCTGGAGACGGAAAGCGGGTGGCATTGCTCGCGCCCTCGGCCGCAGCCAGCCATTGCCGGCTGGCGATGGCGATGCCTCGCATCAGGGGAGCGGTGCGGAATGCTCCGGGCCGGCGACGATGATTGTCGGTACCGGCTCGGTTTCTCCGCCGCGCAGCCACCAGAACAGCACCGCCATCATGAACGGGCCGATAAACAGGCCGAGAACGCCCATGGTCGAGACGCCGCCAAGCAAACCGAAGAGCACCGCCAGGAAGGGCAGGTTGACGCGCTTGCCGATGAGCTTGGGGCGCACGAACTTATCGACCAAAAACAACTCGAAGGCGCCCCAGCAAAACAAGCCCAGCGCCGCGCCCGCATGGCCTTGTCCCAGCAGAAGCAGCGAGACCGAGGTGAACGCCAGCGGCGCACCGCCCGGAATCAGGGCCAGGTAGCCGGTGATCACACCGAGAAGGACTGGGGCGGGCGCTCCCGCCACCGCGTAGGCCAGCCCCAGGACCAGGCCTTCCAGCAACGCGACCGAACACAGGCCGAGGGCGGTGCCGCGCACCGAGAGCGGCAGCAGGCGGCGCAGCGCCGCGTAGTGCTTCAGGAGCAGGCGGTCGCCGGCGTGGTCGACATAGTGCGCGACCGCCGGCCCATGCAGATACAGGATGAACAGGGTCAGGATGGCCAGGAACAGGTACAGGGCATTGGTCAGGATGGTGGCGCCCAGCGTACGGGCGGTACCCGTCAGGAAGGGCACGAATTCTCCCGCCGTGCTCTGGATCAGGGAACTCAGTCCACCCGGCTGGGCCAGGTTTTCCTGCCACCACTTCATCGCCGGTTCGGCGACCACCGGCAAGCGCGCCAGCCATTCCGGCGCCGCAATACCGGTCTGGTTGATCTCGCCGAGCAAGCGTTCCACGGTTTCCAGTTCATTGCTCAGCGTATTGATCAGAAAGATGGATGGACCCGCGAGCGTGATCACCAGCACGGCGACCAGCGTGCTTGCGCTGGCAACCCTGGACCAGCCTCTTTGCAGCAGCCGCTCGTGTAGTGGCCAGGTAATGACCGCCAGCAGTCCGGCCCATGCCAGGGAGCCAAGGAAGTGCTGGAGCAGGAAAGCCAGCGCAGCCGCGAATACGATCGGCAAGACGGGAAATTTTGACACGCCTTCTACTCCGTTTTTCATTTGATTTGCGGCTCGCTGTCCGAACAAGGGCGCGTCACCGGCACTGCGGCATGACCGGCGAGAGACCGGTCGGGCGGGCCTTGGGATGGCGATCAAGAATGAGATTGTCGATGCCCGGCACGATCTCAAGTGCCACCAGTGTCAGCGAGCCGACCCGGATAGTCGGGTCAAAGAACCATGCCATGAAGTATGCCTGTCGTGATGAAGTGTGTAAAACGTCGGAACCGATTCTGGACCGCCAGGCGGAATGGGGTGAAATTATACCTCCCGCCGCGCTGCGGATGAGGCCGAACACGGTGACAGGGAAGACGGGCAAACCGCCACACTGTACGCTTATACAGTTTTCAATCGTCCCGGCATGCACAAATGCATGCCGGGGACGGCACATGCGCCCGCAGGGAGGGGGCGCATCCTCCACATCGGCTTGGTGCTCGGCGTTTTTCCGTTGCAGCTTCATGTAGCCGACTTGCGTCTTGACGGACCGCTCGGCCGAACTGGTGCTGGCGCCGACGGGGGGAGCACGCTTTCGGCCGCCGCCGCCGCGATTGTGAGGAAGTGTTGGGAGGGTACGACGATTCGCGGGGCGTATTGACCCGTGCCGGCCGGCGACGGCGCCGCCGCCGGTTGATCGTGAGTTTCAGGGGGGCGGTTTGGCGTTCAGCGCTGCCGGTCTGTGTTCAGCTCGCACCGTCGAATTCCTTGGTCTCCGCTTGACGGCGCCGCAGCAAGCCAGCCAGGACCGTGCCGTTGCAGCGGTCCCATTTGTCGAACTGTTCGGCAGCCGCGGCAAAATTGCCCGCATTCAAGTCGGTCAACAGGGTGAATCTCTGCAGATTGCCGCGCCCGAGATTGAAATCGAAATCGACCAGGGCATCGAATTCGCCCTGCGTCAGCTCGACGCTCACCAGCAGATTGACGTCGTTGACGCTGGTCTGGATGTTTTTCTCGAGGTCCGCCACGGCTTGTTGCTGTGTGATGGTGGAACCCGGCACCACGCCGTGGGTATTGCCGTAGCCATTGGTCCAGACGCCACCGGAATCGCGGTAGGCGGTCAGCTTGCAACCTTCAAATTGTTCCGTCAACGCCAGTCCATTTGCACTGTATTGCATTTCTGGTGTCATCTTTTTTCCCATGTGGTGTGGAATGCCAGGTAAAACATCGGTAAGGCGGGTTGAATCGGGGATGCCCATGTTCCGGCGAGCATCCCCGCGCCATGCATCGCATCGTGGTCAAGCGAGGCTTATGCGGGGTGGAGGGCGCCACCCGTATGCGCCAGCACGGCTTGAATCGTCCGCACATATTGCGCAGTGGGGTCCGCAACGGAGTCGTCAAAATTAAGAATGGCGACTTCGACGACCGTCACTTGCGGATCTCCCTGCTTGGTATATCCCGGCGCCGGATCACCCTTGTATTCGTATTGGTACCATAGCTGGCTTGCAACTTCCAGGTGTTCGAACAGCGTCCAACTGTCATACGTGGTTTTGGCTACGTAATTCAACTGCGTCGTGTCCGTCGTGGACGTGGACCAGGTTTGCGTATTCTGGTCCGTCAGTTCCAGACTCGCCGTTACCGACGCCGACATCCCGAACCCGGCAGCGCCGGCAGTTGCCGAGATGGTTTTCACGAACTGCGTCATCTTGGTTTCGTCATACCCGGTGGTGACAGAGCGTGCGTGGAAACCGTCGGACGTCGCATGGTACGGCGCCTCATTCAAGCGCCAGACCTGATACCTGGTGATGATAAACGAGTTATAGGTCTGCCAGTGATCGTGCTGGCTATCGTTGTAGGTAATAGGTGAATTTGGCTGATCCGTCGACGTGTGCACCGGCCCATCAGCGATGCTGTCGGGACGCTGAGAATAGCGGGGTTGTCGCGCAACAGCGGTGGTTTTACATTCGAGAAAATATAGCTCACGTCGTTCTCCTGAGAATGAATAGTCTTAAGGCAAGGCAATTTCTAATTCGCTGAAAAGATTCCGCCGGGGTTCCTGGCGGCGCTATTCCTTATTAACGAATTCGTTCTCGCCGTACCACAGTCGGGGGCAAGATTGCCGCCGACAAGCCCACCTTACAGAGAGCAGCGGAGCGCGCCTATAACTCCGATAGGGTATCGCCAAGTCCCGCTGCCGCGATACCCAAGGCCAGTTCGGCCACCGAGTGCACTCCCAATAACTTGAAGATGGCTTGGCGGTGCTTTGCCACGGTTTGGTAGCTGACCAACAGCAAGCGTCCGATTTGCTTGCTTGTCAGCCCGGCGGACACCTTCAGCGCAACGTCGACCTGGCGCTTGCTCAAGGTCGCCCATGCTGCGCAAAATTCAAGTCCGGTGCACCGCCTGCCGCTACCGCCGCGTAACAGTCGATCCGCCCTGCGCCATGGAGGTCGAGTTTGACGAGGATATTGGACCGATGCTTCCTGACCGTGAAATACGCAATGCCCAGCATGACTGCGATGGATCTGGAATTGAAACCGCGCCCGATTAATAACAGAATCTCTTGCTCGCGAAAGGTGAGTTCGCGGCGCACCGGGTTTGTCATCAAAGGATCGTGGTTGGCTCGGCGTCGGACTGGAAGGAACATTCTCCACTTGCCATGTATTAAATGACAATGACATCACGCGTTTTTTGTGGCAAGAAGACAACGTTTTTGTCGGCCATCCCACGCACATGGCCAAACCGTCGGCACTTCGATGACAACCTTGGCAACAGCGCGATGATCGAACTGCTATACTGTACGTTAACACAGTATTCCGGGCTTCCCGTATGCATAAATTTACGCCGATCAACCTGGAACCGGTAGCCCGCAGCGGTCCCGTTCCCAGCGACACCAAGCGCCCGGACATCGGCATTTTCCACGTGGCCGACGACGCCATCACGAACGCCAGCACCGACAGCGAAATCGCCCGCGAGTTCATCGCCCATGGCGAACTGAGCGAAAAATCGATCGCCAATACGCAAAAGGAATTGTTCCGTTTTCTCACCTGGTGCCGCGAGGAAGCGGGCAGGTCGTTCCACCAGCTCAGCGTGGCCGACTTGAACCTGTACAAGGAATTCCTCAAGAACCCGCCGTCCGACTGGGTCGCCACCACCAAGTGGCCGCGCACCGATCCGCGCTACCGCCCGTTCACGGGGCCGCTGTCGGACGCCAGCCGGCGCCAGGCGATGATCGCCGTCAAGGGTTTGCTGGCCTTTGCCGAACAGACCGGCTACATGCGGCGCAATCCGGCGCGCCTGGTCAAAAACGTCCGGGCGCCGGTGGCCAGCCGCATCACGCGCTACCTGACCCCGCATGCCATCGGGTTGGCGCTCGCCACCGTCTCGGCGCGCGCCGCCGAGACGCCGTCGGCACTGCGGCGGCGCGCGCGCGACCGCTTTTTGCTGGTGGCGTTTACGCACACCGGCGCGCGCCTGAACGAAATTGTCAGCGCCAACATGGGGGCGATCTATACCGAGGGCAACGGCCGCTGGTGGCTTGACGTGATTGGCAAAGGCAACAAGCCGCGCCGCCTGCCGGTGCCGCCGGAAATGCTGACCGCCTTGCGCGACTACCGCCAAGCCTTCGGCTTGCTGCCGCAGACCTCGCGCACCGACCGCACGCCCTTGGTGCTGTCGAGTCGCAACCATTCGCTCGCGCGCATCACCGACGAAGCCGCCGCCCAGGCGCTCAAAGCCGTGTTCGCAGCAGCCGCTTTCGCCGCGGCCGGCCAGGGTGATACCGAAACGGCCGCCGTGCTGCGCCAGGCCTCGCCGCACTGGCTGCGTCACAGCATGCTGACCAACCACGCCAACAATGGCGTGCAGCTGAAAACCCTGCAGGACACGGCCGGGCACGCCAACATCGCCACCACGGCGGCCTACCTGCACAAGACCGATAACGAGCGGCACGACGAAATCATCGCCTCGGTGATCGGCAGGGGCGGCCCGTAAAAAGTTAAGGCGCCGGCGTGCATCCGGATTCAAAGTGATATATGATGATCGTCATGAAATCGAAACCCGCCAAAAGTCCCGCCGTCAGCCGCAAGGAGGCCACCCACGAACGCATCGTGGAGGTGGCCTCGCGCGCCATCCGCCGCAGCGGCTACGACGGCACCGGCGTGGCCGATATCATGAAAGAGGCCGGCCTGACCCATGGCGGCTTCTATGCCCACTTCGACTCGCGCGACGCCTTGCTGGCCGAGGCGGGCGACCGCGCCGGCGCCGACTCGGTGGCCCTGGTGGCGCGCATCGCCGCCGAGGCGCCCCAGGGGCAAGCCTTGCAGGCGCTGATCGATGCGTATTTGTCGCCGCAGCATATTGCCTCCATCGAGAACGGCTGCCCGGTATGCGCGCTGGGCTCCGAAATGCCGCGCCAGGCGCCCGAGGTGCGGCGCGCCGCCACCTTGCGCATCAAGGAAGTGATCGACCTGTTCGCCCGCCAGATGCCCGACTGGGGCCAGCCGCGCGCCCACGAACAGGCGCTGGCCATGGTCTGTGCCCTGATCGGCACCACCGTGCTGGCGCGCGCGGTGGACGACCCCAAGCTGTCGGCGGCCTTGTGTGCGGCCACCATGAAACAATTTTCCCCGGATGCGGACTGAGCAGGCCCGCGTCCGGGCTTTTTTTGACTGCCAATATGACGATCATCATATTCAGGCGCTTGCCTCCTGTCGGCGTATTTGAAAGGAAACACCATGAATAGCAAGATCGCACTGGTCACCGGCGCCTCGTCCGGCATTGGCGAGGTAACGGCGGCGCGACTGGCGCAAGCCGGCTGGAAAGTGTACGGCACCAGCCGGCGCGGTGCGCAAGGCGCGAGCGCCGGCTTCCAGATGCTGGCCCTGGACGTGACCAGCGACGCCTCGGTGGCGGCCGCCGTCGACACCGTCATGCGGATCGAGGGACGGATCGACCTGCTGGTCAATAACGCCGGCTTTGGCGTGGCCGCGGCCGGCGCCGAAGAAAGCTCGATCGCCCAGGCCCAGGCGGTGTTCGACACCAACTTCTTCGGCACGGTGCGCATGACGCGCGCCGTGCTGCCGCACATGCGGGCGCAGGGAGGAGGGCGCATCGTCCATATCGGCTCGGTGCTCGGCTTTTTGCCGATGCCGTATGGTGCGCTGTATGCCGCCAGCAAGCACGCCATCGAGGGCTATTCCGAGTCGCTCGACCATGAACTGCGCAACTGGGGCATCCGCTCGGTGGTGATCGAACCGGCATACACCAAGACCACGTTCGACGCCAACTTGATGGAGCCGGACGCCAAGCTCGACGCCTACCACGCCGTGCGCACCGCGCTCGTGCGCCGCATCCAGGACATCATGGCCGGCGCGGAAGGGCCGCAAGTGGTGGCCGAGACGGTCCTCAAGGCGGCCAGCGTTGCGCGCCCAAAACTGCGCTACACCGCCGGCGGCTTGGCGGCGCGCCTGCGCCTGCTGCGCACCTTCGCCCCGGCCGGCTTGCTCGACGCCGGCATGCGCAAAGACTTGCAACTGGTTTAAGCGCTTATCACTGTAACAACGCACTGTCACGACTTCAGCGCGCTGGTCGCGCAGTTCGACGCGGCGCGCTCGGCCCTGTTCGCCGCCTCGCAAACCGGCCAGGTTGCCCCGCGACTGCTGGCCGCCTGACCCATCCGATCAAGTTACACTACATCAAGGAACCCTGACATGTTATTCGACGCCTTCTCCCTGCGTGCCACCCCACTCGCCAACCGCGCGGTGATGTCCCCGCTCACGCGCAACCGCGCCATCGGCAACACGCCAAACAGCCTGATGGCGACCTATTACGCCCAGCGCGCCGGCGCCGGCCTGATCATCACCGAAGGCACGTCGCCTTCGCCCAACGGCCTGGGCTACGCGCGCATTCCGGGCTTGTTCAACGATGCCCAGGGGGCCGGGTGGAAACAGGTGACCGATGCCGTGCACGCCAAGGGAGGCAAGATCGTGGTGCAGCTGATGCACACCGGCAGGGTGGGGCACACGGCCAACCTGCCGTCCGGCGCCGAGGTGCTCGGTCCGTCGGCGGCTACCTGCCCCGGCGAGATCTGGACAGACGGCCAGGGCAGCGTTGCGTACAGCGCGCCGCGCGCCATGGACGGCGCCGACATCGCGGCCACGATCGAGGAATACGTCAACGCCGCGCGCCTGGCCGTCGCCTCCGGTTTCGACGGTGTCGAACTGCACGCCGCCAACGGCTATTTGCTCGAACAATTCCTCAACGCTAACGTGAACCAGCGCGGCGATGGCTATGGCGGCACGCCGGATGGCCGCAACCGCCTCGTGCTCGAAGTCGCCCGCGCTGTCGCCGCCGCCATTGGCGCCGGCCGGGTCGGCATCCGCATCTCGCCGCATGGCGCGTTCAACGCGACCGGCGCTTTCGAGGGCGTAGACGAGCAATACCTGGCGCTCGTCAAGCAATTGTCGGCGCTGGGACTGATGTACGTGCATCTGCTCGATCATTCGGCGATGGGCGCGCCCGCCGTGCCGGCCAGCCTCAAGGCAAGCCTGCGCGCCGCCTTCGACGGCCCCTTCATCCTGGCCGGCGGCTTCGACAAGGCGGGCGCCGAACAGGCGCTGGCAAGCGGGCAGGCCGATCTGGTCGCCTTCGGCCGCGCCTTCCTGTCCAATCCCGACCTGGTCGAACGCCTGCGCGCCGATGCGGCGCTGAACACCCCCGATGCGGCCACCTTCTACACGGCGGGCGACAAAGGCTACACCGACTATCCGCGAGCAACGGCAGCCTGAGTTTTATCACCACGTCAAGCTGTTGGCCGGTGCCAGGATGTTATATTGACGATCCGCGTCCACCTGGCCGCGCTGAACCAGCGCGCGCACCAGGAAGCAGGCGAGCAGGCCGACCCCGCTGCCAAGATACACCCGGTGCGCGCGTCGATACGTTTTTCATCCCCAGCCTTTCAATGGACGGATTGCGGCGCCAGGGGCTTACTTGATCACGAACTCGCCGGTGGCAACCGGCTTGTTGGCCAGCACGATCGTGGCCTGCGCCTCGCCGCTTCAGCCACCGCGCGCTATTTTTTGAAGATGTCGGTATAAAAACCGCTGGCCTGCAGCACCACGGTGACCGGCGCGTCGCTCTTGTTCTTCCAGTACCAGCCGTGCACGCCCGTAAACGGCGCAATCAGGGCGCCGCTGGACTGGCTCACATCGTTCTCCAGGATGAAACTCTCGAATTCGTCGCCCTTGGCGTTCACCGGCTCGCCATGAAAATCGTGGTTGAGCGCTTCGCCGTTCGTGGTCTTCCAGGAAAAGATCAGGGTCGCCCCCTTCGCCAGATGGGTCTTTACTTCCACTCCTTTGCCGGGCGCCAGCGTGATCTCCCGGGTGTCGGCCCGGTAGGCAACCGTCTGCTTCGACGCGATGGTGAGGGCGCGCACCTCGCCCGGGGCCGAGACGGTCGATCCCTTCGGCGCCGGCGTCACCGTACCGGCAGCCTTGGCAGGTTCGCCAGGGGGCGGCGCGGCGCTGTGCAACTTGGTCAAACCGAGGGCCTTGCCGGCGCCGGTCGGGTCGATGCCGTATTCGGCGGGCAGGACGGCAACGGTAAGCAGCACGGCGGCCACCGCGGCGGCGATCAGGCAACCGCGCAAGAGTTCTTTTTTGGGCGCGACGGCGCCGGCGTTCGTTGAAGGCAGGGACATGGTGTTTCCTATTGACTGATATAGCCGGTGAACTGAAGGCCGGCCAGCACAAAACCGGCGCTCATGAGCGCAAAATTACTGGTGAAGGCGTGGCGGGCGAAACTGGCGGTCGTTCTCCAGTAACGCATCAGGACCAGGATCATGCCGAGCGCAAGCAGCTGGCCGAGCTCCACTCCGATATTGAACGCGATCATGTTCGGCACCAGGCCGTCGGGCGAGAGGGCGAAATCCTGCAGCTTGGTCGCCAGGCCCAGGCCGTGGAAGAAGCCGAAGATCAGCACCGCCGCCTTCTTGTTCGGCTGAAACCCGAACACAGTCCTGAACCCGCCCAGGTTGTCGAAGGCGCGGTAGACGATCGACAGGCCGATGATGGCGTCGACCAGATAGGCGTTGATATGCCAGCCGTTGAGCACTCCGAGCAGCAGGGTGGTGCTGTGGCCGAGCGCGAACAGGGTGACGTACAGGCCGATTTCCTTCATCCGGTACAGGAAGAAGATCACGCCGCACAGGAACAGCAGGTGGTCGTAGCCGGTCACCATGTGCTTGGCGCCCAGGTACAGATAGGGCAGGAAATGCACGCCCGTGGCGCCCTGCAAAAAACCCTTGTCCGACTCGGATACCCCGTGCGCCCAGGCGCCGGCTGTCAGCAGGCACAGCACCATGCCCAGCAGCCATGCACGGGCGGCGTCGCCCCGATCAATTACCAACATAACTCTATTCTCCTGGTTGTCCGGAATCCGGTTTTGCTTGTTTCATAATATTATCAGTTGGCTGCCGAAGCGCAGGTAGAGCGCCGGCATCACGAATATGTTCAGGGCGGTCGAGGTCAGCAGCCCGAAAACCTGCTGATTGTCCCGGAAATGCGCAGGGCGGTCACGGCCCCGTTCGATCTGATCACCGCTTCCTGAAAGAACTCCAGGTAGAGGAGGGGCGCGCGGCCAAGCCGGGCATCAGAGGCGCTCCCGGGTCTGGTCGAGCAACTGGCGGACGAACCGCACAGGGAGGCGGACGAAGTGGCTGTCGTGGCGCCCGCACGCTGCGCAGAGAAAGAGCACGCGGCCGCGCGCCAGAGCGCAGAACAGCGGACGCTGGGCATCCAGGAAGATCCAGTGAAACCCGCCGGCGGCGCCACGAACGCCAAATCCAGAAGGTGCAAGCAGATGTGCGCCAGTTACAGCAAACAATCACAGCAAACAATCACAGCAAACAATCACAGCAAACAACCGTCGTGAAACAGGCCTCACTCTTTAAATCGACATTACCAGAAATATTGTCGATTTAAATCGCCGGGTTTGCGGGCAGTTGTGACCTGTTCCGCTTAAGCCGTCGATCGATCGCAATCGTGCATTACTCCCGCTGGCGGCGCCAAACGTCAATCAGCTTTGCACCGTGTCGATGACTCTCTGCCCGCAGGTGAGATGCCGGCTGCCGCCCCATCGATCCAGGTCCAGAAGATAGAACCGGAGACCCCAAAACTGACATTTTATCCAGCCGGGCGTGTACTGGCTGGCCTCCATCGGTAATTGATGAACGAGATATAGCCGTACGTGCCGTCGTCACGCCTGACAAACTCGGCCCGAAAACGGCCGTCCGCACTGACGATTTCATCGATCATATTCATTCAATACTCAACATCTTCATTTCGGAAGATTACGTAACCGACGCCATCTGGGCATCCACGTACACCCAAGCTTGCCTCCCTGAAGCCAACGCTGCCAACACGCGCTGATAGGCATCGACTTCATACGCGTCAGCGTGGCCGAGCTCGGCGTCAGTGACGTCAAACGCTGTTCCTTGCACCCGGTCTTCTGCATTATCACGACGCCGGACGATCGGATGGTGCGTTTTACCGCTTGTGGCGACGACCTCCGGGTCATCAATTTTCCCCACGGACTGCGCAAAGCCAACCAGGGCGTCTGGGTTCCCGGCGAGCAGTCTCCCGAATGTGGCGAGCTGGACGCCTTCTTGTTGCAAGGTTCCATACGAGAACAGCAATGGCATATGTATCCTTCGGATCATCAGTGAAGCGTGCTTTGGCATGTCCGGCAAATGTGGAACAACCACCGGATTGTACACACGCCGACACCCCGTGGTCGCACTCTGGAGCGCTGACGTCAAAATACCAACCCCCGGTCTTTGCCAAGCACTCGGACAGTTGAGTCGAAGATAGCGTCATTATCATCCTTTATTTAACATAATATAGATTATGCGTAATCATCGTTGTAGCAGCTATGCGTGCCCCTACTTGTCTACATTTCAGCGCAAGCTAACTCTGGTCCAGTTGCCGGCGAGATTGCCTAAACCGGAAAGTGAAATCACGACCGAATCCAGTCAAGACATTTCTACTTGGACAAAGGCGGGACATCTGAACTTGGCCTTAACACCGAATGCAGTGGTTAGAATGGTGTTGCGCTTCGGCCAACCTCTGTGCAAAATGGATAAATATTGTGTACTGAAGGCGTTGCTATTCAATGTTGAGGACAATCGAACGCGTCGGCCACGTACTCACGGACGAAAATGGTTGGTCGCGCTATTGGTCGACGGCCTGGAGCCTGCTGGGCGGGGCTAGCGCCGGCCACATTGAAGATCAGCGGCTGTATCGCTTCGGTTATCATGTCGGAATTGGAATTCAATCCTAAGAAAAACAGGCAGGAATGGAGGAATGCATGAGTGTGAGTCCGAAGAGCATGTGGAAGGCGCATTTTCCATTCCATTCTATCTTTTTTCTTTTGGCACTGATCGGGCTGTGGAAGACGCATACCCTGTGGGGATTTGTCTTGCTCGCCGAGTCGGTAGGAATGACGGCGATATTAGCCTGGTTCGCTGATAAAAAGAGGCGGGCAAAAGAGACGACCGATTCAACGTCATTGCAATAACCGCTACCTGCCGGTCAAGCATGCGCTGGCCGAGGCCGAAGCGGACCTCAAGAGCACCGACGCCGAGATCAAGCGCGTTGCCGACGAGAGAAAGCCGCGCATGGTCACCAGCTACAAGGAATACCAGCCGCCCCGATGGCGGCGACGTGCCGCAAGCGGTCGGCTTTCGCGTGCGCTTCACCTTCTGGTCCAATCCCGCGCCCGGTTTCGTGCCCATCGATCCGTTCGCCGAACCGCTGCGCCCTCCCCGGCCTTCGCTGATCGAGGACGTCGGCGACCTGGTCACCACGCCGCCTCGCCCGACTTCCACGAAAAACGCATGCAGGACAGCTCGGCCCTGGCCACCCGGTTCCGGATCGCGCCTGCCGGCGCCGACGGATTTCGCCTGTTTGTACGTGGCGGCGGAATATCGGGCATCCTTGCGACAGTCGGGTATATCAAAAAGGCTCGCAATGAATCGGATCATCCATCCCTTTTACGAGTCGCATCGCGGCGCGATGGAAGTCGCCATGCGCCCTCGCCTCGACCTTGCCGAAGCGATCCTGCGCGAGCGCACGGGGCTATCGAATATCGATGAGATCAGGCATGAGGTCATGGACGAATTCGCCATCGTGCTCACCCACATGCCCTATGTTGGAGGCACGGCAAGCCGCATGAGCGACTTCTTCATGCGTCTGATTGGCTTCATGGCCGTCAGCCGCGTGCTGCGCCGGCATGGCCTGCCAACATCCCTGATCGGCGACATCGAGCGCGAGACCTACAAGGCGCAATTGCTCACCGTGCCCGAGGCGGAACGCCTGGCCTCGGGCCGTCAATTCATGTCGCCCGAAAACCGGGCTTTGCTGCGCGAGCAGGCTGCCAAAAGCGTCACAACAAGCCACCAGTCGGCGTTTCCGGACGATTTCGTCTACGATGTCGTCGAGCCTGGCCCTGGTGACGACTTTGAATTCGGCATCAACTATACAGCGTGCGGCTTTTGCAAATTCGCGGCACGGCACGGGGATAAAGAGATCCTGCCGAACATTTGCGGACTCGATTTCGACGCCTATGCAACGCGCGGCATTCGCCTGGTAAGGACGCACACCCTCGCTGGCGGCGCGAGCCACTGCGATTTCCGGTTTTCCCGGCTCCCGCCCGACGGCGGCGCATCCTCCTGACCACCCTCGCCTGTCGGGAAACTGGACAGCGAAGGCTTTATTCTTGACGCGGCGGCACAGATGTTTTGCCCACGCCCCACTGTTTTGACAACAGTCTGCGCGGCATACTGGATCTATTCTCAACAGCAACCAGGACCTTCACATGCGTATTCCGACTTTTGGCGCCGGCACCTTCCGCCTGCAAGGGCAAGTCGTGATCGATTCGTGCGTAACGCACTCGAACTGGGCTACCGCGCCATCGACACCGCCCAGATCTATGGCAATGAAGCCGAAGTTGGCCATGCGATCGCCGATTCAGGCGTGCCGCGCAGCGAGCTGTTCATCACCACCAAGATCTGGGTCGACAACTACGCTGACGACAAACTCATCCCCAGCCTGCAAGAAAGCCTGGAGAAACTGCGCCTTGACGCCGTCGACCTGACCTTGATTCACTGGCCGGCGCCAGGCAAAGGCGTCCCGGTCGAAGCGGCCATGTCGACCCTGGCGCGCGCCCGGCAGCAAGGCCTGACGCGCCAGATCGGCGTCTCCAACTTCAATATCGCCAATACGAAGCAAGCCATCGCCGCCGTCGGCCAGGGCGCCATTGCCACCAACCAGATCGAACTGAGTCCTTACCTGCAAAACCGCAAGCTCGTCGCCTATCTGCAAGAACAGAACATTCCCGTCACGTCCTACATGACGCTCGCCTACGGCAAGCTGCTGACCGACCCGCTTCTCGGCGAGATCGCCGGTCGCCATCAGGCTACCCCGGCCCAGGTGGCACTGGCCTGGGCGCTGCAACTTGGGTACGCCGTGATTCCGTCGTCCACCAGGCGCGAGAACCTGGCCAGCAACCTGAAGGCACAGGCATTGCGCCTGCGTCCGGACGATATGGCCCGGATCGCCGGGCTGGAACGCAACGGCCGCGAAGTCAATCCTGCGGGGCTGGCCTCGACGTGGGATTGAGGCTCCTGGGTGGCTTGAGGACACAGGTAAAGGGAACTCGTGTAGTTAGTTAGCAACTGTCGCAATAAACATTGACATGTATGCCATGCGGGTCGCCTGCTCGTTCTCGCGCCTATACAATTGCCCAAGGTCGTGGCAAACGTGTTCCGGCCTCCTAAGATTGACCAAAAATTGGGCAAGTGTCTCCATGAATTTCAAAATCGTTCTACGCTCTTGTTGGCCAACTACACTCGATCCCAATACCGTCTACCTCGAGGTCGACAATTGGAATGATTTTTCTTTTGTCACCATGTTCCATATGTACTTCAATGACTCTGCCGGAACCAAACTCAATGTCGGCGCGGTGAAGATTGGATTCAGGGGCCAGACCGAAGAACATTCCACATACGCAACGCTGGATCCTGAGTTCCCCGAACTGGATCAGAAGTATTTCTCGCTCGGTCAAGACGTGAAGTATTATCGTCGCATGTCGGAGCTTGCCGGCGATATCAGCAAGGCGATCCTGGACGGGATGCGGGACATCGTCCTGCACCCGGACCTTATCGGCGACATCAAAGAAGAGAAGGTTTTCAGCAAGTCCCTTCTGCGCGATACCACCCTGTCCGTGATCAAGGGCCAGTATACGAGTGCGCTTACCGGTTCGGCTGAGCGCACGGATTTCATCTTCAGTTTTGATCGCCCGGAAAAAGAGGATCAAGGTGGCATCGCGCTCGATTTTTCGGTGCACGTCGACTCGACTCCGAGCACCAATATCCATGCCATCATCGGTCGCAACGGCGTCGGCAAGACCACGTTATTGAACGGCATGATTGACGCCGTTACCAAGCGTTCGCACGAGGCAAAATTCTTTAATCAAAAGGTAACGCCCCAAAGCGAAATCGGGAACGACTATTTCAGTAGCCTGGTCTCGGTCTCCTTCAGTGCCTTCGACCCCTTCGTTCCTCCGTCGGAACAGCCGGATCCGGCCATGGGGACCTGCTATTTCTATATCGGGCTAAAAGATCTACAGGATCCCGAGCGCAATCGCACTATTGCAGACCTGCGTGGAGACTGTGTTGAAGCGCTCGCCAGATGTTTTCGAAACGTGGGCAAGACGAGGCGATGGCTGCAAGCCATTGAAAAGCTGGGTTCCGATGAGAATTTCGCCGCGATGCAGCTATCGCAGTTGCACGCTGCCTATTCGGGCGTAGCGGCTGCCAATCCGGGTCTCCAGTCCGATTCAAGCGCTTTCCTGGCGCAATATGGCACTGACGTGGACAAGTACCTCTTTCGCATGAGCTCCGGGCATGCGATCGTTTTGTTGACAATTACACGCCTTGTAGCGACGGTTCAGGAAAAGACCTTGGTGCTTCTGGATGAACCGGAGAGTCATCTCCATCCTCCGCTGCTGTCGGCATTCATTCGCGCACTTGCCGACCTCCTTCACGATCAAAATGGCGTCGCCATCATTGCAACCCATTCGCCAGTGGTACTGCAAGAAATTCCGCGCTCTTGCGTATGGAAACTGTATCGGGTTCGGGCAGCCGTCTCCGCTGCGCGCCCGAAGATCGAAACTTTCGGAGAAAATGTTGGCATACTCACGAGTGAAGTATTCAGCCTGGAAGTGGCCCGCTCCGGCTTCCATAGTCTCTTGGAACAATCTGTCAATGATGGCGCCTCATTTGACGAGGTAATCAATCGTTACAATGACCAGCTCGGACTCGAAGGACGGGCGATTCTCGCCGTACTGATTGCGGTGCGTGACCGGAGCGCGTCGACATGATGCGTCTGAAGGCACCGACGCGCGACTTCGCATCGACACTTGACGAGTGCATCGAAGGAGTCACTGGTAACAAGATTTTCAAGGCAAAAATGCAGGCGGCCAAGTCTGCATTGGTGCTGGCGGGGACCGCTTATAGCGATGCAGGTGCGATCGGGGAACTGTATTGCATCGCGCCCATCGATACGACTGCCGACAAGGACCCGATTGTCATAGGCGACCTGCACAAATCGGAACTGGTCAATTTGTATCAGTATTATTTTGTAAACGAGGAGAAAGCGTCGAGAGCAATTTACGACAAGCTGCTCAATTCCGCCGAGGAGGATTGCCCTTTTTGCGGCGGCATCGGCAGGCCCCGCAATCTGGATCATTTTTTGCCAAAGGCACACTTCCCGCAATTCTCGACGCTACCACAGAATCTCATCCCGTCGTGTCGCGACTGCAATATGGATGGCAAAGCCCAAGGCTTCGCGACGCAAGCGGCAGATCAGTTAATCCAGCCGTACGTCGACAATGAGCGCTTTTTCACGCACCAGTGGATCTTCGCCAAGTGCGTACTCAACGCCAACGACTTGCCGACGTCGATTTACTACTATGTCAATCCCCCGCGGGAGTGGGACAAAGTCAACAAAGCCCGGGTTCAAAAACATTTTCTCGATTTCGGTTTGGAGAAACGGTACGCTATCGAATCTGCACGACTCTTACCAACAACATTGGAACAAATCGCCAATTTGCGGATCGCGGGACTCAGTTCCCATGCAATTGCCAATTGCATCCTGACCCCTGGCATCAATAAAGCGCCTTTTATCAATCATTGGATGAAGGGGATGTATCAAGCGCTGCATGACTACGTTCAAGCTTGAGTAGCTTGTTGATTTTTACCGCACAGATACGCATACTCCAAGGCGATTCCCCCACACCCAGGAGACCAGATGCTGGCACGCGATCAAGTTCAAAAAACCCTCGGCATTGCCAACGCCCTCGGGCTGCTCGATCAGGGCGCCGCTGACGACGTGCTCGCCAGCTTCGATGCCGGCTCGCCGTTCCGCGCCGTGCTCGAGGTGGCAAACTGCATGCACGTGCATATCAAGGTGGACGAGACGGCCAGTTTGCCGCGCGCCGCCCTGCTGGCCGGCGGCGCCGTCATCGACAACGAGAAAGATGGCTACATCAAGTTCGCCTGCCCGAGCGGGATGAACCTGATTTTTTCGTCGATCAACGTGGCCCAGGACGACCTGCGCGAAAGCCCGGACCAGCGCCGCCCGCGCCCCTTCCTCGACCATGTCGGGATCGACCTGCGCGACCCGGCGCCTGCGGTGCGCGCGGCGTTCGACGGCATTGTCGCCATCGCCGACCAGAACGGCTATCCGCGCAGCTCGCAGGGCGGCGCCGGCAAAGCCGTGTTTTGCTGCCACGTCAGCGTCGCCGAAAAACACTGGGTCTACCCGACGCGCGCCGCGCGCCGCCTGGCGCCGGTGGAAATTGCCTTCGGCCCGCTGGTGATCAACGCCGACAGCAGCGGCTGCGACCTGCGCCCGGCCGATCCGTCGCTTGCGGCCGCCAGCCCGGCTTGCGGCACGCGGTGCGGCGCGCCTTGATTAGCAGTCAATGTTATCGAAAGAAATATATATTTCCACAAGTATCGTCCGTGTGATGTAATCGGGTCACTTGTCGCGGTAAAGACAAGCCGATAATTACACGGAGATACTTTGAAAACTAAAAAGTCCACACGCTTGTCCTTGCGCCCGCTAGTGCACTCAACCGGCGCCCTCGCCTGCACCCTGGCTTTGGCCGCCGCCATGAGCGGCTGCGGCGGCGGCGATGACGGCGGCAAGGGCAACGGCAGCGGCACCATCGGCAACAATTCCGATACCAAGGTCCGGGTGGCGCCCAACGCGGGCGATAACTGGACCCTGGTGCCACCCGCCGAGGTCGGCATGGATGCGGCCGTGCTGGCCGACGGCATCGCCAAGTTGCCCGACGCCGCCAGCCATGGCATGTCCAGCATGCTGGTCACCCGTTACGGCAAGCCGGTGCTGGAACAGTACTGGAACGGCTACGACAAGGACACCCTGCACGACCTGCGCTCGGCGACCAAAAGTATCACCTCGCTGATGGTGGGCGTGGCGATCGACCAGCGCGTGGTCGGCGGCGTGAGCGATACCCTGGACAGCTACCTGGGCGCCGCGTATCCGAACGCGCCGGCGTTCCGGCTCGCCCCCAAGCTCGACGACCTGCTCACCATGCGTAGCGGCCTCGACTGCAATGACTGGAGCGCCAGTTCGCCCGGCCACGAAGACAAGATGTACCAGCAGACCGACTGGCTGCGTTTCTACACCGGCATCCAGGCGAACGCCGCGCCCGGCAGCGTGACGCGCTACTGCACCGGCAATCCGGTCGCGCTGGGCCGCGTGATCGCCGTGGCCAGCAAAAAGCCGGTTCCGGCGTTTGCCGATGAATTCCTGTTTGGCCCGCTGAACATCAAGAGCGCCAAGTGGGCCTCGTTCGACAACGGCGCCCAGACCGATACCGGCGGCCACATTCAGATGCGCCCGCGCGACATGGCCAAGCTCGGCCAACTGGTCGTGCAAAAGGGCCAATGGAATGGCAAGCAGCTGGTATCGGCGGCGTGGATGGCCGAATCGACGCGCCAGCACACGCAATTCGCCAGCCTGCCGCAACGCAACGGCTACGGCTACTTCTGGTGGCGCAGCGTCGAGACCGTCAAAAACACCTCGTATGATGTGATTTTTGCCGATGGCAATGGCGGGCAGTTCATCATGATCGTCCCGGCACTCGAGATCGTGGCCGTGTTCACGGGCGAGAATTACAACCTGAACAAGGCCGCATTCCCGTTCGAGGTGCTCGACCGCACCATCCTGGCGGCCGTGAAATAGGCCCCTGGCGGCAAGGCGCGCTACCTGACGTCAAGTCGGGCGCGCGCCTGGTCGGCGCGATAAATGTGTAATCCCGACAAGTTTCCCAACTGCTACAATTCGATTTGTCGTGCACGCAATTCCCCCTCTGCTGGAAATCAGTATCTGCCACGGCGGGCCGCCCACTGAACCCAACGTTTCAATGACCGATATGCCACTTTCCACCACAGCGCTCGCCGACATCGACGGCAGCTACGCCAACTTCGAGGTCCTGGCCGGCGAAATCAGCCGGCGCCTGCAGGATGGCCGCGAGCAGGAGGTGTTCGATTTCTTGAGGCAATGCGATGAATCGGTCTTGAGCCTGCTGGGGTATGCGAGCAACAATCTGGCGTGGGAAACCGATCCGGCGCTCTGGCTGTCGCTGGCGCGGCTGACCGTGCCGCGCGGCGTCTTGCTGCGCGAACCATGGCACGCCGTCAGGCAGCGCGATGAAGCCTTTTCGCGCGAATTGTGCGAGCTCGCCGAGCAATACCTGGCCGGCACCGGCGCCCGGAAGGACGCCCTCGTTTTCGTCATGCGCGGCATGATCGACCGCCTGGCGTATCCCGGCATACCGCGCAGACGCGTGTTCAACCTGCTGGAATGGAACCTGGCCCTGAGCCGTGCGGCAGGCTATACCGATGAGCAAGGCTGCAACAGCGTACGCGACCTGGTCGACACCCTGGACGACACGGCAGACCTGATCGCCCTGTCCGGCACGGCGGAGCGCTACTTCGAAACAGCGCTGCATGTCTTCAAGGACCGCGCGCAAAGCGGCGATCTGCGTACGCGCTGGTTGCCGTGGCAAGAATTCTTCCGCCAACATCCGGAGTACATCGACCGCCATCACAACGCGCTCGACGATCCGGGACTGATCTTGCAGCGCTGGGAGGCCGCTTCACCAAAACTGCGGGAAGACATGATCGGCAGCCTGCTGATGATGATGCGCCGGCACGAGGGCGCCGACCAGGAGTATGTCGCCGAGACCGTCGACCGGCTGATACGCAGCGATGAAGCGTTCATCGGCACAGTGCTGCGGGAACGTCACTATCACTGTAGCCTGGCCACCGCCACGCTGATCTGGACGCGGCAATACCCGGTTCTGGTGAGCATGCTCCTGCCATTGATGATGGCGTCCCGCGATTCGGTAGGTCAATACCGCGAGCTCGTGCCGGAGGTGCTCTCCAGCCGGCCCGATCTGATGCTGACCGCAGTGCCGGCCAACCTGGACCAGTTGATCCCGCTGCTCGGTGCCGACCTGCTGCGCAGCGTCCTGCCGGAGGTGGGCACGCTGATCGGCAAAAGTGCCTCGAAAGCGCTGCGCGAGGCCATCGCCGGGGCGGGCAAAACGCTGGCCATCGCCGATATCGTGCAGGCCGGCTGGCTCAATGTGCGCAACAAGAACCTGCGCCTGGCCTGCAAGGACCTGCTCATCGCCCATCCGGACCAGTCCAGCGCCAGCCCCCTGCTGGCGGCCATGCTCGCCGCCGGCCAGCTCGATGCGGCAACGGCCAGCTCGGTGGAGGCGCACCTGGCCCAGGGCACGCCCGGCGCCGCACCCGACACGGGCGAGGCCGCACTGGCGCGCCTGGAAACCCAGGCGGCCGGCATCAAGCGCTGGTCGGCCACCATCAAGCCGCTCGACAATCCAGAAACGCTGGCGATGTTCCAGCCGCTGTCCGAACACGCCGCGCGCGCCGCGCTGCACCTGGCCGCCACCGGCGAAGATGGCTTGCCGCCGCTGGCCGGCGCCCTGCTGGCGCATCTGCCGGCCGAAGCGCGCGCGCGCCTGGCGCTGCATCTGGTGGCGCTGTGGATCGGCAGCGAGGGCAATCCCAAGCTGCGCTTTGTACTGCAACTGGCCGTCAAAGGCGCGGACGACCGCATCGTCGACCTGCTCAGCGAGACGGTGTTCAGCTGGGCCAAGACGCGCAAGCAGCGCGCCGTGATCGCCGTGGAGCAACTGGCGCGCATCGACACGCTGTACGCGCTGGCGCGGGTGCTGGAAATTGCGGAGTCGAAGAAGGTCAGGGGCATGATCCCCGAGGCGGCGCTCGATGCGCTCAAAGCGGCGGCCGCGCGGCGCAAGCTGGCCCTGGCCGAACTGCTCGACGAACTCACACCGGACTTCGGCCTGGGCCAGGGCATCGCGCTCACGGTGGGTGACGCCAGTTACCGGATCGTGCTGCAGGGCGACCTGAGCCTGCGCCTGGTCGACGCCAACGGCAAGGTGTCGAAAACGCTGCCGGCCAACAAGGATGACGCCACGCGCGAAGCGTGGGAGATCGCCAGCAACCAGTTCAAGACCGCCAGCGCCAGCCTGAAAGCGGTCGGCAAGCTGCAAGGTCCGCGCATGCTGGCCGCCCTGGTCACCGCCAAGACCTGGAGCGCGGCGCGCTGGACCGCGCTGTTCCTCGATCATCCGCTGCTGAAAATCATGGGACGCAGCCTGATCTGGCAAACCCAGGGTACTTCCGCCGCCAGTTTCCGTATCGCCGAAGACTTTTCCTTGCTGCACGCGAACGACGAGGTATGCCATCTGCCGCCCGATGCGCAGGTCGCCCTGTGGCATCCGGCCACCGCCCGCGCGGGCGAGACCGAGGCGTGGCGCAGTCATTTTGCCGATTATCAACTTACGCCCCTGATCGACCAGACCGGCGCGCCAGCCAGACTGCCCCCTGCAGCGGCGATGTCGGGTGAACGCTTGCTGGCGCCGGCGGGCCTGACGGTGCCCCAGGAGCACTACGCTGCGATTGCCACTCAGTGCGGCTACCGCCCCGGCCCGGTGGGCGACGGGCCGTCGATCGACTGGCGGGAATGGCAACTCCCGGCGGCCGGGCTGGAAGTGCGGCTGGAAAACGGCTTGTGCTCGCCATACATGAATCTGGGCACGCCGGTCGAGGTGCATGGCATCGAGGTGCGGCGCATGGGCGGCGGCTGCAAGCTGGTCGCCCCTGCCAGCCTGCCGAAAGCCTTGCTGGCCACCTTGTGGTCGCACCTGCAATTGCTTGACGCCAAGCGCACCCAATAATCCCCTCTAGCAACTGCTGACCAGGAACCACATGACCGAGATTTCCCTTGCCGCGATACCGTTACACGACATCCCCCTGATCACCGCCAGCGCAGACCAGCTGGCCCGGGAGATCAGTCGGCGCTTCGAACATGGCCGCGAGCAGGAGGTCAATGAATTCATTGCTCAGTGCGATCTATTGATCTTGAAGCAACTGGCATGGGTCGACCCCGAAGATGCCATCTGGCGCCGTGACGCCAGAGCCTGGCTGGCGTTTTTCCGCCTGACCGGGCCGCGCATGATCATGTTTCGCGATCCATTACCCAAACTGGAGCAACGCGACGCCGCCTTTTCGCACGCCTTGCGCGCACTGGGCGAGAAACTCATCGCCGACAGGCCGGCCGGGCCGGGCCGGCGCGAGGCGATGGGTTTCGTGCTGGAGCATATTATGAAGCGCCTGCCGTACCAAGGGATCGCGCGCGAGGCCACCCTGGACCTGATCGCGTGGAACACGCAACTGCTCGAAGCGCGCGGGAACAACGATCAGAATACCCA
Source organism: Massilia sp. CCM 8734 (assembly GCF_011682155.1). NCBI lineage: Bacteria > Pseudomonadati > Pseudomonadota > Betaproteobacteria > Burkholderiales > Oxalobacteraceae > Massilia > Massilia sp. CCM 8734. The sequence goes on from NZ_WHJI01000027.1 coordinate 93,960, forward strand.
AGGCCTGATGAAGCACTTGAGCGATACGGCGGACCTGATCGCCCTCGCCGAGCGCAACAATGTGTACTTCGACGCGGCGTTCCAGGTCTACGAGCAGCGCCATGACATGCTGTCCCGGAGTGTGCGCTGGTTGCCCTGGCACGATTTCTTCAAGCGTCACCCGGACTACTTCGACGCGCGCCAGCACACCATGCGCGACCCCGTGCTGAGCGTGTGGCGTTGGCAGCATGCGAGCGCGGAACAGCGCAAGGCCATGGCCGACGCCATGCTGGCAGGCGCAAGCGATGGCAAGGACAGCAAGCGCGGCCCCCTGGTCAACGCGCTGGCGCGGTTGATGGCCATCGACGGGCCCTTGTTTGCCCGTTTGCTGCACGAAAGCCCGTATTGGCTCAGCGGACAAATCGCTGCCATGATCTGGAAAAACCAGTTTCCCGCCTTGCTGCCTGGCTTGCTTCCGATGATCGTGCACGACCGCTCTTGCCTGGAAGACTATCGCGCCGTCCTGCGGCCGATGCTGCTGAACCAGCCGGACCTGTTGCTGATGGCGCCGGCCGCCAGCATGCACAAGGTCATCGCTGAGCTCAACGGCGAGAACATGCGCGTGCTCTTGCCGGTGCTGGGCACGATATTGAGCAAAAGCAGTTCCAAAGCGCTGGCCGCAGCCGTGGTCAAGGCGGCGAGAAAGCTCAAGATCGAGGAGATCGCCGGCGCCGGCTGGCTGGCGGTGCGCAACAAGAACCTGCGCCAGGTATACAAGGAGATCCTGCAAGTGCACCCCGACAAGGCCGGCGCCAGGCCCTTGCTCGACACCCTGCTGGGCGCGGAGGCGAGCGTCGCAACGGCCGCCGCCGCCCGTGCGCCGGTGCCGGCCGCTCCCTTTGCCAGCGAACTGGAAAGGCTTGAATTCGCCGCCGCCGCCATCAAGCGCTTCGCGGTCGCGATTGCCCCGCTCGACTATCCGGATATCCTGACCCTGTTCCAGCCGCTCAGCGAGCACGCGGCGCGCGCCGCGCTGCACCTGACGGCCAGCGCCGACCAGATGCTGGCGCCGCTGGCCACGGACTTGCTGGCCCAGCTCTCCCCGGAGCATCGCGCGCGCCTGGCCCTGCACGCGGTGCAGACCTGGATCGCTGGCGAAGGCGAGCCCAAGCTGCGCTGGATGCTGCGCCTGCTGCCCGGCGCAGCCGACGAGCGGATCGTCGAGCCGCTCGGTACAGCCGTGTTTGGCTGGGGAAAAAAGAGCAACTATCCGCGCGCGATCGTGGCCCTTGCCCAGCTGAGCGCGCTCGATACGCCCTACGCCCTGTTGCGCGTGATGGAAGCGGCCGCATCGCCCAAGCTGAAAGGCCCGCTGGTCTACGCCGCCGTCCAGGCGCTGGAGGCGGCGGCGCAGCGGCGCAACTGCGCCATGGACGAGCTGGTCGACGAGCTGACACCCGATTTTGGCCTGGGCGGGGGCCTCACGCTCACGGCCGGCGCGCACAACTACGGCATCGCGCTCCAAAACGACCTGAGCCTGCGCCTGGTCGACGCCAAAGGCAAGCTCCTGAAATCGCTGCCGGCAAACAAGGACGACAGCACGCGGGAGGCGTGGCAGGCCGCCGCCAGCCGCTTCGCCACCCTCGCCGCGGCGCTCAAAACCAGCGCCCGGCTGCAAGCGCCGCGCCTGATGTCCGCCTTCATCACGGGCAAGTCGTGGGACGCGCAGCGCTGGACCCGACTTTTTCTTGCTCATCCCTTGCTGCGGATAATCGGTCGCAGCCTTGTCTGGCAGGCTGATGGCGCCGCCAGTTTCCGCATTGCCGAGGATTTTTCGCTGATCCGGGCCGATGACGAGCCATTCCACCTGGCGCCGCAAGCCCGCATCACCCTCTGGCATCCGGCTGGCGCAGGAGCCGGCGAAGCCGAAGCATGGCGCACCCATCTGGCCGACTACCAGCTCACGCCCCTGATCGACCAGACCGGTGCCCCGGCCGCATTGCCTCCGGCGGCGCTGCTGAAGTGCGACTGTTTGCGCGCGCCGGCGGGCCTGGCCATGACCCAACTGGATTTGGCCAGCATCCTGGGCAAGGTGGGCTACCGCGCGGAACAACGTTCCGGATCGCACGCCGGATGGATCGACTGGCATGCATGGCCCCTGCGCACGGCCCGCTTGGAAGTGCGCGTACTCAGTAGCCCGTGTCCGGACTCCCCTCACTATGGCATGCCGGTAGGAATCGCGTCGGCCGAACTGCGCGACGCCGACGACGCCTTGGTGCCGACCGCCAACTGGCCCAGCTCCCTGCTGGCCACCGTCTGGTCGCATCTTTTGTTGCTGGATGCAAAGCGCATGGCCTGATACGCTGTCACCTTTTCCGAACCAACCAGGAAGCGCACGCATGAACAACACCATCGCCGCCCAGCGCCTGCCGGCCGAAATGCGCTTTGCCGCCGAACTGGCCGCGCTGGCGCAGGCCGACAGCGGCCCGCGTCCGGCCGGCTGGCGCCTGTCGCCGCGCGCGGCGCGCACCTTCATCCTCGGCAGCGGCGTGGAGCAAGGCGGCGGCGTGACCATTACCCGCAAAATCCACGGCAACGATGCGCTGGTCGAACGCGCCATCGTCACCCTGGCCGGCCAGCGCGGCCTGATGCTGGCGGGCGAGCCCGGCACCGCCAAGTCGCTGCTGTCGGAACTGCTGGCGGCCGCCATTTCGGGCAACACCACCATGTCGGTGCAGGGCGGCGCGGGCGTGGTCGAAGAACAGATCCGCTACGGCTGGAACTACGCGCTGCTGCTGCGCGACGGCCCCGGCAACGCCGCGCTGGTGCCCGGCCCCCTGCACCGGGCGATGCAACTAGGCCTGCTGCTGCGCTTCGAGGAAATCACCCGCTGCGCCACCGAAGTGCAGGATTGCCTGGTGCCGGTGCTGTCCGAACGGCTGCTGCAGATTCCCGAACTGAAGGAAGAACAGCCCTACCTGCTGGCCCAGCCGGGTTTTAATGTGATCGCGACGGCCAACCTGCGCGACCGAGGCGTGAACGAGATGTCGGCCGCGCTCAAGCGCCGCTTCAACTTCGAAACCATGCAGCCGCTCGAGAGCATCGCCACCCAGGTGACGCTGATCGGCGACGAAGTGCGGCGCGAACTGCTGGCGGCGAACATCGGCGTGGCTGTGCCGCCGGATGTCTTGACACTGCTGGCGAGCGCCTTCCACGAACTGCGCGCCGGCGCGGTCGACGGCATCGCCATCGAACGGCCCGGCACCGTGCTCTCCACCGCGCAGGCGATCAGCGTGGTGTGCGACGCCGCCTCGCAATGCTGGTATTTCGGCGAAACCGTCCTGCGCCCGGCGCATGTGGCGCGCTACCTGCTCGGTACCGTGATCCAGGACGACCAGGAAGACCGGCGCCGTTTCAGCGAATACCTGCGCATCGTCGCCAGAAAACGCAGCCTGCGCCCGGACTGGATGGACTTCGTGGCGGGCGCGCGTGAATAGCGATGCGCAAGCGCGGCTCTCGCCAACATCCTGGCTGATGTTCGCCCCGGTGCGCCATCACAGCCCGCGCTGCGCCCATCACTTGCGCGAACTGGTGGCCGCCTTTGCGCCGCAGCGCATCCTGATCGAAGGGCCGGACGAACTCAATCGCCTCATGCCGCTGCTGCAGCACAAGCAGGCGAAGGCGCCGCTGGCGGCGTATCTGCACACGGTGGCCGGTGACGACGCGTTGCGCTGCCGCGCCTACGTGCCGCTGACGCCGTTTTCGCCCGAATGGGTGGCCCTGCGCGAAGCGGCGCGCCTGCGCATCGGCGCCAGTTTCATCGACCTGCCCTTCGCCACCCGCGTGGCGCACGCCGACAACAGCGCCTATTTTGCGCGCGCACCCGAGCCAACCCTGGCCGACGAACCGCGCGCCGACGTGATCGCGGCCCTGCTCGCGCCGAGCGGCTGCCAGGATTTCGACGCCTGGTGGGAGCGCCATTTCGAATCGGGCCTGGATGCGCCCGACGCGCGCGCCTATTTTGCGTCCCTGCTCGTTTTCGGCGAATTGCTGCGCGAAGGCGCCGCCATGGACGCGGACAACGCAGCGCGCGAAGCGCACATGGCCGCCAGGATCAGCGAAGCGCTGGCGCTTGGCGAGCGCTGCCTGGTCGTGTGCGGCGCCTACCACGTGGCCGGCATCAGCGCCCTGCTCGACGCGCCCGCGCCGCCCGTCACCGCTACGGCGCACGAGGTCGGCGTGCATCTGATCGGCTACCCGATGGAGCGCTTCGAACGCTCGCAGCGCTACGGCGCCGGCATGCCCGCGCCTGGGTACTACCAACGGGTATGGCACGCCTGGCAAGCGGGAGACCTGACGCCTTACCAGCAACCGTTTGCGGCGCTGGCAATCGAACTGGCCCAGGCCCTGCGCGAGAACGGCATTCCGGTCAGCCTGCCCGATGCGATGGAAGCCGTGTCCATGGCGCACCGGCTGGCGGCGTTGCGCGGCTGCTATCCGGGCCTGGCCGAACTGCGCGAATCGCTGCGCAGCACCATGCTCAAGGATGACAGCGACGCGGCGAGCTTCGCCGCCACCCTGGCCAGCCTGCTGGCGCAGGGGCCGGACGGGGTTCTGCCGCCGGGCATGCCGGTCGCGCCCCTGCTGGCCGACGCCATCGCGGCTTGCCTGCGCCACCGCATGCCCAGCCGTTTCGGCGAAAGCAAGAAGAAGGACCTGGACATTTACCGCAACGAGCGCCACCGGGCCGCCTCGCAATGCTTGCACCAGCTGCGCTTTCTGGGCGTGCCGTACGGCGAGCGCCTGGCCGGCCCCGATTTCGTGAACGCCACCGACCTTGGCCGGGTGCGCGAAATCTGGAGCCTGCGCTGGATCACCGAAACGGCCACCAGCCTGACCGAGAACAGCCGCTATGGCGCCAGCCTGGCCGACGCCGCCGTCAACAAGCTGCTCGAACAACTGGCGCAGCCTTCCGGTTCGCCGGCCGACCTGGTGCTGCACGTGCTGGCGATGGGGCTCGACAAGGTGGCCGACCAAGTCCTCGACGGGGTCGAACGCTGGCTGGGCAACAGTTACGACGCACTGGCGCTGGCCCAGGGCACGGCCAGGCTGGCCCTGGCCTTCGAAGCGCGCCTGGCGCTCGGCGGGGTCGGCATGGCGCGCCTGCTGCCGCTGCTGGAACGCGCGTTCAGCCAGGCCTGCATCCGCCTGCCGTGGCTCGGCATGACCGATGCGGCGCGCTCGCAAGCCATGCTGGCCGCGCTCGACGACCTGCACGGCATGATCCGGCGCCAGGCGCAATGGACCGATCCGGCGCTGTTCTACGACGCCTGCGCCAGCCTGCACGCAAGCGAGGTGGCGGCCCGCGTGCGCGGCGGCGCGGCCGCCATCCTGACGGTGTCGGGCACCTGGTCCGCCAGCCAGACCAGCGCCGCGCTGGCCGCCACCTTTGCGCTGGCCCACACGGCGCCGCAGGCGATCGCCGACTACATGCAGGGATTCCTGCGCATCGCGCGCAGCTGGATGCTGGCCAGCCCGCAGCACCTGGACCAGCTGAGCGCCGTGCTCGCGGCCTGGAGCGAGGATGACTTCCTGACTGCGCTGCCATCGATGCGGCTGGCGTTTTCGCAGCTGTCGCGGCGCGAAACCGATGAACTGGCGCGCGTGCTGGCCGGCCCGTCACAGGCCCCGGACCTGGCCGGCGAGCGTGTTCCCGACATGGACACGCTGCGCCACAGCCACGTGTGCCGGGAACAGGTGGCCGCCATCATGCAGCGCTGGGGAGTCGGTCCATGACCCGGCCCGCACTCGATGCCGACACGCTGCGCCGCTGGCGCCTGGTGCTGGGCGCGGCCGCCGGCGACGGCCTGCGAGGGGCGCCGCTCGACGCCGACGACCGCCAACGCGACCAGGCGCTCGGCTACCTGTACGACCGCGAGCAGGATGCACAGCAACGCGATCGCAGCGGCGGCATCGGCCGGGCCGATCCGGCGGCGGTGCAGTGGCTGGGCAAGGTGCGCACCTTGTTCCCGCAAACCGCCGCCGAGGTGCTGCAACGCGACGCGCTCGAACGCTACCAGTTGCACGGCCTCTTGACCGACCCCGCCGTGCTCGACACGGTGACCCCCAGCATGGACCTGGTGCGCATCCTGCTCGGACTGCGCCACATGCTGCCGCCGGCGGTGCTGGCCAAGGCGCAGGAGATTGTGGCCAAGGTGGTGGCCGATCTGGAAGCACGGCTGGCGCCGCGCGCGCTGAGCGCCTTCGCGCCGCGCCGCCAGCGCCATGCGCGTGGCGGCAAGGCGCGCCTGGCGGACCTCGACTGGCCGCACACCATGCGCCACAACCTGCGTCACTACCAGGCCGACACCGGTGAGCTGATCGTCGAACGCCTGTTTTTCAAGCGCCGTCACGAACAGCGCCTGCCATGGCATCTGTGGATCCTGGTCGACCAGAGCGGCTCGATGTCGGAATCGGTGATCCACAGCGCCGTCATGGCCAGTATTTTCGCGCGCCTGCGGGCGGTGCGCACGCGCATGCTGCTCTTTGCCGACGATGTCACCGACGCCAGCGGCCAGTTGCACGCGCCCGAAAAACTGCTGATGTCGGTGCAGATCGGCGGCGGCACCAACATCGGCGCGGCGCTGGCGTGTGCGCGCGGGCAGATCGACACGCCACGGCGCAGCGTGGTGGTGGTGATCAGCGACCTGTACGAAGGCGGCACGCGCGCGCCCTTGCTGCGCGAAGTGGCGGCGCTCACGCGCAGTGGCGTGACCACCCTGGTGCTGGCGGCGCTCGACCGCCAGGCCGAACCCGACTACGACCGCGAAACGGCGCGCCAGATGCAAGCCTGCGGGGCCGAAGTGGCCGCCATGACGCCGGACGCGCTGATCGACTGGCTGGCCACGCGGATGCAAGGCCGATGAGCACCCTGTTCGACTGGATCCGCAGCCTGGATGAGGATAGCGTGGCCGCCTGGGCCAACAAGGGCCTGGTGCGGCGCGGCCTGAAAGTGCTGGCCGACAGCGCCGATGCGCACTGGGCCTGTGGCGCCGGCGAGGCCACGGCGCGCATCGAAGGCTTTACCCAGCACATCGGACGGGTGGGATTCGAGCATGCGCGCTGCGACTGCCCGGCGCAGGTGACCTGCCACCATCTGTGCGCATTTTTGCTTGGCCTGGGGCGGCATGTGCCGGCCGCCGGAACGGCTGAAAGCGCGGCTGAAAGCGCGGCTGAAAGCGCGGCTGCAAGCGCGGCTGCAAGCGCGGCTGCAAGCGCGGCTGCAAGCGCGGCTGCGCCCGACTGGCGCCTGCTCGACAGCGACAAGCTGGGCGCCGCCCTCGGCGCGGCGGCGCTGCGCAAGGCATTGCAGTGGCTGGCCAACGACATCGAAGCCGACCTCGAACACCAGGCCGGGTCGGTCAGCGGCACGCTGGCGCTGGCCGAGGCGGTGACGGTGCGCCTGCCGGCCGTCGGCGGGCTGGCTGCCGCCCTGTGCAGTTGCCGCAAGCCGGCCTGCGCGCACCGTGCGCTGGTGGTGCTGCAAGCCAGGCGCGAGGCCGGCCAGCCTATTCCACCGCTGCCGCCCGTTGCGCTCGACGCCGACGCCGGCGACAAGCTGGCGCACCTGCACGACTGGTTGACGTCGCTGGTCATCCAGGGATGGTCGGGCAGCGGCCAGGCTTTTCTCGACCAGGGCGAGGCGCTGGCGGTGGAACTCAGGCAAGCGCAGATGCCGCGCGTGTGCGCCGCCTTGCAGCAGTTGCTGGCCTTGCTGCGGCAAGACAGCGGCGGCGCGCAGGATGCGCTGGCGTCCCTCTGGATGCTGCTGCGCGGCTTGCAGGCGTCGCCGCCGCCGCGTCCCCTGCGCGAGCTGACCGGTGTGCACCGGCGCGGCTATAACGCGGTGAGCGACCTGGAACTGCATTGCGCCGGCGTCGAGCGCTGGGAGACGGCCGGTGGCCATCACGGCTTTTCGGTGCACTTTTGGGTGCCCGCGCGACAAGCCTGGCTGGCCTGGTCGGAAGTGCGCCAGAAAGCGCTCGCGCCCGAATGGGACCCCGACCAGGCGCTGGCGCAGGCCGACCTGGGCGGGCTGGCCCTGGCATCGATGCTGGGGGCGCCCTGCACCCTGGTGACGGGCTGGGTCAGCGCCAATGGCAGGTTGTCGGGCCGGGATGGCACGCGCATGCAGGCGACCCACGGCCAATTGCGCCTGCCCGTCCTCGACAACCTGGCGCCCCTGATCGCGCGCATGGCCGCCGACCTGCACGCCGATCCGTGGCGGCTTGCCGCGCCGGCCGCTTGCGGCATCGCCATCACGGAGCAAGGGCCGCTCAATGACGAGCGCAATGGCGGCGCGTGGTCGATGCAGGTGCGCGACGCGGCCGGTAACCGGGTGCGCCTGCAGGGCGAGGTCGACGGCGTCAACGCGCTGGTCCGCGGGGAACTGAGCAAGGCGCAGCGGTTGGGAATGCGGATCAGCGCCGTGTTCGGCATGCTGCGCATCGACCAGGGCGAGCTGCTGATGCGCCCGATCAGCGTGCGCTGGAGCGGCAGCGCGCCATGGCGCGACCTGAGCGTGCCGTGGCTGCGCGCCGACAAGGAGAAACCAGGATGACATTTCCGGACTGGCTGGACGAAGGCTGCGCCTGGCTGGCGCAAGTGCAGAAAATCGGCTTGAGCATGGCCGGGCGCGAGTTGCTCGACCGGGGACGCGGCTGGCAGCGGCGCGGCGAGCTGCTCGGCTGGCACCAGACCGGCCGCCTGTTCCAGGCCCTGGCGCGCGAAGACGCGCCGATGAGCGAGCGCGCCGCCGCCCTGCTGGACCTGGCCGCCTGGCTGACGACGGCGCGCCGCGTCCTCCAGGCGAGCGCCTTGGCTGCGGATCTGGCTGGCCAGCCATAAAATATCGGCCAATGTTGTAGTATTGTGGCAATATGGAGAGAATTGCAAGAGCACTCATCCACACTGCTCCTGCTTCCGATGACTTTTTTCAAGGAGCGACCATGGCTGGGGCAATCTTCTATAACAAGGTAGTGCAAGAACTGTACGTTTCCTATTTTGGCCGTCCGGCCGATCCCAACGGGTTCCTGGCGTTGACCGGGGCGCTGGCCGATGCCAATGCGCCGACCGACACCGCCGGGCTGGACGCCGCCTACGCGTCGAACGCCCGCGTGCGCACCCTGATCGACAGTTTCAGCACCAGTGCGGAGTCGAGTGTGCTGTACGGCACCGCCGCGCCGGGCTTCAACACGGTCCGCTTCGTCAGCCAGATCTACAACAACCTGTTCGGCCGCACCCCGGACGCGGGCGGGCTCGCGTTCTGGACCAAGGCGATCGATTCCGGTTCGCTGACCCAGGCTGCCGCCGCGCACTCGATCCTGACCGGCGCCCTGACCGCCAACAACGCCGACGCCGCGCTGATCAACCGCAAAGTCACGTTCGCCAACATGTTCACGGCGTCCATGGACACCCCCACTGAAACCTATGCCTATCAGGGCGACATGGCGGCCCAGTTCGGCCGCGACCTGCTCTCTGGCGTGACTGCGGACAGCGATGCAGGGGCGTTCCAGGCACGTATCGACAGCACCCTGGCGCAACTGGTCACCGCGACCAAGCTGACAGTGGGGACCGATACCGCCGCTGGCATGCTGTTCCTGGCCGACCTTGATGGCAACAGCAATACATTGCAGTCGAGCGACAGCCTGACCGGGGGCGATCACATCGACACCTTGCGCGCCGTGCTGCGCCCGACAGCGGACAACCAGGCGCCGGCGCCGATCACCAGCAGCGTCGAGCAGATCCGCGTGCATGCCGCCGGCCCCACCGACGGGTCCGGCCTGGTCGCGCTCGACGCCGTTCGCATGAGCGGGGTGGCACGCTGGGAAAACGATCACAGCCGTGGTGACCTGACCATCAGGAATGTCGGCATCCGCAGCGACCTGCTACCGGAAAACGTGACCATCGCCATGGTCGGCAGCGCCGCCGGGGATGCCGATTTTTCCGTGTATTTCCACCACGATGCCCTGCGCGCGAGCCTGCCGGCGACCGGTTCGTCCACGCTGCGCCTGCAACTGATGGACACGCGCGCCAACGAAGCGGGCAGCCCGCCACTGAAAGACAGCCCGTACGATGGCTTTCGCTTCCTGTTGAACAAGGTGCCGGTGCAAGTACGTTCGAGCGCCATCGACCAGGCGCAGACCTATGAGGCCTTGGTGAGCGCCATCGGCGCCGAGATGGCCGCGACGCCGGCGCTGGAAAAGCTGGTGGTCAGCCTGGGAGATGCGTTCCAGGCCTTCGACACCCGCACCGGGCAGTTGCAGAGCGGACGCGAGATTGTGATCACCAACACCGGGCCAGGCAACCTTGGCATTGCCGGCGCCAGCTGGCTGCAACCGGGCGCGGGCGAAGAAGGCACGCGGGTATCGGGACCGTCGTCCGGCGCCGTGCCGCTCATTACCGCCGCCATCGTGCTCGATAATGTCGGGCGGGGCGGCACCGGCGGCGACCTGCTGGTGGGCGGCACGCCCTATCTGTCAACGCGCGTGAGCACGGGCTTCGAAGCCTTCAACATCAGCGTTGAACGCACCAGTTTGCTCCAGTCGATCGATTCGACCGACAAGCTGTTGCAAACGGTGACCCTGGCCAATGGCGCGATCAAAGGCGACCTTGCCGTGCGCGGCGTTGCGGGTGGCGCGTCATTGGCCGAGGCGTACGGTTTCCATGATGTGCGTCAGGTCGACGCCAGCGCAATGAGCGGAAAAGTCGACCTGACGGCCGTGATCAGCGCCGCCTCCGCGACCAAATACCTGGCAAAACCGGGCACCCAAACCGGCTCGACCACCGGCACGATCGACTTTCACTATGTCGGCGGCAGCAACAATGACAGCTTGTCGCTCGATCTCTGGCATGGCGCGGCGAGCAGTCGCGGCGTTCGCCTCGCCGGGCAGGAAGATTTCCGTTTCACGATCAGCGGCGGCGATGGCGACGACGTATTGCAGCTGCGCGTGCTGGCGGCGCCGGTGGGCGACGAGGGCTGGGTCATCAACCAGGACCGCAATAACAACATCCATCTCAGTGGCGGCGATGGCAATGATACGATCCGCAAGCCGGGCGCGGGCGATACCGTCATTGACGGCGGCGCAGGCGATGATCAGGTGTACCTGATCGACGCCGCAGCCGCTGCGGGCGCCTTGCAGCCGGCCAGCGACAACCTGGTCACCGGAGGGGCTGGCAACGACACGATCGTGCTCAGCGTCGCGGAAGCGGCGCTGGTTGCGCAATCGAGCAACGACACGCTGATCTTCGGCCGGCAATTCGGCACCGACAAGATTTTCAACTTCGACGTGAGCGGTACGGGCATCGATCACCTCGATGTCAGTGCCCTGGGCGGTCTTTTCCTGAGTAGTTCGCTGGCGCTGGACAAGTCGATCACCATCGCCAATCTGAGCGGCGCCAACGACAGCGCAGCCAAGGTCGGCGCGCTCTTCAGTGCCAATAACGCCGCCGCGCAGACGCATGTGTATGCGGTGCTCAATGCGACCGGGAATGCAGTGGAAATTTACGCGATTGCCGACGCGGCCGGCGCGGGCAATGCCGTGGCGACCCTGGAAGGCAGGATCGATTTCGACACGGCGCAGGTGGTGCGCGGATTGGGCATGGCGAACTTCGTCAACGCCGCAAGCGCCGGTTACAGCCAGGCCGAGGGGGCGTCGAGCGCGGTGGCGGCACAGCTGGTGGGCGTGGCGCCGTATGCCGAGGTGCCTGGAATTTTCTAAACGTAACTCTAGTCTTACTGTGTCACAAAGTAAGTTTAATCTGAAAGCAGCAAGGGCAACGCTGTAGTTGAGTTGCGATTGCACTGGCGATGAGCGCGCGTAGCGTTGTAATGGAGTCAGGGACATGACGTTGCG
>NZ_WHJI01000280.1:0-300 GCF_011682155.1 Massilia sp. CCM 8734
CAACAGCATCTCCCACAATCGATTTAAAAGAAGTTTCGGTGGCATCATCTGTAAATTCTGTTGGAGAATAGTTATCCCAATAAAGCCCATAGCCTTTTATGGATTGAAAAAAAGTCACGGCATCATCCACATTGCCCTGCTCGAGATGATATTTTTGATTTCGCTGGTTTAAATCTCCTCTTTGATGTTGTCCCAAACCATAAATTGGTTCCTCTTTATCTAAGATAAAAGATTGTGTGACTGTAAAGGTCTTTACTCCTGCATCATCAAAAGGTTCGAATTTCGTTCCTTGAGGTTTTT
>NZ_WHJI01000281.1:0-299 GCF_011682155.1 Massilia sp. CCM 8734
CAGACTAAATTTGGCATTTAGTTTATAGCTTATTCCTATTCCTAAATTGTATGAAAAATTGATTCCTGAAATATTTTTTGCTTCGCCTATGTTTTGCATAGCAACTTTTTCAGATTTTAAGGAAAGCTGGTTTTTGTCTGAAATTAAGAAGCTAAATCCCGTAAAGGCTTCCATTCCGATTTTACTTTCATCTTTTTTGAAAGCATATACAAATTCTATTGGAAGTTCATAATACGATAGCTTTTGTACTAAGTCAACTTCATTTGAACCGGTAAAAGTTTGTTTTATATTGATCTCAG
>NZ_WHJI01000282.1:0-299 GCF_011682155.1 Massilia sp. CCM 8734
ACTTCATCTTGTTTAAAAACTCTCTTCCCCACATCATCACTCCAAGGGTCATTATTATCAATTATTCTTTCGGCTTTTATGGGAGTAAAACCTAAATAATTGGCAGTTTCATTAATGAAATTTAGCTGGTCTTTTCCAACACTATCATAATTGAATTTATGTCTAAATATTCCATTTGCTCCTTTTTCATCCCCATTATCATCAAAGACATATAACTCAATATTTAGAGATGCTCTTTTTTCAACATGATTTGGATTTGTATTTATCCAAACTAATTTATGTTCTTTTTCATTTATTTG
>NZ_WHJI01000283.1:0-298 GCF_011682155.1 Massilia sp. CCM 8734
AGAGTAAGGACAGAGAAGAACTTATTAATTTAGAAAAAAAGGAAAACGATGAATAGCGCTTTGTTAGTCAATATTTTTCGATTTATTGTGTTACTGGCAATTCAGATTGTTATTTTCAATAATATGAATTTCCTGGGATACATAAGTCCTTTTCCATACCTGTTGTATATCATTCTTTATCCTGTAAACAGTAACAGATCCGGTTTGATTATCTCCAGTTTTTTACTTGGACTCACCATGGATATGTTTTGTAATTCGGGCGGAATTCATGCTACGGCCTGTGTCATTTTAGCGTATT
>NZ_WHJI01000284.1:0-298 GCF_011682155.1 Massilia sp. CCM 8734
ATTTTCATCTGAAGTTGCACTTCCGAAAAGATCAAACTGATCTTCGTTTTTAGGTTGTGGTTTTTTGTATAATTTGGCATCAGGGGCTTCATTTGCAGTTGAAGTGCCGCCTGTTTTAAACAAATTATCAAATTGTTCTGCCATTCTTCTGAATTCAAGTTCCTGAAAAATAGCATCTGTTTTTTCGATATCGGGACGCGTTAACTCGTAATCCGTTTCATTAAAAACAACATCGCAGTCTATAATAATGGTAGCCAGTTTTTTAGAAAGGATTCCTTTCTCTTTATTGGCTTCGATG
>NZ_WHJI01000285.1:0-297 GCF_011682155.1 Massilia sp. CCM 8734
TCAAACAAGATCTGTCCCGGCCCACGTTCTACCGCATGCTGATGCGCCGCCTTCGACGCCGGCTCGACTGGCAACCTTATGTGAAGCTCAACCTGGAGGCGCGGGACGTGCGCAACGATCCGCAGCTACCGTCCATGCGTGCCGCGTTGCGTCCCATACCTATCGCCATGCGGCCCCTTCACCGGGATGGAACCGCGACTTGGGGCAGAAAGACCGCACGCGAGCTGGCCTGCCTCCCGCCAGCGGACCAGTTCGCGCAGATCGCCAAGCTTGCCAGGCAGAAGTTCTCCTTCGACC
>NZ_WHJI01000286.1:0-297 GCF_011682155.1 Massilia sp. CCM 8734
ATTAACAAGGGCGCTATATCGGTTGCAGATTTTGGAACTGCATTTTGTGCATTCGCAGCAGTACTGAATGCTGCGAATAGAATGAAGAGTACTTTTTTCATAGTGTATAATTTTTCATCTTTTATGATGATGTAAAACTACTGTGGTATGAAAAAACTATTTGTCGGCTAATTTACACTTGAGGCAAAATAGTTTATAATTGCGTGATATTAGGTATAAAAATCTCTTTTCTGGTATACCTTAAAAGATGATTGGTTTCCATCTCATTCAGCAATTGAGTGGCAGTCTGTCTTGAAG
>NZ_WHJI01000287.1:0-297 GCF_011682155.1 Massilia sp. CCM 8734
AGTATTTCCATTAACAGAAAAACTAATCTTTAATTTTTTAGTGCTTTTGGCTTTATCGGTTTCCAGTTCTTTTCCCGATTTTTTTTCACGAAGTGCAATTACCTTAAAAGTATTCGCTGATAATTTAGACGCATCAATTAAAGTGGATTCTAACTTTTTTTGTTTCAATAGTAAAGTATCATTTTCTGCTTTTTGCTTATACATTACCAGATTCTGAATCTCAATTTCAGTCAGTAAGTTTTTATTTTGAAATTTTAAATTTTTAATTTCAAGCACTTTAGCACTTAAATCCGATAA
>NZ_WHJI01000288.1:0-297 GCF_011682155.1 Massilia sp. CCM 8734
TTATTTAAAAGTCCTTGTGCGTTGGCAGTAAAACCAAAAACGGAGGCGATAAAAACGCCGGCAAAGTATTTTTTCATACGAACTAAATATTTTCTTTTAATCGAAATAAAGAAGGCATTTCAACCTGCTTATGTCTCAACAAATGTAAACATTCGAATCAAGTTTTGAATAATTTTATAAGGGTGAATAGATAAAATTAATGTTAAAATTCATTTATTCTTCTGTATTTTAGCTCTTCAAAAAAGTTATGTTACGTATGAAAATCAATAAAATTGTCATTCTTTTGGGCGTTATGAT
>NZ_WHJI01000289.1:0-297 GCF_011682155.1 Massilia sp. CCM 8734
AATGCATCCGAAATTTGATCTGCAACTTTGTCTGGATGCCCTTCACTAACAGATTCTGACGTAAATAAATAAGCCATAATAATTTATTAAATTAAAATTAAGCGAGGTAAAATTGCTAAAAAAGGCTAAAGGAGAGTTTCTGCTTTAGCATTTTTTACTACTGAAATAAAAACATTTCAGTATTCATAACGAACCATTTCATTATGAAGAGGTTGCAATCAGTTCAAATTTTTCCTCTGTATTCGAGTGCAAAGTTATAAAACCATTTTGATTTGCAAATTAAAGTTATGTTTTTTT
>NZ_WHJI01000028.1:0-104120 GCF_011682155.1 Massilia sp. CCM 8734
TAGCTGCTCTGAGGTAGAATTCATGCCGGGCAAGGTGCGTTCGTGTTGAAATTGTGTTTTATGGATAACTCACATTTTATCAATCACTTACGGCATTCTTGCCCTTTTTTATGCAAAATTCAGGCTAACACTGTGATGGATATCCGTCGACGGACGGCGAGCCGACGCGATTCAAGATTCTATTGTTTCGGGCAATCTCCTCATTCAAGTTTCTATTGTTATGTTCAAGGCTCTATTAGGACGCAACAACGACCGCTAAACTTGACGGGGTGAAACCATCGGTCTATATTAATGACTCGCAAGTAAGTTACGGAATAGACCCCATGCAATGTCCCCTTGAGATGAAGCCGCGCTGGGAACGCCGTAAAGACGCGCGTCCCCAGGAGTTGCTCGCCGCCGCCCTCGACCTGTTCGTCGAGCGCGGCTTCGCGTCCACGCGGCTGGAAGACGTGGCCAAGCGCGCCGGCGTGTCCAAGGGCACCCTGTACCTGTATTTCACCAACAAGGAAGAACTGTTCAAGGCCGTCGTGCGCGACACCATCGTGCCCGCCCTGGGCGCGGCCGAAGACATGATCGCCAGCTTCGACGGCAACAGCGCCGACCTGTTGCGCGCCGTCATGATGGCCTGGTGGGAAAACGCCGGCGCGACCAAGTCGTCCGGCATGATCAAGCTGGTTATGGCCGAATCGAACAACTTCCCCGATATTGCTGTCTTCTACCGCGAAGAAGTCATCCTGCGTGGCAGCAGCATGATCAGCGGCCTGCTTGAGCGCGCCGTCGAACGGGGCGAATTCCGCCCGCTCGACGTGTTCCTCACCACCCAGATCCTGATCGCCCCCATGCTCATGCTGATGCTGTGGAAGCACTCGGTCGGCCCCTGCGACATGTCCGAACTCGACCCGGTCGCCTTCATCGATTCCTTCCTCACCATGACGCTGCACGGCCTGCTGCCGCGCGCGCCGTGAGGGCGTCCCGTAGGGCGCCCAGCGCCCGGGCGCCGATTCGGGAGCTTCATTCCCTCTAAACTGCAGACTGTCGCAATTTCTCGCGATTGGGGGCGTCGGATCGTTAAGATGTGTGTTCCGAGGCCGTTCAACGATAAAATATCGGATTATTACTTTTCCTCACCGAGCACAAGATGAATATCGAACAAGCCCGTTTTAACATGATTGAACAGCAGATCCGCCCCTGGAACGTGCTGGACCAGGACGTGCTCGATCTGCTGGTGGTGGTCAAGCGCGAGGATTTCGTGCCGGCCACCTACAAGACGCTGGCCTTTGTCGATACCGAAATCCCCCTGCCGGGCGGTGAGGCGATGTTCACGCCGAAGATCGAAGCGCGCATCTTGCAAGAGGTAGCGGTCAAGAAGCACGAAAATGTGCTCGAAGTCGGCGCCGGCTCCGGCTACATGGCGGCCCTGCTGGCGCACAAGGCGCGCCACGTCACCACCGTCGAGATCAATCCGGAACTGAAGGAACTGGCCAGCAAGAACCTGGCCAAGGCCGGCGTGAGCAACGTCACGGTCGAACTGGGCAATGGCGCCGAAGGCTGGGACAAGGGCGCGCCGTTCGACGTCATCGTCATCTCGGGCGCGCTGGAATCCCTGCCGGAAGTGTTCTTGAAGCAGGTTAAGGTCGGCGGGCGCATCGCCGCGATCATTGGCCAGGCTCCGGTCATGTCAGCGCAGGTGATCACGCGCGTGTCCGAGACCGCGTACGACACGGTCAAGGTGTTCGAGACCAACGTCAAGATGCTGTCGACGTCGGTCAAGTCCTCGCATTTCACGTTTTAAGGCGGGGCCGGCATGCAGCAAATGACCGCCCCCGAGTTGGCCGCCTGGCTGGCCGACCCCGCGAGAGAGCGCCCGCTTTTGCTGGACGTGCGCGAGAACTGGGAATTTGAAACCTGCCAGATCGAGGGATCGACCCAGATCGCGATGAACACGATTCCGGCGCGCATCGAGGAACTCGACGAAGAAGCCGAGATCGTCTGCATCTGCCACCACGGCGCGCGCAGCATGCAGGTCGCGGCCTTTTTGGAGCGCAACGGTTTTACCAGGGTGACCAACCTGAGCGGTGGCATCCACGCCTGGGCGTTGCAGGTCGACAGCACCATGCCCCGGTATTGATGACGCGGTATTGAGCACGACGATTGATCGCGGATAGCGATCACGCGCGGCGGCGGTGTCGGCCACCACCGGGCTGCAAGTTTTTTTAACTTTTTTGATGACTCCAATGGAGAATGCAATGCAGAAACCCCTCATGGCCGTGCTGATCGCCAGCGCATTTTTTTCCTTGAATGCACAGGCGGCGGACCTGATCCAGGTCTACCAGCAAGCGCTGGCCAATGACGCCGCGTTCGCCAGCGCGCGTGCGGCCCTGGCCGCCGGCATGGAACGGGTTCCGCAAGGCCGTTCGACGCTCCTGCCCACTGTGGGCCTGAACGGCAGCATCGTCAAGAACGATGGCGAATCGACGCCGTGGAATATCGGCCAGACCGTCACCCGTCCCGATGGCGGCAAGACGCTGGTCACCACCGGCGGCGCCAACGAGCGCACTACCACCCACACGCTGTCGCTGACCCAGCCGCTGTTTCGCTGGGCTAACTGGCAAACCTACCAGCAGAGCAAGCTGCAGCAGGCCCAAGCCGAAGCGCAGTTCGCCCAGGCCCAGCAAGACCTGATCACGCGCGTCTCGCAAGCCTACTTCGACGTGCTGGCCGCGCAGGATACGCTGGAACTGAGCCGCGCCCAGAAAACCGCGACCACCGAGCAGCTCGCCTCCGCCAAGCGCAATTTCGAGGTCGGCACCCAGACCATCACCGACACTCACGAAGCCCAGGCCGCCTACGACCTGGTGGTGGCGCAGGAGTTTGCCGCCATCAACGACCTGGAAAACAAGCGCAGCGCGCTGCAGGCGATCATCGGCAGCGCGCCGACCGGCCTGGCCACGCTCAAGCCGGGCGTGCTGCTGGCCGCTCCCGAGCCGGCCGTGATCGATCCGTGGGTGGCCTCGGCCGAAACCCAGAACTATGGCGTCGTCGGCGCCCAGCTCGGCTACGAATTGTCCAAGCGCGAAATCGAGCGCACCCGCGCCGGCCATTATCCGACGCTGGACCTGACCGCCAACATCAGCCGCCAGAACGTGACGGGCCAGACCCAGCAGTCGGGCAGGAGCGACAACAAGGGCATCGGCATCGCCTACAACGTGCCGATCTTCAACGGCTTTGCCGTCACCAGCCGCGTGCGCGAAACCATCGCGCTCGAAGACAAGGCCCGCAACGACCTCGAAGCGACCCGCCGCAACGCCGCCAACGTCGCGCGCCAGGCCTTTTTGGGCGTGAACAGCGGGCTGGCGCAGGTCAGGGCGCTGCAGGCGGCGGAAGTGTCGGGCAATTCGGCGCTCGAATCGAACAAGCTCGGCTACCAGGTCGGCGTGCGCATCAATATCGACGTGCTCAATGCCCAGCGCCAGCTGTATTCGACCCGGCGCGACCTGTCGCGTGCGCGTTACGACACCATCCTCAACGGCCTGCGCCTGAAATCGGCGGCCGGTTCGCTGCGCGAAGCGGACCTGGTGCCGGTCAACGACTTGCTGGTCAAGTAAGCGCGCCGCAGGGCGCGGCAGCGGGGCGGAACGTCGTTCCGCACCCGCCTTTCGCACAGGACACGCATGACCGCACAGGATGTACACGCGCAGCGCCGCGTCGACAACTACGCCGCCCTGGTGCACAGCATCGATGCGCGCTTCAACGCCCTGGCCGGTCCCGTCTTCCGGACCGATGCCGCCGGCCTGTACGACGCTTACCTCGCCTCCTTCACCGATCCCGACGTACGCCAGCAGCACAGCTGCAGCTGCTGCCGCACCTTTATCGAGCGTTTCGGCGGCCTGGCGACGGTGGGCGACGACGGCGCGCTGGTGCCGGCCCTGTGGGATCCGGCCACGGCGCCGGCGCCTTACCGCGCCGTGGTGGCCGCCTTGCAGCAAAGAGTGAGCCAGGCGCGCATCACGATGCTGTTCCTGTCGGAACAGACCATGTATGGCATGCCGGCCAGCGGCCCCTGGCAGCACCTGGCCATTACCCCGGCCACGGTGTTCGAGAGTAGCGGCCTGCACAACGCCTGGCAGACGGCCTGCGCCAGGCGCGAAGCGTTCGCCTCGGTGCGGCGCGCCTTGCGCCAGTACAGCGCGCCGGTCTGTGCGACGGCGCTGCAGTTGCTCAAGGAGAATCTTCTGGACAACCCGGCGGCGGTGCTCGGCCAGGCCCAATTCCTGGTCGACCTGCATGCCGCGCACGCCGCCGGCCAGCAGCAACAGGACAATCTGCGCTACCGCATGGTGGCACGGGCGCCGATGGGTTTTTGCCATCCGCGCTCGAGCATGATCGCCACCTTGCTCGACGATATCGTCGCTGGCAAGCCGGTCGGGGAGGCTGCCGCCAGCTGGAACGCGAAGATGGATGGCTTGCGCTATCAGCGCCCGCAGGTGGCGCCGACACCGGGGGCCATCAAGGCGGCCAGGATTGCCTTTGCGAAGCTGGGCGCGTTTCCCGCGCTGCAACGCCGCTTCGCCACCATGGACGACATCCAGGAAGCCGTATGGCGGCCGCACCCGCACTACGCCGCCCGCGGCCGCGCCAGCGCCGCGCAGCACGGGCCGCACAGCATGACGCTCGACACCTTCCGCCGCACCGTGTTGCCGACGGCCGAGCGCATCGAAATGGCGGCGCTGGAAGGCCGGCAACCGTTCGTCGCGCTCACCTCGGCAGTGCATGCGGATGCCCGCCCGATCATGCAGTGGGATACGCTTGATCAGCGCAATCCGGTCGCCTGGTATTGCTACAACCGGTGCTCGCTGGCCAGCGAATTCAACCTCACGGGCAGCTTTTACGAGGTCATGGCCGTCATCCTGCCGCCCTGGGCATGGGCAGGGCGCAGCCATCCGCAGTATGGCGAACACCTGGCGTTCCTGCTCGAGGATGCGCGCGACCTGTGCGGATGCGAGGGCCATTCCGCGCTGTTTCCGGTGAACCTGAAAAGCGAGCTGCGCGAATTGCGCTCCACCATCGAAGCGTACAGCCAGGAGAACGCACTGGCAGGCCTGGGAAAAAATAGCGTGGCCGGCCTGGCGCTGACCAAGGGCCATCCGTGCAAGTTCGACCTGCGCGTGACAATCGACGGGCAGGTCGGCACGTACCGGATCGCGCGCTGGGACTGAGCCTGCGCCAGCGCGCCGGCCGGCCGCCTCAGGCCTCGCTCTGCGGCAGCGGGAACTCGAAGCAGATCGACCGCACCGGCATGCTGGCGTGCGCCGCCGTATCCCATTTTTTGCTGTAGTCGGCCGTGTCGGCCAGGCCGTCGACGACGACGGTGATTTCGGACGCGTGCCCGCCTTTGAACATGTCCAGCAGCGAGGCGAAGCGCTCGGGCGACTGATGGATGTCGATCACGCACAGCGACTTGTCGCCGACCGCCGTGTACTTGACCCAGCCGGGCGGCTCGGTGGAAGGCAGGTGGGCCGGATTGTGGCGCCGGATCGTCATGCTCCAGGCCGCATGGTTGATCATGAAGGAATCCGAGGCATACATGTTGGGGCCGCCCGTCAGCTCCAGTTGCAGTGCAATCACAGGATCGAGCTCGACGATGCCCTCCTGGCGCAACACGTGGTAGCTCAACCTGCTTTCGAACACTAACTCGGCCGTCATTGCGTCTCCTCTTGAACATGCATCCGGCCATCTTACTCGTTCCTGTTTCCCGCTGTAAGCAACAGTGTGAATAAGCCACACGCGGCGCCCGGGCCGGTCCATCGGTTCCCGTGCGCGGGACGGCGGCCATCGGAAAGCGTAGACTGATGGGAATGCTCTTTTGCGCTCCGTCAGGATCTTATGCGCCTTTCCAAATTCATCAGCGAACATACCGAAGTGATCTTGCAGGAGTGGGAAGATTTCGCCGGCTCCGTGCATGCGCTCACATCGGCCACCAAGGCGCAGTTGCGCGACCATGCCAAAGCCATCCTGGCGGCGATTTGCCTCGACCTCGATACCTACCAGAGCGTGCAGCAAGGGATCGACAAGTCGAAGGGAAATGCGCCTGACGTCGCCGACCAAACAGCGGCCGAGGCGCACGCCGGCGACCGGCTGCAGGCCGGTTTTACGGTCGAGGAACTGATGGCCGAATACCGGGCCTTGCGCGCCAGCGTGCTCAGGCTCTGGCAAAGCCGGGTCAAACATGCCGATGCGTCGGACCTGCAAGACATGCTGCGCTTTAACGAGGCCATCGATCAATCGCTGACCGAATCGCTGGCGCGCTTTTCCGCCATGGTGCGCGATTCCCAGAACGTCTTCCTCGCCATTCTCGGCCACGATGTGCGCAATCCGCTGGGGGCGATCAGCATGGGAACCCAGCTGATCCTGCAAGACACAGCCCTGGCGCCGCGCCACCTGAAGGTGGCGGCGCAAGTGTTGCGCAGCACGCAAAGGGTGAGCGATATCGTCTCCGACCTGCTCGACTATTCCACCAGCCACCTGGGGGGAGGCATTCCGGTCACGCCGGCGCAGTACGAGTTGTCGGCGGAATGCCGCTCCGTCGTGCAAGAGATGAAGCTGTTTCATCAGGAACGCGAGTTCAGGGTCGAGGTCGAGGACGACATCGAGGTATTTTGGGACCGCGCGCGCATGAGCCAGGCCCTGTCGAACCTGCTGGCCAACGCGGTGCAGCATGGCGCGGCGGCCAGTCCGGTCTGGGTGACGGTCAGCCGCCAGGGGAGCGATGTGCTGCTGGTGGTGCAGAACGAAGGCGAGATCATTTCGCCGCGCAGGCTGCGGGTCATGTTCGATCCCGCGAAAAGCTTTGCCATCAAGAGCACCAGCGAACGCAGCGCCAGCCAGATCGGCAATCTGGGCCTCGGTCTCTACATCACGCACGAGATCGTTCTAGCCCATGGCGGCAAGATCTGGGTGAGCTCGACCGAACTCGAAGGGACCACCATCAAGGTGCAGATTCCCTCGGCCGGCAAGGCGACGGTGTAGGTCCCGCTGGCGCGGGCTTGCACCGGGGCCATGCGGCCGCGCGCGGCACGCCATTACGTCGGCATGCTGTTGCGCGGCAGGCTGATGGTAAACACGCAGCCGATGCCGTTCAGGTTATGAACGGTCAGGGTGCCGCCATTCGAGGCCACCGTCTGTTTTGCGATGGTCAGGCCGAGGCCGATGCCGGTACGGTTGGCGCCGGACTGGGAAAACGGCAGGAACATGGTTTCTTCCACCCCGGGAGCCAGGCCGCCACAATGATCCTTGACATCGATCAGGATGCGGCCGCCCTGCGCATACGCGGTCAGCAACACTTCGGTGCCTGGCGCGGTGAATTTGAAGGCGTTCTGCACCAGGTTGGCCACCGCCGCCATGAGCAGCTCGCGCATGCCGCGCACGGCCAGTTCGGGCTCGACCGGAAGGATGCGGAAGGTGCAGCCATACATGACGGCCGACAGCGCGGCGGCGTCGTGAATCTCCTGGATAAACTTGGCCAGGGAAAAGGCGTCCAGGCTTTCCTCGCGCATCCCCAGCACGCGCACATCCTCGATCGAATTGGCGATCATCTTGTCCAGGCTCATCAGGCTGCGCTCGAGAATCGATCCGGTGGCGCCGGCCAGGTTGAGATTGCCCGCTTTTGCCGCGGCGAAGGCCAGCGAGGCGGTGCCCAGCAGATTGCGCAGTTCGTGGGCGAAAAAGCCCATTTGCCGGTTGCTGTGATCGGTATTGCGGGCGTCGTTGAGGCCGTCGCGTTGATAGCTGAATTCCGATACGGCGTCGGAAATGGCGTTGTCCAGGCAGCGGTTCAGGGTACGGAATTCATCGACCGCAAACGGCGCGTCGCGCTCGAAGGCCAGGTCGGTAATTGATTGGCACAGGTCGCCGTAGTCGTGCACCACCTGGTCGATCGACAGGCCCAGTTCCAGCAAATCCTTGCCGTGCTGGGCGGCCGATACGCTCACTTCGGACAGGGCCACACCGCCACCCGCCGGCCCGGAAATGAGTTCGCTCAGGTGCCGTTCGGACGACTGTTCGACGCGCAAGGTCCTGATCAATTGATCGAGAAACATGGGAACGCCGTTTTGCAGTTGCGTTTCCGTCGCTGAACGGCCGGGACGGTTCCCGACCTTGGCGCGGCAACGCGCCGCCAGTTCGTCCCGATGATTCGACAAAAATTCGTGCAACATGACTGTGCTCCATTCCGTACCTGGCTCAGGTAAGCGCCCATATGCGAAGCAATCTTGACGAACTTTTATCGTACAACGAAAACTACCCCGTTTCCATATACTCTAGGTAGCTACTTTCCTGTAACCATATTTGGATGGCGGCGAGGGCCGGCTTACTCGTTCAAGCCGTTCGCGCGCACGCCACCCTTGCGTTCGATCAGTTCGATCTTGTAGCCGTCCGGATCGGTCACGAAAGCGATCACGGTGCTGCCGCCCTTGACCGGTCCTGGCTCGCGCGTGACGTTGCCGCCGTTGGCGCGCGCCGCCTCGCAGGCGGCCACGATGTCGTCGGCCGAAATGGCGATGTGGCCGTAGGCGTTGCCCAGCTCATATTTGTCAACGCCCCAGTTGTAGGTCAGTTCCAGCTCCGCATGGTCCGGATTGCTGCCGTAGCCTACGAACGCCAGCGTGTACTTGTACTCCGGGTTCTCGCTGGTGCGCAGCAAGGTCATGCCCAGCACTTTGGTGTAAAAATCGATCGAGCGCTGCAGGTCGCCGACCCGTAACATGGTGTGCAAAATCCGCATCGTAGTCCTTGGTAATCGAATCAAGCCACGATTCTAAGCGCTCCACCGATTCTCTGCCGGCCGCGTCCGCGTATCAAGCTCAGGCGTTAATGTCGCTAACTTACGCTCCGTCATTCCTGCCATTGGCAGAAATGACTTCCCGCGCAGGAGGCTGTCTCAAAACACTAAAATCACCGCTAGGCGGTAGACTCTTATCCGTCATTCCCGCCAAGGGGGCCGCCCAGGCCGGGAATGACGGCTAAGTGTCTCGGCAAAAATCAGGAACCGAAGTGGTAATTGAACTCCAGCCAGATCTGGCGTCCGACCGGGCTGAAATTGCCGGTTGGGTAGTTCGGCCAGCCGTCGGTGGTGTCGCGCTTGATGCGGTTGTTGACGTTGTTGATCGCCACCGAGACCGTCGCGCGCGGGGTCACCTTGTACACGCTCGACAGGTTGACCAGGGTGGTCGGGGACAGGAATGCGGTCTGCCCCGCATTCGGCACCTTGCCAAAGCGCTGGGCGAACACGGTGTTCGACCAGTTGCCCAGGTTCCAGTTCAGGCTGACGTTGAGCTTGTCGCGCCAGTCGGAGTTGCTCAGTTCGTCCAACTCATCGACCAGTTCGTCGCCGGCAAACTGGCGCGAATTCTTGCTCAGGGACTTGGAGTAATTGCCCTTGAGCGTGAACTTGCCCCAGCTCTCAGTGCGCAGGGCGTAGCGCGCGCTCAGGTCGATCCCGTCGGCGTCCTGGTAGGCGGCGTTGATCGGGTTGACCCGGATTTCGCGGATCTCGCCCGGCTTGTTGAGCGCAGTCAATGGATTACGCGTGATGCGGTTGAGGGTGTCAAGACAGCTTGGCGACGTCAGGTCGCCCTTGACGCGGCAGGCCGCTTCGTCGCGCAGCAAGTTATCGGCGTTCAGGTTGGTGACCAGGTCGTCGATCTTGATGTTCCAGTAGTCGACCGAGACGTCGAAGTCCGCGCTCGGCGACCAGACCGCGCCCAGGCCGTACGATTTGCCTTTTTCGGAACGCAGGTCCTTGCTGCCGGTCTGCACGTAATCGCTGCCCGGCGACACGCTGGCGAACTCGCAGGTCTCGATCGGCTGGCCGGCCTGGGCGCAGCGGTAGTGATCGGTGGTCGAGGAGTAATAGCCGACGCCGCGTGCCTTGAAGATGTAGTTCATGTCGGGCGCGCGGAAGCTGGTGGCGTAATTGCCACGCACCAGCAGCGCCTTGGCCGGACGCCATTCCGCGCCCACGTTGTAGGTCAGCTTGCCTTCGTTGCGGCCGGCGTAGTTGTAGCGGTCGTAGCGGCCGGCCAGGGTCGAGTTCAGGTCGGCCAGCAGCGGCACGCTCGCTTCCACGCCCAGCGCGTAGCGGCGGCGCGAGCCTTCGGTGATATCGCTTTTGGCCAGGGTGTTGAAGACGCCCTGGTTGATGCGCGCATCCGGCTTGTTGGCAAAGCGCTGGTGGCCCGCCTCGGCAATCGTGGCCAGCTTGACCGGGCCGGCCGGCAGTGTGAACAGCTCGCCTGTGGCGACCAGGCTCAGGGTCTGGTTGCGCGAGGTGTCGTCGCTGTCGGCCTGGCCGGTGATGCTGTTGAACTCCTCTGGCGTGAGGCGCTGGGTCAGGCGTGCCTGGTTCGGTGCGTAGATGGCGATACCGTCCTCATCCACACCCAGTTTCGGTCCCAGGAAAAAGCTGTCGATGTTCGCCAGCGCGCGCTGCACATGGTTTTCGCTCTTGTAGAACGAGGCGCTGTAGCCGGCTTCATAGCGCCAGCCGGTCGCGCCGATGTCGCCCTTGGCGCCCAGGCTGACCGAGCTGGCCAGGTCGTCCCAGGTACGGTTGTAGCGCTCCACGCCGCCCATTTCCTCTGGCGAGATGTACTTGGTCCAGGCTTCGTATACGCCGGTATTTTTGTTGAAGAAGTAGCTGTTGTCGGCCGAGGACGAGGTCCAGGTCGGGCCGCGCGTGTTGTTGGCGGTCTTGTTCTGGCCCACCAGGAATTCGGCGAACAGCTCGGTCGTCGGCGAGAGCGCATAGTTCGCGCTGCCGAACAGATTGGTGCTGCGGTTCTTGGTCTGGGTGGTCCAGTAGGTCGGGCTGACCTTGTTGCTGGCGCAGTAGCTGCCTTTGGCGACGGTGTTCTTGAACTGGCTGCCGCCGAACAGGTCGCCCAGCGCGCTGCAGGTGTCGCCGAGGTCAACATATTTGCCGTTGTTGACGTTCTTGCGCGACAAGGTATTGGTCGGCGTGCCCTGGCGCACGGCCATGAAGTCGCGTTGCTTGCTCCACAGCGGTTCGCGGTCCAGCACTTCGAGGCTGAACACGGTGTTGAGCTGGTCGAAACTCTGTCCGCCGCTCACTTGCAGGCGGCTGTCGCCAGCGCCGCCGCGCGAGGTGGTGCCGCGCTTGAGGTTGACGTCGATGCCCTCGGCACGCTTTTTGAGGATGATGTTGACGACGCCTGCGATCGCATCCGAGCCGTACACGGCGGAGGCGCCGCCGCTCAGGATTTCCACCCGTTCCACGATGCTCGACGGAATATTGGCCAGGTTGGTGAAGTTGATCGCGCCTTCGTACGCGGTCGGGAAGTCGGCCAGGCGGCGGCCGTTGAGCAAGATCAATGTGTGGTTCGGACCGAGCCCGCGCAGGCTGATGGTATTGGCCGACGGCGTGAAGGTGTTGCCGGAGTCGGCGCCGGTGGTGACGCCGCTGTTCTGGGCCTGGTTGTTGAGGGCGTCGAACAGGTTCTTGTAACCTTGCTTGGTGATTTCTTCGCCGGTGATGACCACCACGGCGGACGGGCCTTCGAGGCTGGCGCGTGGAATGCGCGAGCCGGTGACCACGACCGAGGTGGGCGGGAACTGGGCGCCGGCCGTTGCGGTTTGCGCATGGGCTTGCTGCACCGGACCGCAGAGCAAGGTGATCGCCGCCGCCAGGGGCGTCAATGTCAAATTCGTGATTTTCATTGAGGTGCTTTATGGTAGTTAAAAATCAATGATACCAAGAAGCAAGCATGCGAAGAACGATTGTTTTTGTGTTTGTATATGCGCAAATGCACAGCGATGGTGCAGGCAGTGCGCAGGGGGAATAAGGTGAGGCGGGGAGTGATGCGGCGCCGTCATTCCCGCCGGGGTTCGCCCTGGCGCGGGAATGACGGGAATACCATTATTCTTCCAGGCGCGCGTCGAGCGTGATCGTCGCGTTCAGCAGCTTCGATACGGGGCAGTTGTTTTTCGCGCGCAGGACCGCCGCTTCAAACGCTTCCTGATTGGCGCCCGGAATGGTCGCCACCAGATTCAGGTGCACGGCCGAAATGGTGAAGCCGTCATCGGTCTTGTCCAGGGTCACGGTTGCCGTGGTCGCCAGTTTTTGCGCGGTCATGCCCGCTTCGCCCAGCTGTCCCGACAAGGCCATGGTGAAGCAGCCCGCATGCGCGGCGCCGATCAGCTCTTCCGGATTGGTGCCCGGGCCATTCTCGAAACGGGTGTTGAACCCGTACTGGGTATTGTCGAGCGCGCCGCTTTGGGTGGAAATATTGCCTTTGCCATCTTTGATGCCGCCACTCCAGACAGCACTTCCTGAACGTTTGATCATGGTGGTTCTCCTTCGATCTGTTTGAATTCAATCAAGCCATCATGCGCTGCCGGCCACGGTCCATCTGTTCGCCAGCGCACGATGCGGATGCGGAAATGCTGCGCCGCAGCTATTTGCCGGTCGGCGTGATGCGCCAGACCGTGTTGCCGACATCGTCGGCGACCAGGATGCCGCCACCCTGATCCACCGCCACGCCCACCGGACGCCCGTAAGCGTGGCCGTCGGCGCTTAAAAAGCCGGTCAGCACGTCTTGCGGCGGTCCGTTCGGCTTGCCATCGGTGAATGGCACGTAGATCAGCTTGTAACCGGAAAAGGGCTTGCGGTTCCACGAGCCATGCTGGCCGATCAGCGCGCCATTCTTGAACGCCGGCATCAGGTCGGCGTTGTAGAACGCCAGCCCGAGCGAGGCCGTGTGCGCGCCCAGCGCGTAATCGGGCGTGAGCGCCTTGGCCACCAGCTCGGGACGCGCCGGTTCGACCCGCGCGTCGACATGCTGGCCGTAGTAACTGTATGGCCAGCCGTAGAAGCCGCCATCTTTCACCGAGGTCATGTAATCCGGCACGAGGTCGTTGCCGAGTTCGTCGCGTTCATTGACGCTGGTCCACAGCGCCCCGCTTTGCGGCTGGAAGCCCATGCCGACCGGATTGCGCAAGCCGCTCGCGAACACGCGCGACTTGCCGTCGGCCGGGTTGAATTCCCAGATCGCGGCGCGGCCTTCCTCCTTGTCGAGCCCGTTTTCACCGGCGTTGCTGTTCGAGCCGACCGAGATATACAGGCGGGCGCCGTCGGGACTGGCCACGACGTTCTTGGTCCAGTGATGATTGATCCCGGCCGGCAAGTCCATCACCTTCACGCCACGGGCGGCGATGTGGGTTTGCCCTTCCTGGTAAGGGAAGCGCAGCAGCGCGTCGGCGTTGGCGACGTACAAGTCGTTGCCCACCAGCGCCATCCCGAACGGCGAGAACAGGCCGTCGAGAAACACCGAGCGGCTCGCCGCCTCGCCGTTGGGGCCGGCGCCGCGCAGCAGGGTGATGCGATTGGCCGACGGCACCGCCGCACCGGCCTTTTTCATCGCGTGCTTCATCACCATGCCGCGCAGGCTGAAGCCTTCGTCGGGCTGGGGCGGTCTATTCGTTTCGGCCACCAGCACGTCGCCGTTGGGCAGCACGTACAGCCAGCGCGGATGTTCCAGCCCGCTGGCGTAGGCCGCCACCGCCAGGCCCTGCGCCACGGCCGGTTTCGCGCCCTTGGGCCAGGGGTCGGCCGGGGCGATGTTCATGGTCGGCAGCATCGAGCGCGAGGGCGCCGGCAAGGCCGGATTCGGGCCGAAGCCCGCCGGCATGGCCTGGCCGTGGGCGCTCAGGGCGGCGCCGGCCAGGCCGATGGCCAGGCCGACTGGCAGGAGCAGGCGCGCACGCCTCATGCCTTGTCCTTGCCCTCTTGCTTGCCCTCGTGCTTGCCCTCGTCCTCGCCCTTGCTCAGGTCGGACGGTTCGTGATGGCGCATGCCGCTGCCGGCGTCGGCCTTGGGCCGGGCCTGGCCGGAACCGCTGGTGGGGGCGACTTCCTCGACGCCGCGCATGCCGTGCATGTCGGTATCGACCAGGCCCTGGGCCAGGTCGTCGGCGGCCTGCTTCATGACGCCGCGCGGTTCCTTGTCGTGGCCGTCCGGCGACTCGTCGCGCTCGTGCGGCAGGCGCTTGGCGTCGTCATCCTGGATCTTGGCGTCGGTGTTGATTTTGCGGTCGTGTGTTTCGGCTACCATGGTACGGCTCCCTGTGGGTGAACTCATTGTGCAAATGGTATCGCTTCGCAGGGGAAGTGGCCGTTCAATTGACTACTACCGTCGCTCCCGCCTGCGCGGGAGCGACGGTAGTGGTGCGGTGCCATGTTTTGGAGAAAGCCAGCTTGCACTTCCCTGCACGCGCGACTTGCCCGCGCGCCCAGTCGCACTTATACTGCGCCACTGTGAATGCATACAGTAGTGCCGCCGATGGCCCTTGTATGGCATCAGCAGGCATTATGGGGTAATCTCCTGCGTGTCGCCCCTCAACCGCCGAGAAGTCTATGCCCGCTACGCCTCAATTGCAAAAAACCATCGCGCTGGTCGTGCGGCCGAACACGGTCGGCATCGACGAGCCGGTCGGCCGCCTGCTGGCCTTTTTGCAGGGCGCCGGCTACCGCGTGGTGCTGGAAAGCGAAACCGCGGCCCATCTCGGCCTGCCCGGCATCGAGGCGATGAGCGTGGGCGGCATCGGCGCGGCGGCCTGCGCCGTCATCGTCATGGGCGGCGACGGCACCATGCTCGGCATCGCGCGCCAGCTCGCGCCCTTCGATGTGCCGCTGATCGGCATCAACCAGGGGCGCCTCGGCTTCATGACCGATATTCCCATCGAGCGCATGATCCCGGTCGTCGGCGACATTCTCAGCGGCAAGGCGCGCGCCGAAAAACGCACCCTGCTGGAGGGGCGCGTCCTGCGCGACGGCGCCATGATCGCCTGCGGGCTGGCGGTCAATGATGTGGTGGTGGCGCGCGGCGCCGGCGCCGGCATGGTCGAGCTGAAAGTGGCGGTGGACGGCAATTTCATGTACAACCAGCGCTCCGACGGCCTGATCATCTCCACCCCCACCGGATCAAGCGCGTACGCGCTCTCGGCCGGCGGCCCGCTGCTGCATCCGAGCCTGGGCGGCATCGTGCTGGTGCCGATCGCCCCGCACGCCTTGTCGAACCGGCCGATCGTGGTGCCCGACAGCAGCGAAATCGTGATCGAGATCGTCGGCGGGCGCGACACCAGCGTCAACTTCGACATGCAGACCTTCGCCAGCCTCGCGCATGGCGACCGGATCGTCATCTCGCGTTCGCCCAACCACATCACCTTCCTGCATCCGGAAGGCTGGAGCTATTACGACACCCTGCGCGAAAAATTGCACTGGAACGAATATCCGTCGGGCGAGGGCAAGCTGCGCTAAGGCGCTGTCCCGCACGCCATTCCCCATTCGAATACTGGACTGACACACCTTCATGCTGCGTACCCTTACCATCCGTGATTTCGTCATTGTCGATACCATCGAACTTGAATTTTCCAGCGGTTTTTCCGTCTTCACCGGCGAAACCGGGGCCGGCAAGTCGATCCTGATCGACGCGCTGCAGCTGGCGCTGGGCGGGCGCGGCGACGCCAGCGTGGTGCGCGAGGGCGCGGCCAAAGCCGACATCACGGCCGATTTTTCGGTCAGCGCCGCCGCACCAGCTTGTGAATGGCTGGAGCACAACGAATTCGCCGTCGAGGAGGGCGGGGCGCTGCTGCGCCGTGTGATCGACAACGCCGGCCGCTCCAAGGCATTTATCAACGGCATCGCCGCCACCGCCGCCCAGTTGCGCGACCTGGGCGACATGCTGGTCGATATCCACGGCCAGCACGCGCATCAGTCGCTGCTCAAAAGCGACGCCCAGCGCGCGCTGCTCGATAACCAGGCCGCCTTCAAGGATGCCGGCGCCGACGCCGATGCGCGCGCCGTGGCGGCCTCCCACAAGGCCTGGCGCGCCCTGGCCCGCCAGCGCGAGGAATTCGAAACCAACGCCAAGAACGTGCTGATCGAGCGCGAACGGCTCGAATGGCAGGTGGCCGAGCTGCAAAAGCTGGCCGTCAAACCGGGTGAATGGAGCGAGATCACCAACGAGCACAGCCGCCTGTCGCACGCCGCCAGCCTGCTCGAAGGCGCGCAGGAAGCGCTGGCCGCGATTTCCGAATCGGACCATCCGATCCTGTCGCAATTGTCGTCGCTTAACCAGAAGCTGGGCAAGCTGGTCGCGGTCGATGCGCAAATGCAGACCGTGCTCGACTGCATGGAACCGGCCCGCATCCAGTTGCAGGAAGCGGTGTACGCGCTCAATAACTACCTGGACAAGGTCGACCTCGATCCCGAGCGCCTGCGCACGGTGGACGCGCGCATGGAAGCGATCCATACCACGGCGCGCAAGTTCCGCGTGACCCCGGATGCGTTGCCGGAGGAGTTTGCCAGCCTGTCGGAGCGCCTCAAGCAACTGGCCGACGCCAGCGACCTGGATGGCCTGCGCCAGCAGGAAGAGAGAATCAAGGACAGCTATATGGCGGCGGCGGCGCGCCTGTCGGCCACGCGCACCAAGGCGGCGCGGCTGCTCGGTACGCAGGTGACGGCGGCCATGCAGGAGCTGAACATGACCGGCGGCAGTTTCGTGGTGGGATTGAATGCCTGCGAGCCGACCAGCAATGGGGTCGAGCAGGTGGAGTTTCTGGTGGCCGGTCAC
This sequence comes from Massilia sp. CCM 8734, assembly GCF_011682155.1. Classification (NCBI taxonomy): domain Bacteria; kingdom Pseudomonadati; phylum Pseudomonadota; class Betaproteobacteria; order Burkholderiales; family Oxalobacteraceae; genus Massilia; species Massilia sp. CCM 8734. Next base: position 16,646 of record NZ_WHJI01000028.1, read on the forward strand.
GCCGGCGTGGCGCCGCGTCCGCTGGCCAAGGTGGCCTCGGGCGGCGAGCTGGCGCGCATTGCGCTGGCCATTTCGGTGATTACCTCGAACGCCACGACCACGCCGACCCTGATTTTCGACGAGGTCGACAGCGGGATCGGCGGCGCCGTGGCCGAAGTGGTGGGGCGTTTGCTCAAGCGGCTGGGGCAGGAACGGCAAGTGCTGTGCGTGACCCACTTGCCGCAGGTGGCCAGCCAGGCCAACCAGCATTTCCAGGTGGCCAAGGGGACCACGGGGGAGGGCAAGACCGTGTCGCACATCGATGTGCTGGACAACAAGGCGCGGGTGGAGGAAGTGGCGCGCATGCTGGGTGGGGTGGAGATTACGGCGACCACGCGCAAGCATGCGCGCGAGTTGCTGGCGTTGTAAGGTCCGATGTACGACTTATTGCCGGTTGCGGACCGCGACTGCCGACTTTTGACCGCTGGCTGTCTAGCCGTCTAGCCGTCGTTCCCGCGCAGGCGGGAACCCAAGGCACCTTCGCTAAGCGGCGATGCCTTGGGTCCCCGCCTTCGCGGGGACGACGGAACTGATGCCGGTGGTCCTACCGGGTCACACCGTCTTAAAACCGGTTCAAAACACGTAAATAATGCTGGGTTTTAACCCGCAACCCTATAATATCGGCTCTCCCGCTCACGATCGCCGACCCCATGTCCTTCCGCAAAGAACCCCCCTTCACCCACGGCACGCCGACCCGCAACGCCGTGGTGCTGGTCAACCTGGGCACGCCGGACGCCCCGACCACCCCGGCCGTGCGGCGCTACCTGAAGGAATTCCTGTCCGACCCGCGCGTGGTCGAAATTCCGCGCGCTATCTGGTGGATGATCTTGCACCTCATCATACTGCCATTTCGCTCCAGCAAATCGGCCGCGAAATACGCGTCGATCTGGACCAAGGAAGGTTCCCCCCTCAAAGTCCACACCCGGAAGCAAGCCATCTTGCTGCGCGGCCTGCTGGGCGAGCGCGGTCATGATTCGGTGAACGTGGTGATGGCGATGCGCTACGGCTCGCCCTCGCTGCCGGAAGTGCTGGACCAGCTCAAGGCCGAGAACTGCGAGCGCGTCGCCATCCTGCCGGCCTACCCGCAGTACTCGGGCACCACCACCGGCTCGATCAGCGACGCCGTGTTCGCCCACTACGCGGGTGTGCGCAACGTGCCGGAACTGCGCATGATCAAGCACTACCACGACCACGATGGCTACATCGACGCCCTGCGCGATAGCGTGCTGGCGCACTGGAAAATCAACGGCCGTGGCGACAAGCTGGTGATGAGCTTCCACGGCGTGCCGAAACGCACCCTGATGCTGGGCGACCCTTACCACTGCGAATGCTACAAGACGGCGCGCCTGCTGGCGACCAAGCTGGGTCTGTCGTCCGAGCAATACCTGGTCACCTTCCAGTCGCGCTTCGGCAAGGCCGAGTGGCTGCAGCCGTACACGGCGCCGACCCTGGTGCAGATGGCGAAAGATGGCCTCAAGCGCGTCGACCTGATCTGCCCGGGTTTTACCAGCGACTGCCTGGAAACGCTGGAAGAGATCGCGATGGAAGCGAAGCACGACTTCGAAACCGCCGGCGGGCGCGAATTTCACTACATCGCCTGCCTGAACGAGTCGCCCAAATGGATCGCCGGCCTGGCCGACATCGCCGAGCAGCACATGCTGGGCTGGGATACCAAGACCACGCCGGCCCAGCGCGAGGCTGAAAAGCAGGATAAGGAAACGGGCCGCCGCAACGCCGTCAAACTGGGCGCAAGCTGACCTTCCGCCGTGCCTACCGCCGTGCCTACCGCCGTGCGGATTGACAGGCGCTATTTGCCGCCTGTTAAAATAGCGTTCCTTGCACACTCAGCTCTGCGTAGCAGATCCAGGCCAGCGCGAGCACGGTGTAGGCAACAACGCTGACGGCAATCAACGGCAACTTCATGTCGAACTCCCTGAAACAGCCCTCGCGCGGGCGATGCACGCGCATGCAGACTGGATGTCTTCATGGTAGTCCGGGCCGTCATGAAAAGTATCTCCTCATTGGTAAGATTTGTAACATTGCACAAAAAAGCAACGCTGTAGGATTCCCCTTGAAAATGTAGGTTATAGCCCCATCTGGGTGCCTATGTGGCTAGCAAGACACGTCAAACAATTAGTTAAGTCATTGATTCCAGGAGCTTTTCCGATGCAAGAGCAAGAAAATCCAGAAGTCTCGCAACCGTCCGACGAATCGGTTCAGGCCTCCGCGCCCGCCAATGGCGAACGCAGCCTCGAAGAGCAGCTCAGCGCCACCGAAGCCAAGCTGGCCGAGATGCACGACGCTTTCATGCGGGCCAAGGCCGAAGGCGAGAACATCCGCCGCCGCGCCCAGGAAGACGTCAACAAGGCGCATAAATTCGCTATCGAAAGCTTCGCCGAGGCCATGGTGCCGGTGCGCGACAGCCTCGAAATGGCGCTCAAGGTCGAGTCGCCATCGCTCGAGTCGCTGAAAGAAGGCGTCGAAATGACCCTCAAGCAGCTCACCTCGGCGTTCGAGAAAAACAAGCTGGTCGAGGTGATGCCGGCCCAGGGCGACAAGCTCGATCCGATGAAGCACCAGGCCGTCGCCGTGGTGCCGGCCGAGCAGGAAGCGAACACCGTGGTCAGCGTGCTGCAAAAAGGCTATATGATCGCCGACCGCTTGTTGCGTCCCGCCATCGTTACCGCAGCGCAAGCAAAATAAATACGGTGTGCTCTCTTGCAAGGTCTTGAAAGCACGCAGTTTTTCCACATATTCAAGTCATCTGAAACTAAGTAATTAAAAGGAAAAAATCATGGGCAGAATTATCGGTATTGACCTTGGCACGACGAACTCTTGCGTTGCCATCATGGAAAACGGTCAGCCAAAGGTAATCGAGAACGCAGAAGGCGCGCGTACGACGCCTTCCATTATTGCTTACCAAGAAGATGGCGAAATCCTCGTCGGCGCACCGGCCAAGCGCCAGGCCGTCACCAACCCGAAGAACACGCTGTTCGCGGTCAAGCGCCTGATCGGCCGTAAGTTCGACGAAAAAGAAGTGCAGAAAGATATCGGCCTGATGCCGTATTCGATCATCAAAGCCGACAACGGCGATGCATGGATCGGCGTGCGCGACAAAAAACTGGCGGCTCAGCAAATTTCCGCTGAAGTCCTGCGCAAAATGAAAAAAACCGCCGAAGATTACCTCGGCGAAGAAGTGACCGAAGCGGTCATCACCGTGCCTGCCTACTTCAACGATTCGCAGCGCCAGGCGACCAAAGACGCCGGCCGTATCGCTGGCCTCGATGTCAAGCGCATCATCAACGAGCCAACCGCGGCGGCGCTGGCGTTCGGCCTCGACAAAACCGACAAGGGCGACCGCAAGATCGCCGTGTATGACCTGGGCGGCGGCACGTTCGACGTCTCGATCATCGAAATCGCCGACGTCGATGGCGAAAAGCAGTTCGAAGTGCTGTCCACTAACGGCGACACCTTCCTCGGCGGCGAAGACTTCGACCAGCGCATCATCGATTACATCATCGACGAATTCAAGAAGATCAACGGCCTGGACCTGAAAAAAGATCCGATCGCCCTGCAGCGCATCAAGGCGTCGGCCGAGCGCGCGAAGATCGAACTGTCGTCGTCGCAGCAAACCGAAATCAACGAGCCGTACATCGCCATGGCGAACGGCGCGCCGGTCCACCTGAACCTGAAAATGACCCGCGCCAAGCTCGAGTCGCTGGTTGAGGAACTGATCGCGGCCACCATGGAGCCATGCAAGATGGCGATCAAGGATGCCGGCGTCAAAGTGTCCGACATCGACGACATCATCCTGGTCGGCGGCATGACCCGTATGCCGAAGGTGCAGGAAAAGGTCAAGGAATTCTTCGGCAAAGAGCCACGCAAGGACGTCAATCCGGATGAAGCCGTCGCTGTCGGCGCCGCCATCCAGGGCGCCGTGCTGTCGGGCGAGCGCAAGGACTTGCTGCTGCTGGACGTGACCCCGCTGTCGCTGGGTATCGAAACCATGGGCGGCGTGATGACCAAGATGATCCACAAGAACACCACGATCCCCACCAAGTTCAGCCAGGTGTTTTCGACCGCCGAAGACAACCAGCCTGCGGTGACGATCAAGGTGTTCCAGGGCGAGCGTGAAATCGCGGCCGGCAACAAGGGCCTGGGCGAATTCAACCTCGAAGGCATCCCGCCGGCATCGCGCGGCACGCCGCAGATCGAAGTGACCTTCGACATCGACGCCAACGGCATTTTGCACGTCGGCGCCAAGGACAAGGCCACCGGCAAGGAAAACAAGATCACGATCAAGGCCAACTCCGGCCTGACCGAGGCGGAAATCCAGAAAATGGTGAAAGACGCCGAAGTCAACGCCGAAGAAGACAAGAAGGTCAAGGAGCTGGCTGAATCGCGCAACCAGGCCGATAACCTGGTGCACTCGACCCGCAAGTCGCTGACCGAATACGGCGACAAGCTCGACGCTGGCGAGAAAGAAGCCATCGACACGGCGATCACCGACGTCGAAGGCGCGATCAAGTCCGGCGACAAGGCCGAGATCGACGCCAAGATCGAAAAACTGTCGGCTGCGTCGCAGAAGCTGGGCGAGAAGATGTATGCCGACCAGCAGGCGCAGCAAGCTGCCGGCGGCGCTGACGCCGGCCAGCAGGCAGGCGGCGCCGAGGGTAAACCTGCCCAGGACGACGTCATCGACGCCGACTTCAAGGAAGTCAAAGACGCCAAGTAATTGATGCCGGAGCAAGGTGCGGGCCGCCCACAAGCGGTGCGCACCGGTTAGAGGCGCTCCGGACAGAGCAAAGGCGACGACAAGCCGAGCCCTCCCGCGGCTCGGTTTTTTGCATAAACAGTAGCGTAGTAGCTAGACAGCAAGGTGCCGACAAATGGCAAAGCGTGATTTTTACCAGATCCTCGGGGTCGCCAAGAATGCTTCTGAAGAAGAAATCAAGAAGTCGTATCGCAAGCTTGCGATGAAATACCATCCGGACCGCAATCCGGACAGTAAGGAATCGGAAGAGAAGTTCAAGGAAGTCAAAGAAGCGTACGAAATGCTGACCAATCCGGAGAAGCGCGAAGCGTACGACCGCTATGGTCACGCCGGTGTCGATCCGAACATGGGTGGTGGCGGCGGCGGCGGTTTTGGCGGCGCCGGCGGCTTCCCGGACAGCTTCGGCGATATCTTCGGCGACATTTTCGGCGGCGGCGGTCGTGGGCGCAGTGCCGGTCCGCAAGTGTACCGGGGCGCCGACATGCGCATGGGCTTCGAGATCACGCTGGAGCAGGCGGCGCATGGCCACACCCAGGAATTGCGCATCCCGAGCTGGGACAAGTGCGAAACCTGCCACGGCAGCGGCGCCAAGCCGGGCACCTCGCCGGTCACTTGCACCCAGTGCGGCGGCCACGGCCAGACGCGCGTGCAGCAAGGCTTCTTCAGCATCCAGCAGACCTGCTCGCGTTGCCAGGGCAGCGGCAAGATCATTGCCGAACCGTGCGCTCCGTGCGGCGGCGAAGGCATGATCAAGCGCCAGAAGATCCAGGAAGTGAGTATTCCTGCCGGTATCGAAAGCGGCGTGAGCATCCGTTACAAGGGGCTCGGCCAACCGGGCACCAACGGCGGGCCACCGGGCGACCTGTTGATCGAAGTGCGGGTCAAACCGCACTCGGTGTTCAATCGCGAAGGCGATGACCTGCATTGCGAAATGCCGATCTCGTTCGTGAAGGCCACCCTTGGCGGCGAGATCGAAGTGCCTACCCTGTCCGGGAAGGTCTCGTTCACGATTCCTGAAGGCACCCAATCGGGCCGCACTTTCCGCCTGAAAGCGAAGGGCATCAAGGGCATGCGTTCCGGCTATCCGGGCGACCTGTTCTGCCACGTGGCGGTCGAAACGCCGGTCAAGCTGACCGACAAGCAAAAAGACCTGCTGCGCGAATTCGAGCGCCTGACGGTCGAAGGCGGCGGCAAGCACAGCCCGCAGAGCAAGGGCTGGATGGACAAGGTGAAAGATTTTTTCGAATAAGGCGGGCCTAGTTGCGCCTATTCATCCGAACCGCTGAACTTGGCCCATGGCTCTGTCAGCGGTTTTTTTTCGAACAGACAGGACTGACATGACTCAAGCACAATACGATATCGACGCGCTCTTCAAACGCAACCGTGACTGGGCTGCGGCGATGGTTGCCAAGGATGAGAACTTCTTCAAGGCATTGACCGCCCAGCAGTCGCCCGAGTATCTGTGGATCGGCTGTTCCGACAGCCGGGTGCCCGCCAACGAGTTGCTGGGACTGGCGCCGGGCGAACTGTTCGTCCACCGCAATATCGCCAACGTGGTCGTGCATTCGGACTTGAACTGCCTGACGGTGTTGCAGTTCGCCATCGACGTGCTCAAGGTCAAGCACGTCATCATTTGCGGGCACTATGGCTGCTCAGGCGTACACGCGGCCATGATCAACAAGCGCGTGGGCCTGGCCGACAACTGGCTGCGCCACGTGCAGGATGTGCAGCAAAAGCACGAGAAATACCTGGGCGACGTGTTGCCGTCGCGCGCCCGCGCCGACCGCTTGTGCGAGCTGAACGTGACCGAGCAGGTGGTCAACACGGCGCAGACCACGGTGGTGCAGGATGCCTGGGAACGCGGCCAGCCGCTGACGGTGCATGGCTGGGTGTACGGCCTGCACGACGGCTTGCTGCGCGACCTGGGAATGAGCGTCAGCGGCGCCGATGAGTTGGCGCCGAAAGTGGCGGCGCGCCTGTTGGAGTATCAGGAATAGCCGGAATTGGCCCTGTGATCGTCGCCCCCGCGCAGGAGGCTGTCTCAAAAGGGACGCGTTCAACGACTGCCACCTCCAGCACCGTCATTCCCGCGCAGGCGGGAATCCCATTCCGTGGCATAGCAGCGAACTTGGATTCCCGCCAAGGGGGCCGCCCAGGCCGGGAATGACGGATAAGAGTCTACCGCCTAGCGGTGATTTTAGCGTTTTGAGACAGCCTCGCAGGCGGGGACCCAAGGTGGTTCTTTCGCCTGTAACCGGGCATACAAAATTGGACCCCCCCGCCTGCGCGGGGGCGACGGTTTTGCGGTTTTAGTTGCTTTCCTTGATCACACGCCCGTTCAGGTGCTGGACCGGACGGGCGTTGTGCTTGTACAGCTTGTGAAACTGGGCCAGCTGCGCCTTCGACATTTCCACCGGCGTTTTCAGCACGAACCAGTTGGCTTCTTCGCTGCATGGCGGCGTGGTCAGCGAGCCGGGGAAGTTGTAGTAACCCTGGGTCGGCGGCAAAATGCCCATCATGTCGATGGTCACGCCATCGACCGCCTGCTCGACTTCGGCTTCCTTCGGCAGATTGTTGAAAATGTTGGTCAGTGCCGGGTTTTCCTTGCCCAGCTTGAACAATACCGCCACCACGGCCAGCTTGTTGTCGGCATTCTTGTGCACGAGGTGCAATCCCAAGGGATACTGCTTGCCGTTGATGCGCTCTTCGCTCGGCGTATGGAAATGGAATTGCAGCAATTCATGGCGCACGCCACTGATCGACATCCCGCTGCCCGGCGCATAATTGACCTGCACCGTGTGCCCGTTATCGATGATTTTCAGCGGCGACGGCTGGTACTCGAACACAATCGGATCGAGCTGGGATTTGGTGGTGGCGTCGGTGCGGATATCGATCGGCGACTGCGCGTGGCCGGTCTTGCAGATAACATAGTCGGACTTGAGGCCGCCCCATTTGGCCGGCCCGGTGGTGCCGTTATACGTCCACTCGTGTTGGGCATGCCTGGCATGCGCGGCTGGCGCCGCTGTTGGTGCGGCTGCTGGCGCTTGCGCCCCGGCCGGCGCCTGGGCGTGCGCCGGCAGCGGCAGGATGGCGGCCAGCGCCAGCGAAACGACGGTCATACGTAAAAACATGTGAGTTCCTTTGATCGAATGGGATACCGTATGGAGTGGCGTCGCGGCGGGGACATGGCTGCACAAACTGCACAGGGACGCGTCGTGGCGCTCGCTCTGTCCGGCAATAATATCTTGTCTTAGCGCAAGTAAATACAGCAAAGCTCGCGCTTGCTGCAAAGACGCAACACAAATGCTGGCGCAGCTCCGCTGACCCAAGTGTGGAAAATACTAATGGAGTAAAAATTTGAATCAGGAAAATGATCGGCTGGAAACCATTCGCACCCTGGTGCGCACCTTCGTCGAGGAGCGCGACTGGGGCCAGTTCCACACGCCCAAGAATTTATCGTCGGCGCTGTCGGTGGAAGCGGCCGAGCTGCTGGAACATTTCCAGTGGCTCAAGACCGGGACGCAGGAAGAATTGGGGGCGGACAAACTTGTGCAGGTGCGCCACGAAATGGCCGACGTGCTGGTCTACCTGGTGCTGTTGGCGGACCAGCTCGATATCGACCTGGGCGCGGCGGTGCAGGAAAAGATGGTGCTCAACCGGGCCAAATACCCGGCCGACAAGGTGCGCGGCGATGCCCGCAAATACCACGAATACCCGCCGGACTGAGCCGGCGGGCTTGCTTGACCAGACTGTGAGTTACAGCCCGCCCATGCAGATGTACTTGATCACCAGATAGTCGTCGATGCCATAGCGCGAGCCTTCGCGTCCCAGTCCCGATTGCTTGACGCCGCCGAACGGCGCCACCTCGGTCGACATCAGGCCGGTATTGACGCCGACCATGCCCGTTTCCAGGGCATCGGCCACGCGCCACACGCGCCCGATGTCGCGCGAGTAAAAATACGCCGCCAGCCCGAATTCGGTGTCGTTGGCCATGGCGATGACATCTTCCTCGGTATCGAAGCGGAACAGGGGCGCGAGCGGGCCGAAGGTTTCTTCGGTGGCCACCTGCATCTTGGATGTCACGTCGGCCAGCACGGTCGGCTCGAAAAAGCTGTGTCCCAGGGCGTGGCGCTTGCCGCCGGTCAGCAGGCGCGCGCCTTTCGACAGGGCGTCGGCGATGTGCTCCTCGACCTTGACGACGGCCTTTTCCTCGATCAGCGGGCCTTGGGTCACGCCCACATCCTGGCCGTTGCCGACTTTCAGTTTGGCCACCGCCGCCACCAGTTTTTCGGCGAAGCGCTCGTACACGCCATCCTGCACATACAGGCGGTTGGCGCACACGCAGGTCTGGCCGGCGTTGCGGTACTTGGACGCGATCGCCCCTTCCACCGCCGCATCGAGGTCGGCGTCGTCGAACACGATGAAAGGCGCGTTGCCGCCCAACTCCAGCGACAGCTTCTTGATGGTCGGCGCGCACTGCTCCATCAGCACGCGGCCGACCTGGGTCGAGCCGGTGAAGGTGAGTTTGCGCACCAGCGGATTGCCGGTCATTTCGGCGCCGATCGCTTTTGAATCGCCCGTGATGACGCTGAACACGCCCTTGGGCACGCCCGCGCGCTCGGCCAGTTCGGCCAGCGCCAGGGCCGAGAACGGGGTCAGCTCGGCCGGCTTGACCACCATCGGGCAGCCGGCCGCCAGCGCGGGGCCGACCTTGCGCGTGATCATCGCCGCCGGAAAATTCCACGGCGTAATCGCCGCGCATACGCCGATCGGCTCCTTGGTCACCACCAGGCGACGGTCGGGCCAGGGCGACTGCAGGGTGTCGCCCTCGATCCGCTTGCCTTCCTCGGCGAACCACTCGATGAACGACGCCGCGTAGGCGATTTCGCCTTTCGATTCGGAGAGCGGCTTGCCTTGTTCGGCGGTCATGATCAGGGCCAGGTCGTCGGCGTTCTCGATCATCAGGTCGTTCCATTTGCGCAGAATGACGCTGCGTTCGCGCGCGCTCTTCTTGCGCCAGGCCGGCCAGGCCGCGTTGGCCGCGCCAATCGCGCGCGCGGCGTCATCCTTGCCCATGCGCGGCACCGTGCCGAGGGTTTCGCCGGTGGCCGGATTGGTCACGGTGATGGTGGCCGCGTTGCCCGCATCGCACCATTCGCCGTCGATAAAACATTGCTGCCGCAGCAGCGCAGGGTCTTTGAGATTCAACATAACAGGGCTTTCGTGATCGGGCTTGGCGCGAGGCCGGGCAATCATCTTAGCGTTTTTTGCAACTGGTTGCCGGGCAGCGGAGCGCGCGTGCTGCGATGCTTGCCACCAAGCAGCATTCGGTCGCTGCCGTCTTGATCGCGCGCAGGCCGACTGCATTCTGCGGGGAACTTTTTGTGATGCCACAAACCCGGACGCCGCGCCGCGACCATCCTGAACGTTGGCGGCGCCGCTTCCGGCGTTGCCCGCTGTCCCTGTGGGAACCGTCACCGCTCACGATGAGGTGCCTTATGCGTCAAGCTGTCCGCTTTCTTCCCACATTGGTGCTGTGCGCCGCCTGCCTGCCGGCGCTGGCCGCGCCAGCGCCGCGCTACAGCATCACCACCATCCTGGCCGGCCAGTTCGACTATGTCGAAGCGACCGGCATCAACAACCGTGGCGACGTGGTCGGTGGCGCCTACGTGACCGGCCAGGAGTGGCGCGGCTACCTGTTCGCCGACGGGCGCACGACGCAGCTGGGCAGCCTGGGCGGCCAGTACACGCGCGTACAGGCGATCAACGAGGCGCGCCAGATCGTGGGCGAATCGCGCACGCCGGGCGGCATCAGCCACGCCGTCATGTTCAGCGGCGCCACGGTGACCAACCTGACGCCGTGGGCGCTCAGGGACAGCGCCGCCTCCGCCATCAACAACGCCGGCACGGCGGTTGGCGCGATTCCCTGCGACTGCCTGGAGTTCCACGCCGCCCGCTTCACGCGCGGCGGCGGCGTGTCCGACCTGGGCACGCTGGGCGGCAAGTCGAGTAACGCCGACGGCATCAACAACGCCGGGCAGATCGTCGGCTGGGCCGCGCTGGCCGGTCCCTACACCCCGCGCGCCTTCCTGTACGAGAAGGGCAAGATGCGCGACCTCGGCACCCTGGGCGGTGAATGGTCGAGCGCGAGCGCGATCAACGAGGCGGGGCATGTCGCCGGCAGTTCTGCGCTGGGCGGGCAAGGGGGAGACCACGCCTTTTTGTACGTGAACGGCGTGATGAGCGACCTGGGCGCCTTGTCCGGCATGGACAGCGCGGCGCGCGGCATGAACAATGCGGGGCAGGTGGTGGGGCTGTCCTACCAGGGCTGGGACATCAACGAGGCGGTGTTGTGGGAGGGCGGGGCGCTGTTCAATCTGAACAGCCTGATCGACCCGGCGTCCGGCTGGCACCTGACCGATGCCGGCGCGATCAACGACCTCGGGCAGATTGCGGCCAGCGGCTGTCATCAGGGGTTGGGCGTATGCGGCATGCTGCGGCTCGATCCGGCCAGCATGCTGCGGCTCGATCCGGCCAGCATGCTGCGGCTCGATCCGGCCAGCATGGCGCCGGTACCGGAACCGTCGACCTGGGCCATGCTGCTGGCCGGGCTGGCGCTGGTGGGCATGCGCGGCCGGCGCCGCAAAGTCCGTCATTCCCGCGCAGGCGGCTGTCTCAAAAGGGAAGCGTTCAACGACTACCACCGCCTCCAGCACCGTCATTCCCGCGCAGGCGGGAATCCAAGTTCGCTGCTATGCCACGGAATGGGATTCCCGCCTGCGCGGGAATGACGGATAAGAGTCTACCGCCTAGCGGTGATTTTAGCGTTTTGAGACAGCCTCGCAGGCGGGAATCCAAGGCATCTTAGCTGAGCGACAGTGCCTTGGATTTCCGCCTGCGCGGGAAGGACGGAACGGCATCGGGGTCTGACCTGAACGGCATCGGGGTCTGGCATCGGGGTCTGACCTCAATTAAGAAACTAGTTACATTTTTGCAATATCAAGGGCGGCGGCGGTTCGTGTTGGCATGTTTGACAACTTGCCGGTAAGCTCTAACCATGGCTTGGCGCATTGATCTGCGCCAAACCTATGTTGTCCATTTGAAATGGATCAAGCAGCACTCGCCATCAGGCCGATTAGCCATTATGATGAACCGGGTGCGTCATTCGTTCCTATACCGACAATCATGCGCCGTCCTATCGTCCTCGTTCCCGCTTGCACGCGCCAGATCGGCCCTCATCCGTATCACGCCGCGCAGCTTAAATATGTCGACGCCGTCGTCCTCGGCGCCGACTGCGCTCCCATGGTCCTGCCCGCGCTCGGCGCCGCGCTCGACCTCGAAGCATCGCTCTCCATATGCGACGGCATCATGCTGACCGGCTCGGCCTCGAACGTGCATCCGAGTTACTACGACCAGGACGTGCGCGACCCGAGCCTGCCGCAGGACCCGGCGCGCGACGCCACCACCTTGCCGCTGATCCGCGCCGCCCTCGAGCGCGGCATTCCCATCATCGCGGTGTGCCGCGGTTTCCAGGAGATGAACGTGGCCCTCGGCGGCAGCCTGTACCAGGCGGTGCAGGAAGTCGAAGGCAAGATGGACCACCGCGAAGACCCGGACGCCTCCATCGAAGACCAGTACGGCCCGGCCCACGATGTGACCGTCACACCCGGCGGCGCCTTCCAGCGCATGCTCGGCGGCTCGACGCGCATCGCCGTCAATTCGCTGCACGGGCAGGGCGTTGACCGGCTCGCACCCGGCATCGCCATCGAAGCGGTCTCGCACGACGGCCTGGTGGAAGCGTTTTCTGTGCCGTCCGCGCCCGGTTTTACCCTGGCCGTGCAGTGGCATCCGGAGTGGCAGATCCTCGACAACCCGGCTTCGATGGCCATGTTCGGCGCCTTCGGCCAGGCTTGCCGCGCTTTCCAGGCGAGGCGCGCATGAATACGCGCAGCGCCAGCCGCTACGAAAAGTGGGCCCTCTGCTGCGTGCCTTAGCGCCGCTTGCCATCCTCGGTTCCACAGCACGCCCGCGGCAACTGCCCGCGCGCGCAATGAGCAAACTACAGAGCGCAAATTACAGAGCGCAAACTACAGAGAGAACATCATGGCAATTCGCGAAAACTTCACCTACACCGACATGGACCTGTGGCTCAACGAGAAACGGGTCACCGAAATCGAATGCCTGATTCCCGACTTGACCGGGGTCGCACGCGGCAAGATCCTCCCGCGCGGTAAATTCACGCAGGAGCGCGGCATGCGCATCCCCGAGGCGGTGCTGGGCATGACCGTAACCGGCAATTACCCGGTCGACGACGAAGCCTACGACCGCGCCATCTCGGCCACCGACCGCGACATGATCCTGAAAGCCGATCCGACCACCATCACCATGGTGCCGTGGGCGGTCGATCCGACCGCGCAGGTGATCCACGACTGCTATTTCGCCGACGGCAAACTGGTCGACTTCGCGCCGCGCACGGTGCTGCGCCGCGTCCTGAAGCTGTACGCCGACAAGGGCTGGAAGCCGGTGGTCGCGCCCGAACTCGAGTTCTACCTGACCGCCAAGAACATCGACCCCGACCTGCCCCTGAAACCGCCGATCGGCCGCAGCGGCCGCGCCGAAACCAGCCGCCAGGTCTACAGCATCGACGCCGTCAACGAGTTCGATCCCCTGTTCGAAGACATCTACGACTACTGCGAACTGATGAACCTCGACGTCGACACCCTGATCCACGAGATCGGCGCCGGCCAGATGGAGATCAACTTCCTGCACGGCGATCCGCTGGGCCTGGCCGACAAGGTGTTCTTCTTCAAGCGCACCCTGCGCGAAGCGGCCCTCAAGCACGACATGTACGCCACCTTCATGGCCAAGCCGATGGCCGGCGAACCCGGTTCGGCCATGCACGTGCACCAGAGCGTGGTCGATACCAAGACCGGGCTGAATATCTTCAGCAGCGAAGACGGCTCGGCCTCGCCCCTGTTCAAGCAGTACATCGGCGGCCTGCAGCGCTACATGCCGTCGGCCATGGCGATCGTCGCGCCGTACGTCAATTCGTACCGCCGCATCGTGCGCCACACCGCCGCCCCGATCAACATCCAGTGGGGCCTGGACAACCGCACGGTGGGCTTTCGCGTGCCGGAATCGGGCGTGCAGGACCGCCGCGTGGAAAACCGCATCATCGGCGCCGACGCCAATCCCTACCTGGCGCTGGCCGTCACCCTGGCCTGCGGCTACCTCGGCATGACCGAGCAGTTGGAACCGACCGCGATGATGAACGGCAGCGCCTACGAAATGCCGTTCGAGCTGCCGCAAGGCCTGCCCGAAGCGCTGCACCTGCTGCGCGCCGAGGACAAGCTGCGCACGGTGCTGGGCGAGCGCTTCATCGATGTGTATGCGGCCATCAAGGACCTCGAACACCAGGAATTCATGACCGTCATCAGTCCGTGGGAACGCGAGCACCTGCTGTTGCACGTGTAAGCATACGCAGCACCGACAACAACGATAACAATAACAATAACAATAACAATAACGATAAACGAGGTCCATCATGACAGCCAACCCCATGGTCCCGAGCGCCGCGCTGGTCGCGTCGGTCAAGGCCGCCACGCACGACGTCTACGACACCGCCGAAATCCAGCGCCAGGACGCGGCGCACTATATGCATCCCTTCACCGACCACAAGGCGCTGGGCGAACGCGGCGCGCGCGTGATGGTGCGCGGCGACGGCATCTACCTGTGGGATTCCGAGGGCAACAAGATCCTCGATGGCATGTCCGGCCTGTGGTGCGTGAATGTCGGCTACGGGCGCACCAGCATCTCGGACGCGGTCTACCGCCAGATGCAGACGCTGCCCTTCTATAACAGCTTCTTCAACACCACCAACGTGCCGGCCACGCGCCTGGCCGCGCTGCTGGTGGAGATTTCGCCGCCCCAGTTCAATCACGTGTTCTTCACCGGCTCCGGCTCGGAAGCGAACGACACCAACCTGCGCATGGTGCGCCGCTACTGGGACCTCAAAGGCCAGCCGCAGCGCCACACCATCATCAGCCGCTACAACGCCTACCACGGCAGCACCGTGGCCGGCGCCGCGCTGGGCGGCATGGCGGGCATGCACGAGCAGGGCGGCATGATCCCGGGGATCGAGCATATCGGCCAGCCGAACTACCTGGAAAACGGCAGCGGCATGACGCTTGATGAATTCGGCATCGTGGCCGCCGGCTGGCTCGAGGCCAAAATCCTCGAGGTCGGCGCCGACAAAGTGGCCGCCTTCATCGGCGAACCGGTGCAGGGCGCCGGCGGCGTGATCATTCCACCGTCCACCTACTGGCCCGAAATCGGCCGCATCTGCGACAAATACGGCGTGCTCTTGATCGCCGACGAAGTCATTTGCGGGTTTGGCCGTCTTGGTACATGGTTTGGCTCCGAGTTGATGCAGATCAAACCTGACTTGATTACGTTCGCGAAGGGTGTGACCTCGGGATATGTTCCTCTGGGTGGCGTGCTGGTCGGTGACCGGGTTGCCAGCGTGCTGATTAACGAAGGCGGCGATTTCAATCACGGTTTTACGTATTCTGGCCATCCGGTGGCGTGTGCCGCGGCGCTCGAAAACATCCGCATCCTGATGGACGAGCGCCTGGTGCAGCAGGTGGCGCAAGACACCGGCCCGTACCTGAAAGAGAAGTTCGAAGCGCTGATGGACCATCCGCTGGTCGGTTACGCCGACACCTGCGGCTTCGTGGCGGGGCTGAACCTGGTGCGCAAGAAGGCCGCGGCGGTGCACGACTGCGAGTACTTCGATCCGGAGCAGGGCGTGGGCATGATCTGCCGCGGCTACATGTTCGCCAACGGGATCATCATGCGCGCCGTGGGCGACCGCATGATCATCGCGCCGCCGCTGGTGATGACGCGCGCGCAGATCGACGAAATGATTTTCAAGATCAGGTACTGCCTCGAGGCCACCCTGATCGACGTGCAGAAGCGGGGCTGGGTAGCTTGAACGAACCTTGATCGGGAGGCAGGATGAAGTCGATACGCCGCATCGCACAGAGCTTCATCCTCGGCCTCGCGGCCGCCGCCAGCGTGGCGGCCGCCGCCCCGCCGGAAGAGAAAGTCCTCAACATCTACAACTGGTCCGACTACATCGCCGACGACACGGTCCGCAACTTCGAAAAAGAAACCGGCATCAAGGTCCGCTACGATGTCTTCGACAGCAACGAAGTCCTGCACGCCAAGCTCACCGCCGGTAAAACCGGCTACGACATCGTGGTCCCCACCGCCCACTGGGCGCGCCTGCAGATCGACGGCGGCCTGCTGCGCCCCCTCGACAAGGCCAGCCTGCCTTACCTGGCCAACCTGGACCCGACACTGCAAGACCTGGTCAAGCGGGTCGACCCGGACAACAAGCACCTGGTGGTCTGGCTGTGGGGTTACACCACGCTCGGCATCAACGTCGACAAGGTCAAGGCGGCGCTGGGGTCTTTACCCATGCCCGACAATGTATGGGACCTGGTGTTCGATCCGCGCTACGCCAGCAAACTGACCTCGTGCGGCATTTCCTTTCTCGACTCGCCGTCCGAAGTGCTGCCCGCCGCGCTGCTCTACATCGGCAAGCCGGCCTACTCGAAGAACAGCGCCGACTACCAGGACGCCGGGCGCATGCTGCAGGCGATCCGGCCGTCGGTAACCCTGTTCAGCTCCTCCGGCTACATCAACGACCTGGCCAACGGCGCCCTGTGCGTCTCGCTCGGCTGGTCGGGCGACATCAACATCGCGCGCCAGCGCGCCATCGACAACAAGAATGGTCACAACATCGTGGCGCTGGTGCCGAAGACGGCCACCCTGATGTTCGACACCATGGCCATTCCGGCCGACGCCCCGCATCCGGGCAACGCCCACCTGTGGATCAACTATATTTTGCGCCCCGAGGTGCACGCGAGCCTGACCAACAAGGTTTTCTACGCCAACCCGAACAAGGCCGCCACCCCGATGGTGCGGCCCGACATCGCCGGCAACCGCACGGTCTACCTGCCAGACGCCGACAAGCAGCGCATGGTGGTGCCCGAGCCCTTGAGCGCCGAAGCGCGCCGCACCATGACGCGCGTGTTCACCCGTTTCAAGACCGGAATGTAAGCCGCATTCTAATCATTTTGCATGCAGACCGGCGTATGTCCGATAAAATTGCGGCTTTGCCTCATCTTTCATCATCCCTATGACGATTGCACAACCCGCAAGCTCGCAGCCCTTTCTCCTGATCCGCAACCTCGTCAAGGAATTCGACGGCGTGCGCGCCGTGAACGATATTTCGCTGGCCATCGACAAAGGCGAGATCTTCGCGCTGCTGGGCAGCTCCGGCTGCGGCAAGTCGACCCTGCTGCGCATGCTGGCCGGCTTCGAGACCCCGACCGCCGGCGCCATCGAACTGGCCGGCCAGGACCTGGTCGGCGTGCCGCCCTACGAGCGAGCGGTCAACATGATGTTCCAGTCGTACGCGCTGTTCCCGCACCTGACGGTGTGGGACAACGTCGCTTTCGGCCTGCGCCGCGACGGCTTGGCCAAGGCGGCCATCGCCGAACGGGTCGACCAGATGCTGGCGCTGGTGCAGCTCGGCCCCTACGCCAAACGCAAGCCGCACCAGCTCTCGGGCGGGCAGCAGCAGCGCGTGGCGCTGGCGCGCAGCCTGGCCAAGCGCCCGCAATTACTGCTGCTCGACGAGCCGCTCGGCGCGCTCGACAAAAAACTGCGCGAACAGACACAGATGGAACTGGTAAACATCATCGAGCAGGTCGGTGTGACCTGCGTGATGGTCACCCACGACCAGGACGAGGCCATGAGCATGGCCACCCGCATCGCCGTCATGAGCGAAGGGCGCATCCTGCAGGTGGGCGCGCCGGGCGAGATTTACGAAACCCCCAACTGCCGCTTCGTGGCCGACTTCATCGGCACCGCCAACATGTTCAACGGCCATGTGCGCATCGACCAGCCCGACCATGTCGTCGTCGAGACAGCCGAATGCCGCCACTACGTCAGCCACGGCATCAGCGGCACCAACAACATGCCGGTCAGCGTAGCGGTGCGGCCCGAAAAAATCGCCCTCCAGCGCGAGATGCCCGGCGTGGAGCAGCGCGCCTCGGCCGCCGAAGACGGCTACAACTGCGTGGCCGGCGAGATCGTCAACGTCTCCTACTTCGGCAGCGAGACGCACTACCAGGTGCGCATGGCGCAAGGCGGCATCCTCAAGGTGGCGCGCACCAACGCCGCGCGCCATGAAGAGGCGCGCATGGAACGCGGCCAGCATGTCGTCGCGTGGTGGGATGGCAGCGACATCGTGGTCCTGACCCATTGAGGCGGCCATGATCAAGCCTTTTCGACCACCAGCGGCCGGGCGCCGCTTCGTCATCGGCGTGCCGCTGGTGTGGCTTACCATCGCCTTCCTGATCCCGTTCCTGATCGTGCTGCGCATGAGTTTTTCGGAACTCGACGAGACCGGCAGCCCGTTCGGTCCCCTGGTCACGTTCAGCGACGGCGTCCTCTCCATCAAGGCCAAGGTGGTCAACTACGTCGCCCTGACCGAGGACTCCACCTACCTGTGGACTTTCATGCGCTCGCTCGGCTACGCCGGCCTGACCATGGTCCTGTGCCTGGCGACCGGCTACCCGTTCGCCTACTTCATGGCGCGCGCCAATCCGGCGCACCGCACGGTGCTCCTGATGATGGTGATGCTGCCGTTCTGGACCTCCTTCCTGCTGCGCATCTACGCCTGGAAGGGCATCCTGGCCAACCAGGGCCTGCTCAACAACCTGCTGCTGTGGCTCGGCGCGATCGACGAACCGCTGAAAATGATGAACACCCCATTCGCGCTGGTGCTGGGGATGTTCTACGCCTACCTGCCGTTCATGATCCTGCCGCTGTACGCCAACCTGGTCAAGCTGGACCTGCGCTACCTGGAAGCGGCGGCCGACCTGGGCGCGACACCCTGGCAGGCGTTCTGGCGCATCACCGTGCCGCTGTCCAAATCCGGCATCATCGCCGGCGCCATGCTGGTGTTCATTCCGGCGGTGGGCGAATTCGTCATTCCCGAACTGCTCGGTGGCCCCGAAACGCTGATGATCGGGCGCCTGCTGTGGGACGAATTTTTCGTCAACACCGACTGGCCGCGCGCGTCGGCGCTGGCGGTGGTGGCGATCCTGCTGATCCTGGTGCCGATGGCGATCTTCAATAAATACAAGGCCGAACAGGAAGCGGAGGACCGCGCATGAGCACCAACATGAGCGCGAAGGTGAACAAAATGACCTTGGCCCGCTGGTTCGGGCGCGGCTGGCTGTCGATGGGCTACCTGTTCCTGTACCTGCCGCTGCTGGTGCTGGTTGTGTTTTCGTTTAACAGCTCGCGCCAGGACATGGTGTGGAGCGGTTTTTCAACCCAGTGGTACCCGGAACTGTTCAAGGATGCGGAACTGGTCAGCGGCTTCGTGCTGTCGCTCAAAATCGCCCTGACCAGCGCCACCGCCGCCGTGCTGCTGGGGACCATGGCCGCCTTTGCCCTGAACCGCTACAAGCGCTTTCCGGGCCGCCTGCTGTTCTCCGGGATGGTCAGCGCGCCGCTGGTCATGCCCGAGGTGATCATCGGCCTGTCGCTGCTGCTGATGCTGGTCTCGGTGCAGAAGATCTTCGGCTTTCCCGAGCGCGGCGCGTTTACCATCTGGATCGGCCACACGCTGCTCGGCATGGCCTATGCGGCGGTGGTGGTGCAGTCGCGCCTGCGCGAAATGAACCGCTCGCTCGAAGAAGCGGCCATGGACCTGGGCTGCCGTCCCTACCAGGTGTTCTTCCTGGTGACCTTGCCGAACATTACGCAGTCGCTGGCCTCGGCCTGGCTGCTCACGTTTACGCTCTCGCTGGACGACGTGGTGCTGTCGAATTTCCTGTCCGGCCCCGGCTCGACGACCATGCCGCTGGTGATCATGTCGCGTGCGCGCCTGGGGCTGGACCCGCGCGTGAACGCGGTGGCGGCGTTGACAATCCTGGTGGTGTCGACCGGCGTGATCATCGCCGCCATCATGATGGCGCGCGCCGAGCGGCAGCGCCAGAAGCAGGTGGCGGCCGCAGTCAAGTCTTAACGCTCTTCGGCCGCTGTTTACGGTGGTGGGCAAGCATGCCCGCCACCCTCACCGTTGGCCCGAGGAGTGATTCATGCACGTCTACCGCAACGCCGTCATCGCATTGGCCGCAGCTTGTCCCGCCATCGCGCAAGCCCAGAGCACCCAGGAACTGAAGGCCGAACTCGACGCCCTCAAGGCGCACGTGCACAAGCTCGAAGCGATGATCGAGAAGTCGGAACAGGCCAAATCAAACGATCCTGACACCCCGGCCGAAGTGGCGCGCCTGCGCGTCAAGAGCGACGCGGCCGACGATGCGATGGAAACGAGCGGCTTGAAGGGCCTGAAAATTTCCGGCTACATCGACCCCACCTACATCGGCAACCGCAACGCCAGCACGTCGAGCTTCGTCTTTTTGAACAATAACAGTTCGGTCAACGGCTCCGGTGAGAGCTTCGGCTACGACAATACCTACTTCGGCAGCGCCATGCTCACTGTCGACAAGGAGCTCGATGGCGGCACCAGGCTGAAGATATCGCTCATGCCGAGCAAGAGCACGGCCGCCGGCTACAATTTCGGCAACCTGGTGCACGAAGCGTCGGTATCGATCCCGCTGGGCGACTTGTCGACGCGCCTGTTGGTCGGCCAGATTCCCGACTGGAGCGGCTACGAAGCGATTGCCTCGACCCAGAACAAGCTCATTACCCACAACCTGCTGTTCGATTTTTCGGCGGCCAACTTCTACACCGGGGCCGGCCTGCAATTCGTGCGCGGCAAATTCGACAGCAAAATCATGGCCGGCAATATGAACAGCGCCCGCATCGACCACGCGCGCGAGAAAACCCCGGGCCTGTTCTACCGGGTCGATTACGCCAGGAGCGAATTTAGTGGCCTGGGCCTGTCGGGCATCCATTCCGGTTTCGACGACGACAGCGCCTTCGGCCGGCTCGACCTGCTCGAAGTGGACGGCTTTCACACGCGTGGCGACTTCAATTTCCAGGGTCAGTTAAGCTATGGGCGCCAGCAGGCCACCGCCACCAATCGCTACAACGTGGCGCGCCAGCGCTGGTACGGCCTGTCGTCGCTGATGTCGTACAAAGTCATGCCGCGCCTCGAAGCGATCGCGCGGCTCGATTACATCCACAACAGCAGGGGCGGCGGTGGCGTGTTCGGCGCAACCCTGGGCAGCGGCTGCAAGGATTTGGGCGGGCAAGAAGCGAACTGCCCGGACGGGCGCAACGGCTTTGGCGCCGGCATGACCTGGAGCGGCGACGATTGGGTGGTGTTCGATCCCACCCGTGGCGCCAACCGCGCGGCGCTCTCGCTGGGCACGCAGTACCTGCTCATGCCGGGCGTGAGTGTCAAGGGCGAATACCGCTACGACCGCGCCAACAGCAGGGTATTCAAGACATCAAGCGACCAGTATCGCCGGGACAATCACGTTATCGGCGTATCGACAGTAGTGAGTTTTTAGGGAGCATGGCATGGGAAGCACGCAACAAAACAAGCAGTGGCACGAACGGGCGGCGGGCTTGAGCATCGACGGGCGCGCATTCATTGGCGGTGAACGCGTCTGGGCCAGGTCGGAGCAGCAGTTCGATAATCTCTCGCCGATCGATGGGCGCAAGCTTGGCCTGGTCGCGCGCTGCGACGGGCTTGATGTCGACATGGCCGTGGCGGCTGCGCGCGCCGCTTTTGAAGACCGGCGCTGGGCCGGCCAGGCCCCGGCGGCGAGAAAGCGCGTCATGATCAAGTTCGCGGACCTGATCCTGGCGCACGCCGAGGAACTGGCCCTGTTAGAGACGCTCGACATGGGCAAGCCGATCAGGTACAGCCAGAGCGTGGATGTGCCGGCCGCAGCCAACTGCATCCGCTGGTACGGCGAGGCGATCGACAAGATCTACGACGAAATCGCGCCCACCGGCGAAAACAGCCTGGCCCTGATCACGCGCGAGCCGGTCGGCGTGGTGGCGGCCATCGTGCCGTGGAACTACCCGATGATCATGGCCGCCTGGAAGATCGCCCCGGCGCTTGCCGCCGGCAACAGCGTGATTCTCAAACCGTCCGAAAAGTCGCCGCTCACGGCCCTGCGGCTGGCCGAAATCGCGCTCGAAGCCGGCCTGCCGGCGGGTGTATTCAACGTCGTTCCGGGCTACGGTTTTGAGGCCGGGGCGGCGCTGGCGCTGCACATGGATGTCGATTGCATCGGCTTTACCGGCTCGACCAAGGTCGGCAAGCAGATCTTGCAGATGGCCGGGCAATCGAACCTCAAGCGCGCCTGGACCGAATTGGGCGGCAAGTCGGCCAATATCGTCTGCGCCGACTGTCCCGACCTCGATGCGGCGGTGAGCGCGGCGATCGGCTCGATCTATTTTAACCAGGGCGAAAGCTGCAACGCGCCTTCGCGCCTGTTCGTGGAAGCGTCGATCAAGGACGCGTTTGTCGAAAAAGCGCTGGCGATGGTGCCCGATTTTGCTCCGGGCGACCCGCTCGACGAAGCCACCATCATGGGCGCCATTGTCGACGCGGCCCAGATGAAAACCGTGATGGGCTACATCGAAGAAGGCAAGCAGGCCGGCGCCAGGCTGCTCGCCGGTGGCGAGGCCGCGCGCACCGACACTGGCGGTTTTTACGTGGCGCCGACCCTGTTCGACCAGGTCGATGGCTCCATGAGCATCGCGCGCGAAGAAATCTTCGGGCCGGTGCTGTTGGTGCTCGGTTTTACCGACATCGACGACGCGGTACGGCAGGCCAATTCGACCCAGTACGGCTTGCAGGCGGCGGTGTGGACGGGTAACCTGAACAAGGCGATCAAGACCGCGCGCGCCCTGCGCGCCGGCACCGTGCACGTGAATCAGTACGACGGCGACGACATCACGGTGCCATTCGGCGGCGTCAAGCAGTCGGGCAACGGGCGCGATAAATCGCTGCACGCGTTCGATAAATACACCGAACTGAAAACCACATGGATCCAGATTGGATAACCGCTCCGGGCACCCGCGCCTGAAGTACCGGCTAGCCATTTTCGACTTCGACGGCACCTTGGCCGACTCGTTTCCGTTCTTTCAGAGCGTGTACAACGCTTTGGCTGACCAGCATGGCCTCAGGCGCATCGAGGGCGACCAGGTAGCGCACTTGCGCGGCATGAGCACGCGCGAGATCATGCGCCATATCGGCATGCCGGCCTGGAAAATGCCGGTGGTGTCGAAAAGCTTCATCGCGAAGATGAGCGAGAACGCGGCCAGCATCGCCCTGTTCGACGGCGTGGGCAACGCCTTGCGCGCGCTCTTCGACGCAGGCGTGATGCTGGCGGTGGTGTCGTCCAATTCGGAGCATAACGTACGCCGCGTACTGGGGCCGGAGTTAAGCAGCCTGTTCTTCCACTTCGAGTGCGGCATGTCGGTGTTCGGCAAGGCCTCGCGCATCCGCAAGGTGGTCAAGCGTAGCCAGGTCGACGCGGCCGATGCGCTGTATGTGGGGGACCAGGGCACCGACGCCGAGGCATCGGCCAAGGCCGGCGTGGCGTTCGGCGCCGTGGCGTGGGGCTATGCGCCGGCCGAGGCATTGCGCGCGCATGGCCCGGCCGAAGAGTTTGAATCGGTGCCGGCGATGCTGGCGACTTTGTCGGCCGCTGGCGCGACGTTCAGTACACCTGGGTCGGACGCAGTCCGCGCGCCGCAAAATGCGGGTCGAGCCGGCGCGACAGGCGCCGCAGGTTCAGGGTCGGCACTTGCGGATACAGGTGATGCTCGAGGTGATAGGTCAGGTTCATGAACAGCGCCGGCACGATCGCGCCGCGCATGGTGCGCGCCTGTTCGAGCGGTTTGCTGCCCGGTTTGTAGTGCGGCAGCCAGGCCGTCGCCAGCGGATAGAACCAGCCGCCGATCCAGGCCATGGCGCAGTACAGCAGCGGCCCGGTCGTCCAGCGCGTCAGCCACAGGGCCAGCAGCACCAGCGCCAGCGAGGTGGCCAGTTCGGCGACCATCCAGCGGCGCTCGCGCGCCGGCCGGATCTTGCGCAACGATTCGCGCCACAGGCGCGGCAGGTACAGCGGGCCGGCCAGCAAGGCCCCGAGCAGGCTTGCGCGCGCGGGCGCGCCTTCCAGGTCGTCTTCTTCCAGGCAGTGCGCGTGGTGGTGCAGGTGGGTGTAGCGGAACGAATGCCCGCTTTGCAGCACCAGCACGCTGACGATGAACAGCACCACGTGGGTGACGCGCGCGTCCAGGCCCGCCGAGCCGTGCGCCACGTCGTGCAGGTAGGCCACCGTGACCACGAAGTGCATCAGCATCACGACCGGCAGCGCCAGGTACAGGCCGTGCGCGTAGAGCGCGCCGAAGGCGGCCAGCGTCAGCAAGGGCAGGGCTGCGAGGACGATGCGCTGCCAGGCGGCGACCGTCAGCAGGTCGTCGTCGAGCGAGCCGAGTCCCGGCATGCCGGCATTGCGGCGCGTGAGCGCCAGGACCGGCGACGGCGCCATGACGGCGGTGGGCATGAAGTGGAAGATGACTGAGTTGAGAGCAAACATGGCGGCGGTCATTTAAGCAGGTTCACAGCGGACAAGACGAAGAAATGCGCGACGATCAAGGCGGCCAGGATGCTTGCGCCGTCGCGCACGCCCCAGCGTTGCAGGGCGTGGACAATGGCGGGATAGAGGTGCTGGACCAGCGTGAGCGGCGTGCGGAAAAGCGGCCAGAAAACGATCACGAGTACAGCCACGATCACGAGTCCGATAATCGGCAAACCCACGATCAAGTGCATGACAGCGAATGTCAGCCCCACTGGCAAGCACTGCGCCATCGGGAGAAGAATCAGCGACGTCAATCCGACCCGGTATCCGCCGAGCAGGAAGCGGTTACGCGCGTCGTGTCCAAGCGGGCGCCGTCCGAGCAGCAGCATCGCTGTGGTGGCTCTGCGGTTGGTCGCCTTGGGAAGTCCGAACAAAGCAAGCGACAGCGCCGCGTGCCCCAAAAAAATCGCCAGGTAGAGCGGCAGCCAGCTCACAAACGCGCTTCCAAGCGCCCATTGGGTACACGGCGCGACGATCAGCGCCCACGCCAGGATGCGGTTCGCACGTACCCACAGGATTTTTGGCGGCATCAGTGCGCGCAGTGGTGGAAAATGGAGGATGTTCATTGGCTTCTACTTGATCACGTTGATGAAAGACGTCAGGAAAAACACCCCGACAATCACGGCGGCGACGTCGTCCGCGTGCTCGCGCATGCCCCAGCGCCGCAGCGCCTGGACGATGTATGGATAGACGTGCTGGAACAGCGTCAATGGCATGCGCACCAGCGGCCAGCTCATGACCATCAACAGCAGGACATTCGGCCCCACGTAAATGAGAAAGCCGGGAAGGTCGAGCAGGGGCCGCGCCGCCAGGATCAGCAGTACGAACAGCAGCGTCAGTCCGACCCGGTGTCCGCTTAACAGATACTGGTTGCGCGGGCTCATGTCCTCCGGTTGCTGGCCGAAGACATGCAGCGCCACGCTGAAGCGGCGCGCCGCGTTGTTGGGCAGGCCGAACAAGGCCAGTGACAGCGCCGCATGCGCCAGCAGGATCACCAGGTCGAGCGCCAGGCCGCGCTTGAACGAGGTGCCGAGCGCGATCTGGGCCAGCGGCGAGGCGATCAAGGCCCATGCCAGCACGCGGTTGACCCGCATCCAGATGATCTTGGGCGGCATCAGCACGCGGGGGCGGAAGGTGGCGAGTGGATGGATCATGGCGAGTGCCTGTGCAGGGGTTGTGTGGGGATTTAGTTGAAGGTGTGTACGATGGCCGGTACGCAAAAGGACAGCAGCGCGACCGCAGCCAGGCCGCCCCCGTTGATCCCCCAGCGCCGGCCAGCCTGCCGCGCGGCGGCGTGGATGTGCAGCAGCACGAAGATCGCCATGAAGGAGATCGGCGCGCAATATGCCATCAGTACCCAGAACATGGCGGGGCCGAAAAACAGGTCTACCCGCGCGATCTGGTAGGCCAGGACGGCAATGAGCGGAACGATCATGCCGGCGCCCACGAGGACCAGGAAAATGCGATAACCGGTCATCAAAAATTCGATGCGCGCGCTCAGGTCCCAGGGACTGAATCCAAACACATGCATCGACACGCTGAACGTGCGCGACTTGCGCTCCGGTTTGCCGAACAGCGCCAGTGACAGCCCGGCATGCGCCAGCAACATCGCCAGGTCGATCCACAGGCAAAGCCAGAACGGCGCGTCCAGCACCCATTGAAGCAGTGGTGAGCCGATCAGCGCCCACGCCAGGATGCGGTTGAACCTGATCCAGACACGCTTCGCTGGTGCCTGCTTGAGCAGGCCGGGGAACTGGCGGGTTGTCATGCTGCGTCGATGCCTTTACCGAGTCGTTGTGGCTTGCGCCGTCCTACTCTTCAATACGCAAGCCGCATGCCACCCGTGCCGCGATCCTAAGCTGCTGTTTCTAAACATGAAATTGACGACGGGTACGCACGCGCTGTCAACTTGCTATATAGTTAGCCCGTTGCAACTATCAAGCTGCCTTACACCCGGACTGCATGGACATCTACCGCGTTTACTATTTTTCCTTGGTGGTCCAGGGCTGCATCAGCCTGGGACTGGCGGCCTGGCTGTGGGCCAAGGCCCCGCACCAGAGCGGCATCAAGCCGCTGGCGCTGTTTTGCGTCGGTATCGGCTGCTGGGCGCTGGGGCAGTTGGGCATGCATCTGGGCGAAGACGGCGTGGCGGCTTTGGGCAAGCGCCTGGTCAACTGCGGCCCGATCAACGCGGTGTTTTTCCTGCACTTCGTGTTCCGTTTCCTGCAGCGCGACCGCCCGCGCCAGCTGCTCGGTATCTATATCCTCGGCCTCGCCACCCTGCTGCTGGTGCAGGTGCTCGACATGGGCACGCTGGCGCCCTGGCTGGGCTTCGAACGCTATTACTTTTTCCCGGTCTGGGGCTGGATTCCCGGCGTGGTCGTCACCTCGATCAGCGTCTGGGCCTATTTGCTGCTGCTGGCGGCGTGGCCCAAGGCCGCGCCCAAACAGCGCGGCAAGATCCTGGCGATCTGGTTCGCCGGCGTGTGGGGCTCGGGCGCGTCGCTGATGTTCCTCAACGCCTCGCTCGGGATCGACATCTTCCCGTACAGCGTGATCCTGCTGCCCGGCTACGCGCTGCTGCTGGTGTTCGGCATCCTGCGCTACGACCTGATGGTGGTGAACCTGTGGGCCAACCGCCTGCTGGCCTGGCTGGTGCTGACGGCGATCACGGTGGCGCTGGCAAGCCTGCTCCTGAGCGTGGCCGCGCGCACCGGGTTTGCGTCGTTGGCGGCGGTGCCCCTGTGGCAGCTCTGGCTGCTCGGCACGGCCATGCTGGCCGTGATGCTGGTGCTGGAAGGCCCGTCGCGGCGCGCCATCGAACGGCTGGTATTTCCCGGCGCGCACCTGGAAGCGGGCGTGCTGGCCGATTGGCGGGTGCGCCTGGACGCGGCCAGCAGCTGGCACGATCTCGAACGGATCGCCGCGTCCACCCTCGGCGCGCACCTGCGCCAGCCGATGCGGGTGGTGCTGGGCGATGCGTCGCCGGGCGATGGCGCCGGCCAGCCGGGCGTGCATTGCTACCTCGCCCCAGGCAAGGATGGCGAAGCGCCGCACTGGCGCACCGACCTGATGGAGTGGGAAGGCGCAACGCCGAGCGTGACCCGCGTCGGCGAAGTATTCGGCGCCCTGCTGGCGGCGGCTGCGGCCCGCCTGGACCAGTTGCTGCGCTACGCGGAGCACGAGAAGGAGCGCCTGCAGCAGGCGCACCTGCTGGAACTGGGCGGGCTGGCGGCGACCGTGGCGCACGAACTGCGCAATCCCCTCAATATCATCAGCATGGCCGCGGTCATGTCGCCGCCGGAAACGCGCGCCGAGATCCGCGCCCAGATCGAGCGCGCCGACCACCTGATCCAGGACTTGCTCAGTTATTCGGGCGAGGTGCGCCTTAATCCCCAGCGCGTGGCGGTGGCCGAACTGGTGCAGCGGGTAGCGGCCGGCCATCCATCCCAGCGAATCGAACTCGATGTGGACGCGGCCCTGTGCCTGCACATCGACCCGATGCGCGGCGAACAAATCCTCGGCAACCTGATTGGCAACGCCATGGCCATGCTGCGCGGCCGTTCGGACCCGCGCATCCTGGTCGACGCGCGAGCGCAAGACGGCGGCCGGGTGCTGCTGCGCGTGTGCGACAACGGCCCGGGCGTGCCCGCCGACCTGGCGGCCGACCTGTTCCAGCCTTTCACCACGCGCCGTCCCGGCGGCACCGGCCTTGGCCTGGCCATCGTGCGGCGCCTGGTCGAGGCCCACGGCGGCAGCGTCAGGCTGGGCGAGCGGGCCGGCTGGAACTGCTGCTTCGAACTTCTTTTACCAGGTATGCCATGACCCAAGAACGCATTCTTCTCGTCGACGACGAACCCGCCTTCCAGCGCCTGTGCGGCAACTGGCTGGCCAGCCTTGGCTACGACGTCAAGGTGGCGGCATCAAGCGAACAGGTGCTGGCCTTGTGGGCCGAGCACACCTTCGACCTGGTGCTGCTCGACCTGGCGCTGCCGCCGTCCTTCCGCCCCGATGAAGGGCTGGCGCTGCTGCCCGGCCTTTCCTCGGCGCCGGTGGTGGTGATGACTGGTCACGCCGACCGCGAACTGGCGCTGCGCGCGATCGCCGCCGGCGCCTGGGACTTCCTGCCCAAGCCGCTCGACCCGGACCTGTTGCGCGTGGTGGTCGAGCGCGCGCTGACCAAGCGTCGCCTGGAGCGCGAGCTGGCCGACTGGCGCGCGCGCGCCGAGCCCGACGACGCCACCATGGGCCTGATCGGCATCAGCGCCGACCTGCGCGACCTGCGCGCGCTGATCCGCCGCATCGGGCCGACCGAAGTGCCGGTGATGATCACGGGGCCGAGCGGCACCGGCAAGGAACTGGTGGCGCGCGCGCTGCATGCCAACGGCAAGCGCGCCGCCAAGCCGTTCGTGGCGGTGCACTGCGGGGCGATTCCGGCGGAGCTGTTCGAGAGCGAATTGTTCGGCCATTGCAAGGGCAGTTTCACGGGAGCGGACCGCGACCGCATCGGCTTGATCGCCGCAAGCCATGGCGGCACCCTGTTCCTCGACGAGATCGGCGACATGCCGCTGTCGATGCAGGTCAAGCTGCTGCGTTTTTTGCAGGCGGGAAGTTTTTTCGCGGTGGGTGCGCGCAGCGAAACGCGGGTCGACGTGCGCGTGGTGGCCGCCACCAACCGCGACCTGGGGGCGATGGTGGAAGAAAAATCGTTTCGCGACGACTTGTTTTATCGCTTGAAGGGCATCCAGGTCAGGACCACGGCGCTGGCCGATCGGGCCGAGGATGTGGCGCTGATCGTGCAGGCGGTGGCGGCCAGGTTGTCGCCGCCCAAGCGGCTCGCGCCGGATGCGCTGGAGTGGGTGGTGTCGCGCAGTTGGCCCGGCAATGTGCGCGAGTTGCAGCATTCGGTGTCGACGGCGGCGGCGCTGGCGGGCAGTGCGGATGTGATCACGGTCGACGACCTGGCGCTCGCGTGCGGCGAGGCGGCCGCGCCGCTGGCGGTGGAGGGCGATGGCTTGCTCGACGCGCAGGTGGCGGCGCTGGAAAAGCGCTTGATCGTCGCCGCGCTCGACGAGACGGTGCACAATCACACCCACGCCGCGAAACAGCTGGGTATTTCGCGGGTGGGGCTGTTGAACAAGATGAAGCGCTACGGACTACGCTAGCCGCAAAACCGTCGTTCCCGGCCTCGGCGGCCCCCTTGGCGGGAACGACGGGTGGATGAACGGGACAGCATCAGAAGCAGTGCTCGACCCCCGGAAAACTGCCATCCTTGACCGCGTTCACATACGCGCTCACGGCGGCGTCGATGCTGGTCTGCCCTTCCATGAAGTTTTTCACGAAGCGCGCTTTGCGCCCCGGGAAAACCCCCAGGATATCGTGCATCACCAGCACCTGGCCCGAGCAGTCCGGCCCCGCGCCGATGCCGATCGTCGGCACTGTCAAAGCTTCGGTCAACTCCTTGCCCAATGCGCTTGGAATCGCCTCGAACAGGATGATCGCTGCTCCCGCCGCTTCCAGCGCCAGCGAGTCGGCCTTGAGCTGCGCCGCGCTTTCGATGGACTTGCCCTGCACCTTGTAGCCACCGAGCTGGTGCACCGACTGCGGCGTGAGCCCCAGGTGCGCGCACACCGGAATCGCGCGCTCGGTCAGGAAGCGGACCGTCTCGGCCAGCCACGCGCCGCCCTCGATCTTGATCATGTGCGCGCCGGCCTGCATCAGCTGCACCGCGTTGTTGAACGCCGCTTCCGGCGTGCCGTAGCTGCCGAAGGGCATATCGGCGATCACCATCGCGCTCTTGTTCCCGCGCGCGACGGCGGCGGTGTGGTACACAATCTCGGCCACCGTCACCGGCAAGGTCGAGTGATGTCCATTGCAGACCATGCCCAGCGAATCGCCGATCAGCAGTACTTCCACGCCGCAGCGGTCCATCAAGGTGGCGAAGCTGGCGTCGTAGCAGGTCAGCATCGTGATCTTGGC
Organism: Massilia sp. CCM 8734; assembly: GCF_011682155.1. Taxonomy (NCBI): domain Bacteria; kingdom Pseudomonadati; phylum Pseudomonadota; class Betaproteobacteria; order Burkholderiales; family Oxalobacteraceae; genus Massilia; species Massilia sp. CCM 8734. Next base: position 47,096 of record NZ_WHJI01000028.1, read on the forward strand.
GCCCGCGGCGCGCATCGCGTTCAGCGAAGGAATCGTCACCGCCTTCGTCATCACCGGTTTGACCGGCGCCGGAGTATCGCCGCCCGCCATGTCCTTACCCTGCAGATAACCGCTCATAATAGTCCTTTGATATCAAAATGGTCGCAACGGCGCATAGTGTAATGCCATTGGGCCGAACGTGCCCATGATGGATCGAAAGCTCACCGGAGGTGGTCGCCGATGTTTCGCGTCGCGGCAAAAGCAGCGCCGGCCGTGGCGCTCAGCCCCGGAGGTAAGCGGCGCGACGCGCCCTCAGCTGCGGAAGATGAAGTAGACGGCGCCGACCAGGCACAGCCCGGCCCACACGTAATCGAGTTTGAACGGTTCGCCCATGTAGAACATCGCGAACGGGACGAACACGGTGAGGGTGATGGCTTCCTGCAGGATCTTCAACTGCGCCAGGCTGTATTGCGTGTGGCCGATACGGTTGGCCGGCACCTGCAGCAGGTATTCGAACAGGGCGATGGCCCAGCTGACCAGCGCCGCATACCACCACGCCTTGCTCGACATGTTCTTCAGGTGGCCGTACCAGGCGATCGTCATGAAAATGTTGGACAGTACCAGCAGGCCGGTGGTCTGCACAAAAACCGGAATTTGCATGTCAGTTCAGTCGTTCGATGGCCTGGCCGGCAACGCCTGCCAGGTAGTCGCGCGCCGGGCCATGTCCGGGCACGTCGATGGATGGCGCGATTTCCAGCAGCGGCGCCAGCACGAAGGCGCGCTCCAGCATGCGTGGATGCGGCACCTGCAAGGCGGCGCTGTCGATCCGTTCATCGTTGTAGAGCAGGATGTCGAGGTCCAGGGTGCGCGGGGCGTTGCGGTAGGGCCGTTCGCGCCCGTGCGCCAGTTCGATCGCCTGCAGCGCGGCCAGCAGGTCTGGTGCGCCCAGGGTCGTGTCGATGCAGGCCACCGCGTTGATGTAGTCGTCGCCCGAGGAATCGATGGGCGCGGTGCGCCAGGCCGACGACTGCGCCAGCAGGCGGCTGCCGGCGAGCGTGGCCAGGCGCACCAGGGCATCGGCCACGTTGGCGCGGGCGTCACCCAGGTTGGCGCCGATGCCGACGTACGCGATCATTCGTCGCCGCTGGTGCTGCCGGTCGTGCTGGTGGCGGCGGCGTTGTCGCCGCCCTCGCCATTGGCGCGGCTGCGCGGTGCGCGACGCGGCGCGCGCTTGCGCTTGGCGCCGGCCGGCGCGGCGCCGGCATTGGTGAGCAGGTTTTCGCGTTCGACGGCGTCGCCGTCATAGAAAGCGGTCCACCATTCGCCGATTTCCATCTCGATCTCGCCCGACTCGCAGCGCAGCAGCAGGAAGTCGTAGCCGGCCCGAAAGCGCGGGTGTTCCAGCAGCTTGTACGGGGCCTTGCCGTTGCGTCGCTCGAAGCGCGGCTGCATCGACCAGATGTCGCGCATATCCGAGCCGATCTTGCGCTGAAGCGCCAGTTTTTCGGTCTGCGAATCGAGCACGTCGTCGGCCGCCAGGTGCAGCGCCGGAATCGGCGACTCGCCCGCCGCGCGGTAGGCGGTCCATTTTTCCACCACCTGGTGCCACAGCAGCGAGGCAAACAGGAAGCCGGGCGAGACGCCCTTGCCGGCCTTGATGCGGTTGTCGGTCGACTCCAGCGCCAACGTCACGAACTTCATGCCGATGGGCTGCTCGAGCACCACGTCGAGCAGCGGCAGCAGGCCGTGGTGCAGGCCTTCCTTGCGCAACTGCTGCAGGCAGGCCAGCGCGTGCCCGCTCATGAGCAGCTTGAGCATTTCGTCGAACACGCGCGCGGCGGGCACGTTGTTGATCAACGGCGCCATGACCGGAATCGGTTCGCGCGTGTGCGGCTCGATCGTGAAACCGAGGCGCGCGGCGAAGCGCACCACGCGCAACAGGCGCACCGGATCTTCGCGGTAGCGCGCTTCGGGCTGGCCGATGATGCGCAAGGTCTTGTCTCGGATGTCGGCGATGCCGCCGTGGTAGTCCAGCACCACCTGGGTGGCCGGATCGTAGTACATGGCGTTGATGGTGAAGTCGCGCCGCATCGCATCTTCGTGCTGGGGGCCGAAGTTATTGTCGCGCAGGACCCGGCCATGTTCATCCTTGGGCGCGCTGGACTCGCCGGCGCCGCGGAAGGTGGTCACTTCCAGCAGGTCGGAGCCGAACATCACGTGCACGATCTGGAAGCGCTTGCCGATGATGAAGGCGCGCCGGAACAGGCGCTTGACCTGTTCGGGCGTGGCATCGGTGGCGATGTCGAAGTCCTTCGGTTTGACCGACAGCAGCAGGTCGCGCACGGCGCCGCCCACCACGAACGCCTTGAAGCCCGCCTCCTGCAATGTTTGCGTCACGCGGATCGCGTTCGACGACAGCAGTTTGGGGTCGATCCCGTGCTCCGCCGGTCCCAGGATCACGGGTTCGGTCAGGTCGCGTACTGGCTGCTTCTCTTTGACGCCGAGGATTTTGCGGATGAATTTTTTAATCATTGAATAGATGGAGTAAAGGCCAGCCAAGGCGTGTGGCATGGGTCGCCAGCACGGCGTTCGGGTTGGTCGCGACGGGATGGGTGACGACGGACAGAAGGGGGATATCGTTGTGCGAATCGCTGTAGAAGTGGCTGCGCCCGAAGCCATCGAGCGGCGTGCCCACTTGCGCCAGCCAGGCGTGGGTGTGGGTGACCTTGCCGGCGCCCGAGGTGGGCACGCCAACGAGCTTGCCGGTCAGGTTGCCGTCGGCGTCTTCTTCGGGGACGGCGGCGATCAGGTGTTCCACGCCCAGCGCCCTGGCGATCGGCGCGGTGACGAAGCGGTTGGTGGCGGTGATGATGGCCACCAGGTCGCCGGCGTCGATGTGCTGGCGCAGCAGTGCGCGCGCGCGCGGCAGGATGGCCGGCTCGATCACTTCGGCCATGAACTGCGCGTGCATGGCGTCGAGTTCCTTGCGCGGAAAGCGCGCCAGGGTGCCGAGCGCGAATTCGAGGTATTCGACCGGGTCGAGCGTGCCGGCCTTGTACTGTTCGAAAAATTCGTCGTTGCGGCGCTTGAATTCGACTGGGTCGACAGCGCCGGTGCGGACTAAAAATTCGCCCCATTCGTGGTCCGAATCGATCGGCAGCAGGGTGTGGTCCAGGTCAAACAGCGCCAGGTTCTTCATTCTTTGGTGTCCGCTTGCGGGTTCGCTTGTAATAGTAAATCGCGCAGCAACGGCAGGGTGACCGGTCGCTGGGTTTCGAGGGAATACTGATCGAGTGCGTCTAGCATCGTCGACAGGGAGCGCATGTCGCGCTTGAAATGGGACAGCAGATAGGGTAACACGCTGGCCGACAAGGTCAAACCGCGTGCTTCGGCGGCGTGCGTGAGTGCGGCGATCTTCTGTTCGTCGGCCAGGCCGTGGATCTGGTAGATCAGGCCCCAGCCCATGCGCGTGCGCAGGTCTTCGCGCACCGGCAGCACCACCGGCGGCACCGGCCCGGTGCTGACCATGTAGGCGCCGTGTTCGCGGATCTGGTTGAACAGCGCAAAAGCGTCGATCTGGGCCTGCGGCGAGAGCTGTTCGCAGTCGTCGAGCAGGTACAGGGTGGTGCCTTGCGTGTAGGTGAATTCGCACTCGGGGGCGTTGCAGGCGATGTAGCGCGAGCCGGGGGTGGCGGCCAGGGCTTGCAGCAGGTGGGTCTTGCCGGCGCCGGTTTCGCCCCACAGGTAAGCGAAATGTTCGCGCGAACGACGCTCCGCGAACTGGTGCATCAGATGCGCCAGTTCGGCATTTTGCCCTACCTCGAAGGTATCGAGGCTGTGCGCCTGCTCTGCGCCCAAATCGAGTACCAGCTGTTTCATGAGTTCATTCTTGCGCCGTCGTGTACATCAGGCATTATAGAAGCTGCCACGCGGATCGTGGGGGTGGCGATGGTGGCAGCTTGCCGGCCGTGTGCTGCGGTGCTTTGGCGGAGAGAAATAGCATCTTATTGTTGTAATGTGGGTTAAATCGGCTTTGGACGGGGCATTTTGATAAAATAGCGGATTGACCAGTTTTGGCCGCCCGCGGCTCGAATCGGTTCGCCGCCTTCTATTTTACCGCCTCCGCTGCCAAATACACCATGAGCCAACTTTCTAATGTTTCCCTCTCCTACCGCGACGCCGGTGTCGATATCGATGCGGGCGACGCCCTGGTCGAAGCGATCAAGCCGTTTGCCAAGAAAACCATGCGCGAAGGCGTCATGGGCGGCATCGGCGGTTTCGGCGCGCTGTTCGAGATCAGCAAGAAGTTCAAGGAGCCGGTGCTGGTGTCCGGCACCGACGGCGTGGGCACCAAGCTCAGGCTCGCGTTCGAACTGAACCGCCACGACACGGTCGGCATCGACCTGGTCGCCATGAGCGTGAACGACATCCTGGTGCAGGGCGCCGAGCCGCTGTTCTTCCTCGATTACTTCGCTTGCGGCAAGCTCGACGTGCCGACCGCCACCGCCGTCGTCAAGGGCATCGCCCAGGGTTGCGAGCAGGCCGGTTGCGCCCTGATCGGCGGCGAAACGGCCGAAATGCCGAGCATGTACCCGGCCGGCGAGTACGACCTGGCCGGTTTCGCGGTTGGCGCGGTGGAAAAATCGAAAATCATCGACGGTACCAAGATCACCCCGGGCGACGTGGTGCTGGGCCTGGCCTCGTCGGGCGTGCACTCGAACGGGTACTCGCTGGTGCGCAAGATTATTGAAGTAGCCAAGCCGGACCTGAACGCCGACTTCCACGGCCGTCCGCTGGCCGACGTGCTGATGGAGCCGACCCGTATTTACGTCAAGCCATTGCTGGCGCTGATGGAATCGATGGAAGTCAAAGGCATGGTGCACATCACCGGTGGCGGGCTGGTCGAAAACGTGCCGCGCGTGTTGCAGCCCGGGCTGACGGCGGTGCTCGATTCGAAGGCATGGACCATGCCGCCGCTGTTCCAGTGGTTGCAACAGCACGGCGGCGTGGCCGACGCCGAAATGCACCGCGTGTTCAACTGCGGCATCGGCATGATCGTCATCGTGTCGAAAGAAAATGCGGATGCGGCGTTTGCACAGTTGCAGGCGGCTGGCGAGAGCGTTTCGCGCATCGGCACGATCCGCGCGCGCGAGGGCGACGAGCACCAGACGATCGTCAGCTAAGTAAGTGTGCAGAAATTATTGTGATTTATAGCGAACAGAAGCGGATGCCTTGCAAGGCGCACGCCGCGACGCAGTGCGAGCACTGCTAGCGGCGGGCAACACAGCAAGGCGCCGCTTATGGAAGCTAGAAATGACAAGAATTTATGCGCACTTACTCAGGCGGCTTGCGGTTAATCAAAAAACGGACGGCGCCTTCGGGTCCCGTCCGTTTTTTTTGATCTTTCTCATGTCGAATCGAGCATGCCCACTGCCACCATCAGCGGCTGGTACTGACGCGCGCCAAGCACCCGGCGTTCGCAGTGAGTGACAATCAGGTTGTCACTTGACAACCGGATTGTCGGCGACGACAATTGGAGCGCGAGATGGCGCGTACGTCCCACCCCAGGAAAGAGATCGAGCAGGCCCTCAAATATGCTGAAGCAAATGGCTGGCGCATCAAGGTCGGTGGCAGTCATGCTTGGGGAAGCATGTTTTGTCCTTATGACGACGGCCAATGCAGAGGCGGTGAATACTGCAGGTCTCCCGTATTCAGCACTCCCAGGAGTACTGGCAACCATGCCAGATTTTTGAGGCGCGTAATCGATAATTGCACCATTCACAAAGCAAACTCATGATCAAAGTTCCCAGGAGGAGAAACGATGGATTTCATCTTTGAATTGCGGTATCGATTGTCCAGTGACGACGACAATCAGGATGAGATTGTAGGTCGTCTGGAGCGGGAGGATTGCACCGATGCCCTGATCGGTATCGGACGCCCGGGACGCATTGCGCTGGAGTTTTGTCGCGAGGCCGATGACGCACTTGCCGCGATCACCAGTGCACTTGCCGACGTCAGGCGCGCCATCCCCACGGCACGCCTCATCAACGTAGGCCCGGATCTGGTGGGCCTGACTGACATTGCGGAGTATTCCCATGTAAGCCGGCAAAACATGCATAAACTGGCCAATAACAACGTCGAGACGTTTCCCGTGCCAGTGTATGCGGGAAGTATTTGCTTGTGGCACCTTGAGAAGGTGTTGCGTTGGATGATGCCACGCGGGAATTACGCGATCGAGCCCGGCACCCTGGAGGTAGCGTCGATCGCCAGGCAACTCAATATTGCCATCCAAGCTCGAGAGATCGAACCCGAATTATTCCGTCAAGCTCAAGATTTGCTGGCCTGACGACGGCGGCGCCAGCAAAATTTACTTCTGCTTGCTGGCCAGTTCCTTGCGGCGCGCCGCGATGGCTTGCTTGACGGTCATCTTGTAATCGATGTCCTGGGCCATCGTGTGCTGCGCCACGTAAGACACCAGCAGCTCGGCTTCTTCAGGCGAGAGGACCTTTTTCAGCGCCTCGCCCTTGACCGGGTCGCCGCTGTCAGCCAGGGTGACGTCGAGCGGGCCGTTGCAGGCGGCCAGCAGCAGGGGAAAGCACACACACGCCAGAAGCAGATTTTTCATCATCGTTCCCCTCAAGGGCAGTAACCATAACTTAACACAGCCCTATCAAAAAATGCCTTTTTAAAAACGTTTTAGTTTTTATAAGCGGCGTGTGTGTTGCGCGCCCGTTACAGCGCTTGCTTGGCCTTGTGACTAATGGTGATGCGCTTGGTCGTCGCATCGGCCGCGATCTGCGCCTCGGTAAAGGGCAGGGTGTGCCAGGTCTTGCTCGAAAACAGCCCGGCCTGGTCGGCGTAGTGCGGCGAGGCCGGGTCGACCGACTGCGAGTAGGCGAGCACGGCTTGCGCTTGCGGGCCGTTGCGGTCGAACATCACGGTCTGCACGTAGCTGCCGCCTTCGGTCACCTCGCGCCCGCCCCCGGCCGCCGGCCTGCTGACGATGGCGTTGTAGATCCCGTAGTTGTAGGGCCCGCCGTGGATGGGAATCCGCTTGCCGTTACGCTCGGTGTGCTGGATCTCGCCCCAGGTGCTGTTCAGGCCCCAGCCGCCCGCTTCCATCTCGAGCACGGCGTTGGCCAGGGCCGTGCGCAGGGCGCCCACGCCGGCTGGATCGTCCACGCGCAAGCCGCGCGGCGTGCTAATCGGATCGGCCGCGTTGAAGGGCACGGCCCAGAACAGCGGTGAGCCGTACAACTGGTCCCATATGCTGGTGAAATAGCCGAAGCCGATATTGGCCTCCAGATTGGCCGTACGGTCCCAGGCGCGCAGTTTGGCGCAGGCTGGCGCCAGGTCGACCATGGCGCCGTTGGCGGCGCGGGCCTGGCGTTCGCCGTCGCAGGCGCGCAGCACGTCGTCCATGATCTGGCCGGCGTAGTAGGCGCGGTTGCTGAACAAGAGCCCTTGCAGCTGGGGCATCGAGATGCGCCGGCCTGGCAGGCCATCGGTGCCGGCCAGGCGCGCCTGCAACTGGGCAATGCCGATGCGGGTGCGCCCACTTTGTTCCTGCGCGTCGAGACTGACAATCGATGGGAAGCCGGTCAGCGGCGCGGCCGGATTGGTCATCCAGGCGCTGTCGTTCGAGTTCTGCACAAAATCGTCGCGTTCGAGGCGCGGCAGGCTGGCGCCGGCGAAGATGCCGCTCTGTGGCGCGGCCGGGTCGTTGCCGGGGCGGCAGGCGCTGGTCGAGCCGTCCAGCACCAGCACGCCGCTGGCCGCCGATGCGCGGAAGGCTTCCGGTACGCAGGCTTTTTCCTTGGCCAGCGGCACGTTCGGCACCACTGTCACGTCCATGTACATGGTCTTGCCTTCCTTGTCGGCGGCGATGGTGCCGACCCATGGCAGGCCGACGATGCGGTCGATGCCGTCGCGCAGCTCGTTCAGGCTGCGCGCGCTGTTCATGGCGCGCCATTGTTCCAGCATGCGGTGATTGCCCATGCTGGCGTCAAGCAGGGTATAGGCGACCTTGCGGTTCCAATCGAGCTGGTCGGATATGCGCATCACCACGCCCACGTCGGTCTGGTAGAAATCGTGGCTGCGCGTGGCCAGGCTGCCGTCGGGCTGGCGCACCTCGACTTCGACGCGCTTGCGCGTCATGGGCTGGGACTTGCCGTCGACCATATAGCTGGTCGGATCGCGCGGGTCGAGTTGCAACTGGTGTACCGTAAAGTGGCTGGACGTGTTGTTGGTGTGGGTCCACGCCACGTCCTTGTTGAAGCCGATGCTGACCATCGGCATGCCGCCGAGCGAGGCGCCCATCGCGTCGAGCTTGCCGGGAATGGTCAGGTGCAGCTGGTAAAAACGGAAATCGCCTTGCCAAAAGTTGTGGGGATTGGCCAGTAGCAGGCCCTGGCCGTTCTCGGTGGCATCCTTGCCCAAGGCCACGCCGTTGCTGCCGATGCGGGCATGCTGCTGTTGCCAGTATTGCGGATCGATCTTGCTTGGGCCGCCATGGCGCGGGGCAGCCGCCGGTGACGGTGGCGCGGGCGCGGCCGCGCCCGGTGGCGCGGCGCCCACGAGTTCTTCGATGAAATGGGTGCCCCCGCCTTCGGCGGCATAGCGGCGGATGATTTTCATCATGTCGGCGCTGGTCATGCTGCGCACCCAGGGGGCGTTCTTGCAGGCGTCGGGCAAGCCGCCCTTGCCGCGCTCGTCCAGGTACTGGTTGTAGCCGGCCACGTAGCCTTCGACCAGCGCGCGCATCGGCGCAGGTTGCTGTTGCCAGGCGTTGGCCACCGCCTCCGGTTCGTTGATCAGGCGATAGTAGAAGTCGGAAGCCAGGTTGGGCACCGCATCCTCGGTGATGCCGCGCGCCTCCGGACCGAAGTACTTGGCGCGTTCGCCGTTGGCGGTGACGATGCGCTCGGCCAGCAGGCACACATTGTCTTGCGCGTAGGCGTAGCCGATGCCGTAGCCGAGGCCGCCGTCATCATCGGCCTTGATGTGCGGGATGCCGTAGGCGGTGCGGCGGATTTCGGCGCTGTATTTGGGGGCCGGTTCGGCGGGCTTGCCGTCCTTGTCGCCGCAGGCGGCGAGCGCCAGCAGGATGGCGGCGCTGCTGGCGCGCAGCAGAGGGACTTGGGAACGAGGTAACAGGGTCATGGCGGTCCGGGCTTGGGAAGTTGACGGGACCGCAGTGTTGCGTTGTTGGCGTTGCTAAAACAATCAAAATGCGAAAAGGACAAGCGGGCGGGCCCGAGTGGTGCATCCGGCGGTACCTGGGGTGGCTTTCCGACATAGATGAGACGTTTTAGTCATTACGGCAACAATACAATATTTACTTTTTAATAAATATTCCTTATATAATCACAAGGATTGACTATGCCGACCGCATTATTTGCGGTGACATGGGCTGTATTGCAAAGAATTTTTAGGTCAAGCAAGCAAGCTGAAAAAGTTGCCTAAGTGAACCTGACGCAGCATACCGAACAAGCAAAGTGAACTATTGGGCGCTTCAATGAAAATAGCACTCGCATTCGCAGCTCTCTTGTTGAGCCTTTCCTTGCCGGCTGTTGCAGGGCAATCGACCATCACGGCCATCAGCCGTACTAATGCTGAGAACTACAAGGACAGGGCGCTGGCTGCGTGCATCGCCGAAGCCTACAAGGGTTCGCCAGCAGGCGAAGATACAAGCATCACCACGAGCGTGTTTTTGGATTGGACGAATTACGATTTAGATGAAGGCAATCCGGCTACAGAGCGGTTAACAGAGAAATACCTGCGCCGGGACTACTCGAAGCCGTTTGAAGGATACGTCGGCGCCGAATTCAAGCTGCTCAAGTGCCTGGACATGTACCACAGCTAGGGCTGCTAGTGTCCTGAGTTAGAAATTCGTTGAATAAATATGGCGATAATCGCGCTGATACCGCGTCACAAATGCTCGCCAGGCGCCTGCCTGTCTGCGCTTTGTTCCTTGTCTCAGCACGATTTCGCCATATTTATAATCAACGAATTTCCAACTCAGGACACTAGGAATTGCATGAACAAGTGCGTAAGTACGTCCCTCACCCCGATTGGGTAGGTGATAAGCCAACGAAGCGAAACAAGAAATAGAGCGGTCGTCGGCCCGCCATCTCGACGTCAGGAGAATCTTCCCGGAGGCCATACTTAGCGCGGCCGCTGTCTGCCCTATTTCTTGCCCAGGATCTTCTCGACCGGGGCCGGACGCAGGCGGAAGGCGTCCGGCATGCCCGAACCGAGCAGCGGGCGCAGGTACAGGCGGAAGGCATCGGTGACGTCGGTGCCGCTCTCGCTGATGAAGATGTCTTCCATCGTGCGCGTCTTGCCGGCCACGCTTTCCAGTGGCACCAGTTCGTAGTCGACCGAGTAGTAGCCGGTGCGCTTGATCGCCACCGAGCCGTCGCGGTCGCCCCACATGGCGAACTGCACCGCTTTTTCGCCCACTTCGCGCGCCTCGCGCTGGTCCACGTCCGACACGCAGCCGATAAAGGAGCGTTGCAGGTAGCCAAAGGTGTCGCCGCGCACGCGCTTGATGCCGAGCTTGGACTTGATTTCGTCGCACAGCAGGTCGGCCAGCGCGCCGGTGCCCGACAGTTGCACATTGCCGTGCGCATCGCGCTCGATGTCGCTTGAGAGCAAACTGGCGATCGGCTCGCCCGAGGCGTCGTGGATGCCTTCGGACACGGCGATCACGCAGCGTCCGTAGCGCGCGTACGTGGCCTTGACGTCAGCCAGGAATTGCTCGAGCACGAAGGTGCGCTCGGGCAGGTAGATCAGGTGCGGGCCGTCGTCGGGAAACTTCTTGCCGAGCGCGGCGGCGGCGGTCAGGAAGCCGGCGTGGCGCCCCATCACCACGCCCACGTACACGCCGGGCAAGGCCGCGTTGTCGAGGTTTGCGCCTGCGAAGGCTTGCGCCACGAACCGCGCGGCCGAGGGAAAGCCGGGTGTGTGGTCGTTGCCGACCAAATCGTTATCGATGGTTTTGGGAATGTGAATGCAGCGCAGCGGATAGCCGGCTTGTTGTGCTTCCAGGCTGACGATGCGCACCGTGTCGGAGGAATCGTTGCCGCCGATGTAGAAAAAATGCTCGATCTCGTGTGCGCGCAGCACTTCGAAAATCTTTTGGCAGTAGGCCATGTCGGGCTTGTCGCGGGTCGAACCAAGCGCGGAGGAAGGCGTCTTGCCGACCAGTTCAAGGTTGTGGCTGGTTTCCTGGGTCAGGTCGATGAAGTCTTCGTCGACGATGCCGCGCACCCCGTGCATGGCGCCGTACACGCGCGTGACGTTGCGAAAGCGGCGCGCTTCGAGCACCACCCCGACCATCGACTGGTTGATCACGGCGGTGGGTCCGCCTCCCTGTGCGACCAGAATTTTTCCTGACGACATGTGCATCTCCTTAAGTGATCAGCGGCGCTGAACAGGCAGTCTACCGCCGCGACGGCTGGCTGCCTGTTTCTTTACAACTTACAACTTACAACTTACGGCTTGGACGCCGGCTTGCCATCGGCCTTGCGCGTCACCGTCATCGTCGAGAACGCCGGATCGGCCTTGATCTGCGCTTCCGTGTACGGCTGGGTGATCCATTCCTTCTTCGAGAAGCGCTCGGTCTGGTCGGCGAAATGCTTCGAGGCCGGGTCGGTCGATTGCGAGTAGGCCAGCATGGCTTGCACTTGCGGGCCATCTTTGTTGAAGGACACGGTCTGGATGTAGCTGGTGCCGTAGATCACTTCGAGCTTGCCGTCGCCGCTTGGCACGGTGCCGATCGCGTTGTACACGCCATCGGTGCCCTTGCCGCCGTGGATAGGAATGCGGCGCGTGCCGCGCGTGGCCAGTTGCACGTCGCCCCAGCGCGCATCCTGCGACACGCCCATTTTCGCCACGTCCTGCGCCGCCGCCGCCAGCGCCTGGCGTACCGTGGTCGCGATGGCCGGGTTACCGAGGTTCAGGCCGCGCGGCGTGTTGACCGGGTCGGCCGGGTTGAACGGCACCGCCCACATGCCCGGCACGCGCAGGATGCGTTCCCACAGGCCGGTGAAGTACAGGTAGCCGATGTTGCTGTCGAGGTTGACGGTACGGTCCCACTGGTTCAGGCGCGCGCAGGCGGTCGTGATATCGCCGCTATCGGCCTGCGCGCCACGGCACAGCGCCAGCACATCGTCCATGATCTGCTCGGCGTAGTAGACGCGGTTGCTCAAAGCCAGAGCCTGCAGTTGCGCGACCGTCATTTTGCGTCCGGCCAGGCCATCGGTGCCGGCCAGGCGCTTCTGCACCTGGGTGATGCCGAGGCGGGTACGGCCGAACTGCTCGACATTGTCGACGCTGACGATGTCCGGATAGCCGGTGACCGGCGCCAGCGGATTGGAGAGCCAGGCGCTGTCGTTGGAGTTTTGCACGTAGTCGCTACGCAACAGGCGCGGCAGGCTGGTGCCGGCGAAGATGCCCGCTTGCGGCGCGTTGATGTCGGTGGCCGGCGCGCAGGCGCTGGTGGCGCCGTTGAGCACGAACAAGCCGCGCGCGGCCAGCGGTTTGAACGGCGCCGGCACGCAGGCCTCCTGCATGGCTTTGCTCACATGCGGCACCACGGTGACGTCCGCGAACAGGGCGGCGCCCTCTTTGTCGACGGCCAGGGTGTTGACCCACGGCAGGCCGACGGTGCGCTCGATCGAGGCCTTGAACTCGTCCATGTTGCGCGCGGTGTTCATGCCGTACCACTGTTCCAGCATGCGATGGTTGCCGAGGTTGGCGTCGTTGAGCGAAAACGCCATGCCGGCATTCCAGTCGAGCTGGCCGGGAATCACGACCAGCGGGCCGTACTGGGTGCTGTAGAAGGTGCGGCTCTGGGTGCTGAGCACGCCGTCGGCGCCCTTGACCTCGACATTGACGGTCTTGCGCGTCATGGCTTGCGGCTTGCCGTCGAGCAGGTACCTGGTCGGATCGCTCGGGTCGAGCGGCGTCATGTGCACCGTGAAGTGGGCCGAATTGTTGACCGTGTGGGTCCAGGCCAGGTTCTGGTTGAAGCCGATATTGACCATCGGCATGCCACCGAGGGCGGCGCCCATCGCGTCGAGCTTGCCCGGAATGGTCAGGTGCAGCTGGTAGAAACGCAGTGCGCCGCGCCATGGGAAGTGCGGGGTGCCGAGCAGCATGCCCTGGCCGTTGTCGGTGGCGTCCTTGCCCAGCGCCACGGCATTGCTGCCGGTGCGTTCGCGCATCGCGACCCAGTAATCGGGGTCCATCGGGTGCATGCCGGCCTTGGGCGGGACGGCCGGCATCAAGCCATTCTGGCCGGGCGGGGTGGCGCCGGCGATGGCGGCGATGAACTGGCCGGAACTCGCTTCGGCGGCGTAGCGGCGCAGCAGCTTGACCATGTCCTGCTCGCTCACCTTGCGCACCCAGGAACCGTTCTTGCAGGCGGCCGGCAGGTTGTTGATGCCGGTTTTTTCGAGGTAATCGTTGTAGCCGGCGACGTAGCCTTCGATCATCGCTTTCATCGGCGCAGGATGGGCGTTCCAGGCCGTTTTGACGGCCTCGTCGTCGTTGATGATGCGGTAAAAGAAGTCGGTTTGCAGGTTCGGAATATCCGAGGTCTGGCGCGTGGCGGTCGGGCCGAAGTGCTTCGAGCGCTCGCCGCTGACGGTGGTGAATTCGTCGGCCAGCAGGCAGACGTTATCTTGCGAGTAGGCGTATGCCACGCCGTAGGCGAGGCTGCCTTCGTCGCTGGCCTTGATGTGCGGCACGCCGAACGAGGTGCGGCTGATCTCGGCCTGGTATTTGGCCGCGGTGTCGCCCGGCTTGGCCGAATTGTTCGAATTGGAATCGGTGGAATCGTCGTTACTGCAACCGGCGCTAAGGGCCATGGCGACAGCGCCGGCGAGCGCCAGCAGGCGGGGCGCGCGGTGGTTCTTGAAAGGGATGGTCATGTAGGTCTCGTGTTAGAAGCAATGATGGCGCAACAGTGCGATATTTTATATCGAAATTACATCAAAATTGTAGAAATAATAACTTTGAGAAGCCGCTACGGACGTGGTAGAAATGGACCAGCGGCAGGCGTTTGGCAGACGCCCGCGCGCCTCTTCACAGGGTCTTGCCGTCCAGTGCAGCGAGCTCTGCTTTGGTAAGCGAGGAACGGGCTTTCTGGTACGACCAGGCCAGCAATTCGGCCAGCCACCCGGGCGGAAAACTGCCTGCATCGACCACCGTCACCCAATGAAAGCGGCCCATGTAGCGGGCCGGCTTTACACCAGGCATGGCGGTCAGCCCGAGGAACAGATCGGGCGCGACACGCAGACTGAAACGTCCCATTTCCGGTTCACTGGTCTTGAAGTAGGCAAACTTTTTCCCGCCCACCGCATACACCAGAATATTGCCCGGACTCGCATGCAAAGTCTCGGTCGCATGCGCAAAGGCGCGGCAACGCTGTTGTAATTGTTGCGTGTTCATGACAGTGGAATCGTTTCAGGGTGTGCCGATGTGGCGGCCGAGAAATTTTTCGACCCGTCCCCAGAAGTCGATGCGGTTTTTTGGCAACGCCCAGCCGTGCCCTTCTTCCTGGTACACCACCCATTCGACGTTCGGGTTGGTGGCGGTGACGGCGTCGCGGAATTTCTTGCCGTGATACAGAGGCACGCGCTTGTCGGCGGCGCCGTAGGCCAACAGCAGCGGCTGGGTGATGCGCGCGGCCTGCTGCAGCGGCGAGGTGGCGCGCAGCTGGGCCGCGTCTTTGTCGGGGTCGCCGATCAGGATCGGCGCGCCGTACTTGAGGTAGCCGGCGGTCATGTCGGAGGCAAAGCTCCAGTGGCCCGTGTAGAGCAGGTTGATGTCGGTCACGCCGACCCAGTTGATGCCGCACTTGTACAGGGCCGGATCGTTCGCCAGGCCCATCAGGGTGGCGTAGCCGCCGTAGCTGGCGCCGGCGATGCAGATGCGCTTGGGGTCGGCGATGCCCTGGGCGATCGCCCATCTGGTGGCGTCGGCAATGTCGTCCTGCATCTTCAAGCCCCATTGCTTCCAGCCGGCCTTGTAGTGTTTGTTGCCGAAACCGGTGCTGCCGCGAAACTCGGGTTCCAGCACCGCGTAGCCGCGCGAGGCCAGGAACTGGCTGTCGGCCGACCAGCCCCATTCGCCGCCGCGCACGTAAGGCCCGCCGTGCACCAGCACCACCATCGGCAGGTTCTTGCGCTTGTCCTTGCCCACGCTGCCCGTATTCGGCAAGGTGAGCCAGGCCGGCAGCGGCAAGCCGTCGCGCGCCGCCACACGCACTAATTCGCGCTCGGCCATGTTGGCCGGCACGATGCGCTCATGGGTGCCGCCGACGCCAGTGAACTTGCCGGTCTCGCTGTTGTACAAGGCGTAGTACGCGGGTTGCCGGTCGGAATACGACTGCACCAGCACCCAAGGACTGTCGGGGCGCGCCGCCGGCTTGACCAGGTTGACGGTCGAGGGCAGGGCGGCGTCGATGCTCGCCTGCAAGGTTTTCATCTTGCTGTCGAACCACACCGTGGCGCGCGCGTCGCTCAGGTAGCGCACCCCGAGCAGCTTCTCGCCCGAGGTGACCAGGCTGCCGTTGAAGTCGTAGTCGGTCAGCGACACCAGCGGCTCGGCACTGATGCGCTTGTTGACCAGGTCGAAGGTATGCAGCGCCTGCTTGTCCTTGCCGGCGTCGCTCCTCACGTACAGGGTGCCGTCCGGACCGAAGGCCAGCGGCGTGAAGGCATCTTCGTCGCCCGCGTAGGCATCGAAGGAGGCCAGGGTGCGCCATTCATTGTTGGACGGATCGCGATACCAGATGGTCTGGATATTTTTTTCCAGCGTGATGCACAGGCGCGGTTCGCCCTTGTGGTCGAGCAGCCAGCCCTGGGCCGGCCCCGGCCGATTGACCGTCTCGGTCCGTCCGGTCACGGTGTTCAGGCGGATCAGGTTGACGTACTTGATGTCGCCGTTCTCGCGGATGCCGTCGCGCTGGGGATTGATCACGTACACATCGTCGGAAGCTTGCGCGCCTTTCTGCCGCACCAGGTAATGGTTGGGCGGCAAGGTAATCCGGGTCACGCTGTGTTGCTGGAGTGCCGCCCAGTTGACGTGCACCAGTTGCCTGAAATTAGTGCCGTCCCGGTTCACCGCGAACAGGCCCGGGCCGCTGACGACGTCGCCCTGGCCGATGGTCTTGTCGGTCGAGTTCAGCACCAGGCGCTCGTTATTGACCCATTGGAAGGCGTTGACATCGCGATCGTCGAACTGGGCCACGACCTTGGTGGCGTTGCTGGCCAGGTCGATCACGATCAGGCGGTCGCGCTTGTTGTCGTTGGAAAAGCGCACGGCCAGGGACTTGCCGTTCGGTGAGAGTTCGGCATCGCTGAAGACCGAGTTGTCGAAAAAATCGGCGATCGGGGGCGGCGCCTTTGCCACCGGCTCGGCGGCAAAGGCGGGCGCGGCCAGGGCGCAGACGAGCAGGGCGGCAAGGTGCAGGAGGGAGGGGCGTAAAACGGGCATGGATTGGCTCGCTAAAGGGAGGGGGAGACCTTGTTTCTGTCTGTTCTGTCAATACTATCGTTTTGCCAACCGCCGCGCCAGTGCTATCGGTCGCCGGCCTCGCGCGGCGTACCGATATGGCGCTGCAAGAATTGTTCGACCCGGCCCCAGAAATCGATGCGGTTCTTGGGCAAGGACCAGCCGTGCGCTTCCTCCTGGTACACCACCCATTCGACGTTGGGATTGTGCTCCTTGAGCGCCTCGACGAACTTCTTGCCGTGGTACAGGGGCACGCGCCGGTCGACCGCGCCGTAGGCCAGCAGCACCGGCTGGCGGATGCGCGCGGCCTGCAGCAACGGCGAGGTGGCGCGCAACTGGGCCGCATCCTTGACCGGGTCGCCGATCAGGGTCGGCGCGCCATACTTCAGGTAGTCGCTGCTCATGTCGGAGGTAAAGCTCCAGTGGCCCGTGTAGAGCAGGTTGATGTCGGTCACGCCGACCCAGTTGATGGCGCACTGGTACAAGGTGCCATCGTTCACCAGTCCCATCAGCGCGGCGTAGCCGCCGTAGCTGGCGCCGGCGATACAGATGCGCTTGGGGTCGGCGATGCCCTGGGCGATGGCCCAGCGGGCGCCGTCGGCGAGGTCGTCCTGCATCTTCAAGCCCCATTGCTTCCAGCCGGCGTGGTAGTGCGCCCGGCCGAAGCCGGTGCTGCCGCGGTATTCGGGTTCGAGCACCGCGTAGCCGCGCGAGGCCAGGAACTGGCTCTCGGCCGACCAGCCCCATTCGCCGCCGCGCACCCAGGGGCCGCCGTGCACCAGCAGCACCAGCGGCAGGTTCTTGCCCGTGCCCAAGGGCGCGCCGAAGGGCGAGCCGAACGGCGAGCCGTTCGGCAAGGTCAGCCAGGCCGGGATGGTGAGGCCGTCGCGCGCCTTGTAGCGCACCGCTTCCTGCGCGGCCATGCTGGCCGGCACGATGCGTTCATGGGTGCTGCCGACCGGGTTGAACTTGCCGCTCTCGAGGTTGTACAACAGGTAGCGCTCGGGCTGGCGGTCGGAATACGAGTGCACCAGCACCCACGGCGCCTCGGCGTGCGCCGCTACCTCGACCAGATTGACGGTGGCCGGCAGGGCGGCGTCGATGGCCGCCTGCAGGGTTTTCATGCGGGCGTCGAACCACACCGTCGAGCGGGCGTCGCTCAGGTAGCGCACGCCGAGCAGCTTGTCGCGCGTGGTGACCAGTTCGCCGCTGAAATCGTAGTCGGCCAGCACCACCAGCGGTTCCGCGCTGATCTGCAGGGTGCCCAGGTTGAAGGTATGCAGGGCCTGCTTGTCCTTGCCCCTGGCGCTCCTAACGTACAGGCTGCCGTCGGGGGCGAAGGCCAGCGGCGTGAAGGCATCCTGGCCGCCCAGGTAGGCGTCGAAGGCGGCGATCTCGCGCCATTGATTGTTGGCCGGGTCCAGGTACCAGGTGGTTTGGATATTCTTGTCGAGCGTGATGCAGATGCGCGGCTCGCCCTTGTGGTCGAGCAGCCAGTCGATCGCCGGGCCGGGCCGGCGCACCGTCTCGCTGCGCCCGGTCACGGTATTGAGGCGCAGCAGGTTGACATATTTGAGGTCGCCGTCGCCGTGCAAGCCTTCGCGCTTGGGATTGATGACGTACACATCGTCTGAGGTTTGGGCCCCGGTCTGCCGTACCAGGAAATGGTTGGCCGGCAAAACGTTGCTGGCCACGACGCGCTGCTGCAGAAAGGATCCGCTGGCCTGCACCAGTTGGCGGAACCTGGCGCCGTCGCGGTTGACCGCGTACAGGCCCGGCCAGTAGCGCTCGTCGCCCGGCCCGACGGTCTTGTCGGTGGTGTCGAGCACCAGGCGCTCGTTGTTGACCCACTGAAAATTGCGGACGTCGCGGTCGCTGAAGCTGGCCACCACCTTGACGGCCTGGTTGGCCAGTTCGATCACGATCAGGCGGTCGCGCTGCTTGTCCTTGTTGTAGCGCACCGCGAGGAACTTGCCGTCGGGCGAAAGAAGCGCCGCGCTGAAGGCCGGGTTGTCGAAGAAGTCGGCCAGGGGCGGTGGCGGCGCGGCCGGCCCGGCGGCGCCGGCGGCGGGGATCAGCAGGGTCGCGGCGCACAGGAACGCGACACGCAACAAGTGCAGCAGGTGCGGCAGGTGGGCGGACATAAAAACTCGCTGGTCGGAAGACGAAACGCGCGGCGTGGCGCCGTCGCCCGATCAATCCTAGGCGCGTGCCGCAGCGGCCGCCAGCGCGTTGCGCGGCGCCGCTGCGTTGTTACGACAATTCGTCATTCGGGCGCGCGTACATGGTCGACCAGGCCGTGCGCGCGCGCATCCGGCGCCCGCGTGAGCAGGCTGGCCACGACCAGCACCAGCAAGCCGGCCGGCACCCCGAACACCCCAGCCGACATGGGCGCGATGTGGAACCACTGGCCGGCCGCGTTGCCGCCGAGGATGGGGTTGGTGTGCAGCATGTAGTACAGGCACACGCTGAAACCGGCCGCCATGCCGGCCAGCGCGCCGGCGTGGTTGGCGCGCTTCCAGAACACGCCCAGCACCAGCGCCGGAAAGAGGGTTGAGGCCGCCAGCGAAAAAGCCGCGCCCACCAGGGACAGGATGTCGGCCGGCTTTTGCGAGGCGGCGTAGGCGGCGATGAAGGCCACCCCTAGCAGCAGCAGCTTGGAAATGGTGACCCGCTTCTGGGTCGAGGCGCCCGGGTCGAGCACCTTGTAGTAAAAATCGTGCGAGAGCGCGTTGGAAATGGCCAGCAGTAGCCCGTCCGCGGTCGAGAGCGCCGCCGCCAGCCCGCCGGCCGCCACCAGGCCCGAGATGACGTAGGGCAGGCCGCCGATTTCGGGCGTGGCCAGCACCAGCATGTCGCCGTCGATGGCGATTTCGGCCAGTTGCACGATGCCGTCGCCGTTGATGTCGGCAATGCTGATCAGGGGATGGAGCTTGTCGACATTGGCCCAGTAGCTGATCCAGCTGGGCAGGTGGGAAAATCTGGTGCCCACCAGCGCGCTGTACAGGTCGTACTTGATCAGCACCGCCAGCGCCGGGATCGACAGGTAAATGAGCAGGATGAAGAACAGGGTCCAGAACACCGACACGCGGGTGTCGTGCACCGAGCCGGTGGTGTAGGAGCGCATCAGGATGTGCGGCAGCGCGGCCGTGCCCAGCATCAGGCAAAACACCAGCGCCAAAAAGTTGTTGCGGCGAATGTCGGAAGCGTCGCGGTCGGCTCCCGGAAACGGCGTGGCGTGCGGCTGGGGCGGCAGGGAACGGGCCAGGTTGGCCGCGCGCGCGCTGCTCCACAGGCGCGCGGCGTCTTCGGCGCTCTTGGGATAGAGCACCAGGGCCCGCTCGGCGGCGCGGATATCGCCCATGGTGGCATTGCGCAGGCGCACCGCGTCGAGCCGGTGTTGCACATCCTGGCGCCCGCTTTCCCACGAGCCGGGCAGGCTGGCCGCGAGCGCGCCGTAGGCGGCGGCGCGCTGGGCGAAGATGGCGCGCACTTCGCGCTCGCGCGGGTCGCGTTCCAGTTCGGCCTCGCGCGCGGCCAGCTTGGGCATGACGGCGCCGTACGCGACCTGCGGCACCGGATTGTCGGCATGCTTGAGCGAGAGCCACATGGTGGGCAGCAAAAACGCCACCAGGATGATGATGTACTGCGCCACCTGGGTCCAGGTAATGGCGCGCATGCCGCCCAGGAACGAGCACACCAGGATGCTGGCCAGCCCGAGGAAGATGCCGACCGAAAAGTCGACCCCGGTAAAGCGCGACGCGATCAGCCCGACCGCGTAGATCTGCGCCACCACGTAGGTGAACGAGACGATGATGGTGGCGGCCACCGCCATCACCCGCACCGGCCCGCCGCGCCCGCCGGCGCCGCCGCCGTAGCGCGCCGCCAGGAAATCGGGAATGGTGTACTGGGCGAACTTGCGCAGGTAGGGCGCGATCAGCAGCGCCACCAGGCAATAGCCGCCGGTCCAGCCCATGATGTAGGCCAGGCCGTCGAAGCCGTGCAGGTACAGCCCGCCGGCCAGGCTGATGAAGCTGGCCGCCGAAATCCAGTCGGCGGCGGTGGCCATGCCGTTGAACAAGGCCGGCACGCGCCGTCCGGCCACATAGTATTCGGTCACGTTCGAGGTGCGGCTGATCACGCCGATGGCGGCGTACAGCACGATGGTGGCGAACATGTACAGGTAGCCGAGCCAGACGCGCGGCATGCCTTCGCGTTCGAGCAGGGACAGCGCGACGATGAAGGCGACGAAGCCGGCCGTAAACCACAGGTAGTAGCGGCTCAGGCGCCGGAACGCGGCGCTCACGAGCTCGCCCCGGGCGCGGCTTTGAGCAGGGCCAGGAAGCGGCGGTCGGCGCGCCGCATCGCCAGCACGTACACGCCGAGGATGGCCAGGTACACCAGCGAGGCGCCCTGGGCGGCCAGGTAGAACGGCAGCGGCCAGCCGGCCAGCGACCAGGCGGCCAGTTCGCGCGCGAAAAACACGGTGCAAAAGGTGCTCGCCAGCCACACCAGCAGGAGGATGGCGGTGAGGCGGCGCGTGCGGCGCCAGTGAATGCGGCGCGCGGCCACCAGGCGGCGGCGCTGCTCGGCCAGGGAGCCAAGGGCGGTCGGCATCAGCTGTTGTCCTCATCGGTGACGCGCGGCGGCGGGAAGGTCAGGCGGAACAGGCAGCCGGGCGATTTTTTTTGTCCGCTGCGCGGATTGTTGACAATGTCGACCTCGGCCCCGTGCTGCTGGGCGATCTCGCGCACGATGGCCAGCCCGAGGCCGCTGCCGGGCGCGCTGTTGCCGAGGATGCGGTAGAAGCGTTCGAACACGTGGGCGCGCTCGGCCGGGGCGATGCCGGGACCGCTGTCTTCCACTTCCAGGATCGCCAGATCAAACTCGCGCCGCACGCGCACGGTGACGCTGCCGCCGGCCGGGGTGTAGCGCAGGGCGTTGTCGATCAGGTTAGAGAGCATTTCGCGCAGCATCATGGCGTTGGCGGCGATCGGCACCGGCGCGTCGGGCTGCTCGAAGCCAAGGTCGATACGGTGCGCGAACGAGGCTTGCACCCAGTCCTGCACGGTGTCGCGCGCGCTGTCGCGCAGGTCCAGCACTTCGTAGGCGAGGCCGGCGTTGGGCTGGTTTTCGGCGCGCGCCAGGGCCAGCAACTGGTTGACCAGGCGCGTGGCCGATTCCGAGCTCTTGGCCAACTGCTCGAGCGAGCGGCGGATTTCTTCGGGGTCGAGCTGGCGCAGCGCCAGTTCGGACTGCATGCGCATGCCGGCCAGCGGGGTTTTCATCTGGTGCGCGGCGTCGGCGATGAAGCGCTTTTGCATTTCGATGGTTTGCGACAGGCGTTCGAGCATGTCGTTGAGCGAACCGACCAGCGGCGAGATTTCTTCCGGCACCTGGCGCGAATCGATGGGCGAGAGATCGTCGGGACGGCGCGCGCGGATGCGTTCCTGTAACTGCGCCAGCGGCGACAGGCCGCGCGCGAGCGCGAACCAAACCAGGGCCAGCACGATCGGCAAGATGATGAACTGGGGCAGGATCACGCCCTTGATGATTTCGTTGGCCAGCTGGGCGCGCTTGTCCAGCGTTTCGGCCACCTGCACCAGGGCGGCCCAGGGTTCGTCGCCGCGCTTGGCCAGCGGACGCAGGTTGACATAGGAAAAGGCGATGCGCACCGGCGTACCGTGCATCAAGTCATTGCGGAAATGCACGCGGCCGTTGCGCAGGCGCTCGTCATCTGGCGGCAGGGGCAGGTCGCGGTCGCCATCGATGTGCTCGCGGCGCGGGCCGCTGATCTGGATGAACACCTGGTCCACATCGTCGGCGCGCAGGATGTCGCGCGCGCTGCCGGGCAGGCGCGAGAACACCTTGCCGTCGACTTCGCGCACCTGCTGGGCCAGCACGGTGATGCTGTCTTCCAGCGCATGGTCGAAGGGCTGGTTGGCGATCGACTTGGCCACCAGGTAGGTGATGGCGATGCTCATCGGCCACAGCAGCAGCAAGGGCGCCAGCATCCAGTCGAGGATTTCGCCGAACAGGGAATGCTGGATGTTTTCTTCCAGCTCGGCGCCGGGCGGCACATACAAGGTGTCGAGGGCGTCCGGCGCCTCCGGCGCCTCCGGCGGCGCCAGGGCGGCGTCGCGCACGCTCACTTCGATGCCGCGCCCGTGTCGGGAGCGCCGCGTCCGGCGTCAGGGAATTTTTCCAGGCAGTAGCCCAGGCCGCGCACGGTGGCGATGCGCACCCCGCCCACCTCGATTTTCTTGCGCAGGCGGTGCACATAGACTTCGATGGCATTGTTCGACACTTCCTCGCCCCATTCGCACAAATGGTCGACCAGTTGTTCCTTGGACACCAGGCGCCCGGCGCGCGCCAGCAAAATTTCGAGCAAGCCCAGTTCGCGCGCCGACAAGTCCAGCATCTGCTCGTTGATATAGGCGCTGCGCCCGACCTGGTCGTACGCCAGCGGGCCGTGGCGCACCACGGCTGCGCCGCCGCCGGCGCCGCGCCGGGTCAGGGCGCGCACGCGCGCTTCCAGCTCGGACAGGGCGAACGGCTTGGCCATGTAATCGTCGGCGCCCAGGTCGAGGCCGTTGACCCGCTGCTCGATCGAGTCGGCCGCAGTGAGGATCAGCACCGGCAACAGCGAGGCGCGCGCGCGCAGGCGGCGCAGCACTTCCAGCCCGGACAGGCGCGGCAAGCCCAGGTCGAGGATCAAGAGGTCGAATTCCTGGGTGGACAGGGCGGTATCGGCCTCCTGTCCGTTCTTCACACAATCGATGGCGTAGCCGGACTGGCGCAAGGAGCGCGTCAATCCATCGGCAAGCACGCTATCATCTTCGGCAAGTAAAATACGCATGGGGGCACCGGGACGTCTAATTAGGGCTATTGTGTTTCATTTGCCGCAACGCCGGGAATTTTTTTGAAACTGAGGCGTGTGCCGCTTGCATAAACCACTGTTTATTTGTACAGTAGTGCCTGTGACGTGCTACCCGCCCTTGATCTGGACCACTCTCTGGACTGAAAGAAAGTTATGGACGATAAAAAAACCGTATTAAATGCTGGCGAGAAGGGCAAGGCGCTGGCCGCTGCCCTGGCGCAGATTGAAAAGCAGTTCGGCAAGGGCTCCGTCATGCGCATGGACGCCAACGCGCCGGTCGAAGATGTGCAGGTCGTCTCGACCGGCTCGCTTGGCCTGGATATCGCGCTGGGTGTGGGCGGCCTGCCGCGCGGCCGCGTGGTCGAGATCTACGGTCCTGAATCGTCGGGTAAAACCACGCTGACCCTGCAGACCATCGCGCAAATGCAAAAACTGGGCGGCACCTGCGCCTTTATCGATGCCGAGCACGCGCTGGACGTCGGCTATGCCCAAAAACTGGGCATCAACCTGTCCGAACTGCTCATTTCGCAGCCGGACACGGGCGAACAGGCGCTGGAAATCACCGACGCGCTGGTGCGTTCGGGCAGCGTCGACCTGGTCGTCATCGACTCGGTGGCCGCGCTCACCCCGCGCGCCGAGATCGAAGGCGACATGGGCGACTCCCTGCCGGGTTTGCAGGCACGCTTGATGTCCCAGGCCCTGCGCAAGCTGACCGGTTCGATCAACCGCACCAACACCCTGGTGATCTTCATTAACCAGATCCGCATGAAGATCGGCGTCATGTTCGGCAGCCCTGAGACCACCACCGGTGGTAACGCGCTCAAGTTCTACGCCTCCGTGCGCCTGGACATCCGCCGTACCGGTTCGATCAAGTCCGGCGACGAAGTCATCGGTAACGAAACCAAGGTCAAGGTCGTCAAGAACAAGATCGCGCCGCCGTTCAAGGAAGCGCACTTCGACATCCTGTATGGCGAAGGCACGTCGCGCGAAGGCGAGATTTTGGATCTGGGTGCGGATAACAAGATCGTCGAGAAGTCGGGTTCCTGGTACAGCTATAACGGCGAACGTATCGGCCAGGGTAAGGATAATGCGCGTATTTACCTCAAGGAGCGTCCGGCTCTGGCGCGCGAGATCGAAAACAAGGTACGTGTCGCTCTCGGCGTGCGCGAACTGCCGCCGGTCGCTGGCGAGGAGCCTGCCGTCAAGGCGGCCAAGCTGAAGGCTGTCCCCGAGTAATCGGCGGGCCTGGCGATGGCAGCACCCCATTTGAGCCTGAAAGGCCGTGCCCTGCGCTATCTGTCGATGCGCGAGCACAGCCGGCTTGAGCTGGGGCGCAAGCTGGCGCGCCATGCGGAGGAGGGCGACGATGTCGAGGCCCTTCTCGATTTTCTCGAGAAAAACAACTGGCTGTCGCAGGAACGTTTTTCCGAATCCCTGATTCACCGCCGCTCGGCGCGCTTCGGCAACAGCCGCATCATGGCCGAGTTGCAAAGTCACGGGGTCAGGGGGGAAGCCTTGCAGGAACTCAAGGCGGGTCTTGCCGACAGCGAGATGGCGCGCGCCCGCGAGGTGTGGGAGCGCAAGTACGGCACGGTGGCGACCGATCCCGCCGAGCGCAACAAGCAGATGCGGTTCTTGATGCAGCGCGGTTTTTCGCAGCGCGCGGTCAAGGCGGCGATGCAGGGGCGCGATCCGGATGATGATTAAGCCGGTCCGGGTGATGAATATGCATTATCGGTAATTAATATATCCCCTTGTTTGCGGGTTGTTTTTACAAGTGCGCCGCAACGCTGGCGCCACGTCTCTGGGTTACGCCCGTGGGCGGAAAAGCGGAGCGCCTTTCGCCGTATGCCGGGCTGGTACGCCCGTCATACTCCTCAACGGTGGAAGGCGCTACGCTTTTCCGCCCTGTTGTTTTTTGCCGCCCTTTAGTGGTGGGCATCGCTCCTATTCCGCGCCTATTTCTTTAGCTGAAGTGACGCCACGCTGCGTCGTTCGCTAAGGGAAGCGCCAACGCTTCTCAGATTGTTTCCTCGCTAGACATGCAACGCCATCAATGGTTTTGCCGGGTGTCCCCATATCGGCTCAAGCATGACCGGAATGCTTACTCAGCTGGATCCGTAAGGAAAAAGCAAGATGAAAAATCGTTTTGAGAGCGATTTCCACTAACGTTACCTGTGGGCGACAAATTTTTCTAAATTGAAAAAATTTACAAAAGTATATGAGATAATCGAGCCTTGAATGATCTTGAAAGCTTGTGAATGTCTATATTTTCGAAGTGTCAGCTGTTTCGTGCATGGGCAACTGTCCGGCAAATCGTGAACAGCACCATAGCAATTCTACTTATCTGCACTAGCTTCAGTGCCCACGCTGGAGGGCCGGACTATGTAGGCCCTTTTAGGTACGGGGCGCCGGGGTATCCTGCCACAGCAATGCCTACCTTGGAGGGGTGGCTTGCGTTCGTTCGCGGTAGCATAAATGAAACCAGAAAAGATAGTAATCTATGCAATTTTTACTTGGAGCACCGTCAACCGGGGGTGAGCTGGTATCCTGACGGGGTAACAGCCGACGGCATAGAATACGAGGGGTCGACAAGCTGGAGTATTCGTGGCTATTTGAAGTACCAATCCGGAGGGTGTTCAGGCCAACTGGATGAAGCGAACGCTGGCGCCGTGTCAGTTGTCCGGACAAGGACTGTGTGCAGCTTAGCTGAAGGCTATCGCTATTTCACCCCTGCCGGGCAGTGCCGTCATGGTCGTTACGAGCCCCGCCCAGATGCGGATGCCGGCAATGTGGGGCCGCAGTGCCCCGACTGCGACGCTGGTCAGCCAATCACACCAGCAACGGGCAATATGTGGCATGTGATCACCGACTACCAAGCTCCAAAGTCTGCGAGCGACTTGACGCTGAATCGCATTTACAACAGTTCGCCAATTTATGCTGATCCCACCACTATTCGTGGCTTCGGGGTCCGCTGGACCCACTCATTTAATAAGTCTCTCAGGGCGGAACTGAAAGATATCGACCCAAAAAGCGGCCAATGCTGGCGCTTCGACAGTGGCGAACTCGAGTGCGTAAGTGGTTTCCCAAGCGTGGAGAAGATACCTTCGGCTGTATCAATCGCGCTCCCGGATGGGAAGCAAATTCTGTTTTCAAAAAGCGGCGTTGGCAGCTATACAAGCAAAGCGAACGTCAATGAGCAACTGGTGGCCATCATGGCCACTGACGATGTTGCCGTGCAAGAATGGATTCTCACCAGCGGGAAAAATGACCGTATCGAACGTTTTAGCCGGACCGGTTCATTATTATCGACCACCGAGCGTAATGGACTTCAGCAAGTCATGACCTACAGTGACGGGGTCAGCAATGACACCGCGACCAGCCGATTTCCTATCAATGCCCCAGCGTGTGCCAGCGCCCACCCTGGCGTTCTTCTACCTGCCGGCCGTCTGCTGTGCGTGACAAATCATTGGGGACGGCAGCTTCAATTCAGGTACGACAATAAGGGAAGGATCAGCGAAATGATCGATCCGGCTAATCAGTCCTATCTCTACGAATACGATGGCCTGTCGGGCGGCTGCGTCCCTGGCAATGAAAAAACGCTTGCCTGCAAGGCAAACAACCTGACCAAGGTCACTTACCCTGATGGTAAAAGTCAAACCTATTTTTACAACGAAGACAGCAAAATCAACGGCGGTGGAACGTGCACCAACTTAAAAGAGAAAATCGGTAATGGCTTTGGCCCCACGCCGTTTATCAATTTGATGACCGGTTTGGTTGACGAAAACGAAGAACGTTACATCACCTGGACCTATGACTGCTCGGGCCGCGCAACGTCGTCGCAAGTTGGCGAATCAATGGACAAGGTAACGCTTGCGTACCCCGCCACTGGCAACGCGACAGCAACAGTTACGCATCAAGTCGGTGCTCAGGAAAAACCGCAGGCGTCGGTACGGACTTACAACAACACGTATGTGCTCGGTATCGCAAAAACCACTGCTATTGACGGTCCTTGCGTGGAATGCGGAACAATTGCCGAGCGTGCGTACGATAGTATCGGCAATGTGACGAAAACCAAGGATTTCAATAACAATTACAGCTGCTTTGCTTACGAAAACGCCCGCTACCTTGAAACGGCTCGCGTCGAAGGCGTCGCCAACGCAGATTGTTTCCCGCTGCTGACCGCACAAACGCTCGCACTGCCAGTACGTAAAACGACTACCAAATGGCACGCGCAATTCCGCCTGCGTGAAGCAATCGCCGAACCCAAGCGTATTACGAAATACAAATACGACGCGGCCGGCAACCTGATCAGCAAGTCCGAGCAGGCCACCACCGACTTGACAGGCGCTCAGGGATTGAGTGCGCCGGTCACGGGCAGCATCCGGACCTGGACGTACACGTACAGCAACATCGGGCAACTGAAAACAGTAACCGGCCCGCGTACCGACATCGTCGACCGCACCACCTATGACTACGATCCGACCACTGGCGAGCTGATCAAGGTAACGAATGCCGCCAACCAGGCGACCACGTTCTCGGACTACGACGCCCATGGCCACGTTCGCACGATTCGCGCACCGAACGGCGTCACGACAACCCTGAGCTACACCCCACGGGGATTGGTTGCCTCGCAAGCCATATCGAACGGCACCTCGACGCAGACGACCAGCTATGACTACACGCCTTCCGGCCAGGTCAAAACGGTCACGCTGCCCGACAACAGTGTCACGACGTATGCCTACGACATCGCACAGCGCTTGACGTCCATTTCCAACAACCGCGGCGAGAGCATCATTTACACGCTCGACCTGACCGGCAACAGGATCAAGGAAGAAGTGCGCGACCCCAACGGCAACCTGGCGCGCCAGATTACCCGCACCTATGACATTACAGGCCGTTTGACGAGCCAAACCGGAGCAGCACAATGACCCGCCGTATCTTCAGCCGTTTGACGTCCGGCGCAATGATCGTAGTGATGACCTATACGCCCCTGCTGGGCGCCTATACCGGAACCGTGGCAGCGGCGCAGACAGTGCCAGCCGAAGCCACCCGCTACCAGTACGACCTGGGCGGCAACCTGACGGAGATCACCGATCCCCTCGGACGGGTAAGCAACCAGGCCTACGATCCGCTCGACCGTGTAAAGCAGATCCAGCAACCGCTAACCAACGGCGCACGCCCGACCATCAAGCTGGCCTACGACGGCATCGACCAGCTGGCAACGGTGACCGATCCGCGCAATCTGGAGACGCGCTATGCGGTCGACGGCCTGGGTAATCAAGCCGAGCTGGGCAGCCCCGACACGGGCCTGACCAAGTCGACTTATGACGCCGCAGGCAATCTGAAAACGAGTGTGGACGGCCGAGGTAAAACGAATACCTACACCTACGACGCGCTCAACCGCCTGACCCGGATCGACTACACCGGTACGGTCAGCACCACATTTGAATACGATGGCGGGGCTACCCCAATTCCTAACGCGATCGGCAAACTGAGCCGGATGACGGACGAATCGGGCAATACCAGCTATACCTACGACGAATTGGGGCGGCTGGCGACCAAAACGCAGAATACGATCGGCGGGGTCTACAACACCACCCATACGCTAAGCTATGCCTACAATGCCGTCGGCCAGTTAGCAAGCATGACGTACCCGAGCGGCAACCGCGTCAATTATGGCTACAACAATGCGGGGCAAGTCACCAGCATTGTGCTCAATCCCGTTCAGGCTAGCGGTAGCGGCACAAACACTGGCAGCAGCATCGTTTTGCTGAGCAATATCACCTATGCGCCGTTTGGTGGAACGACTGGTTGGACGTGGGGCAACAGCGTACCGGCAAGCCAGTACGCGCATCAACGCGCCTATGACCTCAACGGCCGCATCAGCAGCTATACATTGGGAAGCCCTTCGGCTAACGGCATCGTGCGTACGGTCAGTTACGACGCCGCCAGCCGCATCAAAGGTTATACGCATACGGGCACCGGCACGGCGCCCAGCCCCGCCAGTCTTAACCAGACCTTCGGCTACGACGAACTTGATCGCCTGATCAGCTATGGCGGCAACGGCGTTAGCCAGACATATGCCTACGATGCCAGTGGCAATCGCATCAAAGCGGGGTTTGGGGCGAACAGCTACACCAACACCATCGATCCTGCCAGTAACAAGCTGACCGCCACAACAGGTCCGGCGCCAGCCAAGACCAATACCTATAACGGTGCCGGCAATCTGACTGGCGATGGTACCCTTGTCGTGACCTACAGCGGACGAGGTCGTCCGTACAGCATCCAGAATGGTGCGATGACCATTTACCAGCTCTTCAATGGGCTCGACCAGCGTGTTTTCCAAGGCTACAGTGGCGGGGTGTTCGTCTATGATGAGCAAGGGCAACTGGCCGGCGAGTATACTTACACCAATGGCAAGCCGACCCGCGAGACAGTATACTTGGGCAATCTGCCGGTGGCAGTATTGACTCAGACAGTCACGGGTACCGCACCCGCGCAAAGCACGGCGACCAATGTGTTTCATATTCATCCGGATCATTTGGGAGCGCCACGGATGATTACACGTACGCCCGACAATAAAATTGTCTGGCGCTGGGACAATGGTGATCCGTTTGGCTTGACGCCGCCGAACGAGAATCCAAGCGGAGCTGGTGCCTTTACCTTCAATATGCGGATGCCGGGGCAGTATTACGACAAAAATACAAATTTGTTCTACAACTACCACAGGGATTATGATCCGCAGACCGGACGGTATATCCAGTCTGATCCGATTGGGCTAAAGGGGGGGATCAACACGTATGGCTATGTTGCGGGTAATCCATTATCATTTTCTGATTCAACGGGATTGTCACCTGTTGGTGCGGGAGTCGCTATCGGTGTTCGGGTAGTCGGTGGTCGGGTTCTTGTCGCTGCAATCGGGACTGCAGCACGCAAATATGGGATGGCAGGAACAATCGCGGCATGTGTATTGGCTTTGGTTTGCAACGTCCAAGACTCGGATTACGATGAGTTTGGCGATCAATGGGGCGAAGATGGGTTTAGAGACCATCCTGATCATCTAGATGAGCAAAGTGCGCTCGACACACAGTCGTGGAGTGGCTGTGCGGCGATTCAGTGGGCTATTAAAACACTTAAGGCAGCGATAGCATGGCGATCTGGGGATCTAAAGCTATGTGACGTCAATAATTCGAGAGGAAAAGGACATCGTGACAGAATTAAGGCTCTCGAGGCTAAATTGCTTCAACTTGAACTAGCACTCGCTAGTTGCGCCTGATCATGTCAAAAATAGAAGAATTTGCACAGAGATGGCGTGATAAATATTATTACGTCGATATGCAATGTCGTGAGGTAAAGCCGAATTTCTGGATTGTTAGAGTTGAGGTAAAGCGTATCGATTCAAACGAGGTTGTCGGAGGTTCGCAGCGATCGGGCGAGAGCAGGGAAAGTGCATTCAAGTTGATTATAGAAAACTTCGACAAAAACTTTAGCCTTCTTCCACGGCCTCCTCCAGAGTGGGAACGGATGGATTTGCGGAGTCTTTTGATTGATTACAAAGTATTTAGTGATAAATTAACAGCATTCCTCGTTCAACTGGAAAAATTAAGGAGAAGTGGCAGTCTATCTGAATCCGATTTGCACAGAAGTTATTGGGGAAGCAGAGATTTATTGATTGACTACACTAAGGTTTTTTCAAGGAAATTGAACGAAATTTCTGAGGTCGACAGAATTGCTTTGATGACTTCGTACGATGATGCCTATAAAAATAGAACTGATCCTTGGAACCTCGAAGATTTACAACGACGATCCGACTTATTTAGATTTATTGAAAATCCATCGCAAGAAGTTGTTAGAGCACATGAAATTCATGATGCTCGCCGAGGGGGCGAGTAATAAAGGTGACAGGGGCAGGTCCGACACCCGCACACGCAACAGGGCAGGGTCGGAACGGGGTCAGGTCTGACAAACGGAACGGGGTCAGGTCTGACAAACGGACACGGGCTGATGCGTCGCTGGACGGGCCGTCCCCAAGCTCTTCTTCATTGAAGCGGCCACATGCGCCCCGCGCAACCGATACCAAAATCGCCCCGACTGATGAAATTTCGCGCATCTTGCCCCAAAAAACCATGTTGCAGCGCAACTGGCCTCCCGCATGTGCTAAACTTTTGTGGTTTAAGCAGCGCCGCATGAGCGGTTGTTGCCGTAGAAGCTGCGGCAACGTGCACGATGTGCACACCGGCTGCAACTATTTACGCCGCATTTTCCGGCATTGGTCTTGTCTTCATGCCCCTGTCTTCACCCGTCCCTCGCGCCCTGCGGCATACGCGCGCCATCGAAGTCGCAGCGTACGCGCGCGATGATGGCCTGTGGGATCTCGACGCCCGTATCACCGACATCAAAGTACGCGACGTCACCTTGGCCTCGGGCGTCAGAAGCGGCGGCATGCCCCTGCACAACCTGCACCTGCGCATCACCATCAACCGCGAGCTGACCATTGTTGATGCCGAAGCCGCGTCCGATGCGGTTCCCTACCCGGGCTATTGCGATACCATAGCGCCGGCTTACAAAAAATTGATCGGTCTGTCCTTGATGAAGGGCTTTCGCCTTGGCATCAAAGAGCGGCTGTCCGGCGTGCTTGGCTGCACGCACCTGAGCGAACTGGCCCAGATCCTGCCGACGGCGGCGATCCAGGCTTATGCCAACGACGTGATCCAGACCCGCGACGGGCCGGGTCACGATCCCTTGCCGGAAAAGCCGTTCCAGATCGACAAATGCCATGCCCTGCGGGCCGAGGGTCCTGCCGTCGCGGTGTACTATCCGCGCTGGGTGGCGAAAGCTGTACCGGGTTAGCCTCGCTTTCCCGTTTTTTTCCGCATTTCAACCGTATTTCTACAAATCAGTATCAGAAGAAGGGAAGCCAGCATGAAAATCCATGAGTATCAAGGCAAAGAAATCCTCCGGCAGTATGGAGTGACGGTACCGCGCGGCATTCCGTGCTTGTCCGTGGAAGAGGCTGTAAAAGCAGCCGAGACGCTCGGCGGTCCGGTCTGGGTAGTCAAGGCACAGATCCATGCTGGCGGTCGCGGCAAGGGCGGCGGCGTGAAGGTCGCCAAGTCGCTGGAACAAGTCAAGGAATACGCAGAACAGATCCTGGGCATGCAGCTGATCACGCACCAGACCAGCCCGGAAGGCCAGAAAGTACGCCGCCTGCTGATCGAAGAAGGCGCGGACATCAAGAAAGAACTGTACGTGTCGATGGTCACCGACCGCGTCAGCCAGCGCGTGGTGCTGATGGCTTCCTCCGAAGGCGGCATGGACATCGAAGAAGTTGCCCATTCGAACCCGGAAAAAATCCACCAGATCGCGATCGACCCATCGGTCGGCCTGACCGACGCCGAAGCGGACCAGATTTCGGCCAAGATCGGCGTGCCGCCTGAATCGATCGCCGACGCGCGCGTTCAGCTGCAAGGCCTGTACAAAGCCTACTGGGAAACCGATGCTTCGCTGGCCGAAATCAACCCGCTGATACTGACCGGTTCCGGCAAGGTCATCGCGCTCGACGCCAAATTCAACTTCGACTCGAACGCCCTGTATCGCCAGCCGAACATCGTCGCTTACCGCGACCTGGACGAAGAAGACGCGGCCGAAGTCGAAGCTTCCAAGTTCGACCTGGCTTACATCTCGCTCGACGGCAACATCGGCTGCCTGGTCAACGGCGCCGGCCTGGCCATGGCCACCATGGACACCATCAAGCTGTTCGGCGGCGAGCCTGCCAACTTCCTCGACGTGGGCGGCGGCGCAACGGCTGAAAAAGTCACCGAAGCGTTCAAGATCATGTTGAAAAACCCAGGCCTGAAAGCCATCCTGGTCAACATTTTCGGCGGCATCATGCGTTGCGACGTGATCGCCGAAGGCGTGATCACCGCATCGAAAGCCGTTTCCCTGACCGTGCCGCTGGTTGTGCGCATGAAGGGCACCAACGAAGACATCGGCAAGAAGATGCTGGCCGACTCCGGCCTGCCGATCATCGCCGCCGATACGATGGAAGACGCAGCCAAGGCCGTGGTAGCGGCTGCTGCTGCTCATAAAGCCTAATCCGGCCTAATTCGAAGGAACAAACATGTCGATTCTGATCAATAAAGATACAAAAGTAGTCACCCAGGGGATTACCGGCAAGACCGGTCAATTCCACACCCGCATGTGCCGCGATTACGCGAATGGCAAGGAATGCTTCGTTGCCGGCGTGAACCCGAAGAAGGCCGGCGAAGATTTCGAAGGCATTCCTATTTTCGCTAACGTTGCTGAAGCGAAAAAAGAAACCGGCGCCAACGTGTCGGTGATCTACGTGCCGCCGGCAGGCGCGGCCGCCGCGATCTGGGAAGCCGTCGAAGCCGAACTCGACCTGGCAATCTGCATCACCGAAGGCATTCCTGTGCGCGACATGATGGCGCTCAAGGACCGCATGGCCAAGGCCGGCTCCAAGACCCTGCTGCTCGGTCCTAACTGCCCGGGCCTGATCACGCCAGACGAAATCAAGATCGGCATCATGCCGGGTCACATCCACCGCAAGGGCCGCATCGGCGTGGTCTCGCGTTCGGGCACCTTGACCTACGAAGCGGTTGGTCAGTTGACGGCGCTGGGCCTGGGCCAGTCGTCGGCAGTGGGCATCGGCGGCGACCCGATCAACGGTCTGAAGCACATCGACGTCATGAAGATGTTCAACGACGATCCGGATACCGACGCGGTTATCATGATCGGCGAAATCGGCGGTCCTGACGAAGGCAATGCGGCTTACTGGATCAAGGACAACATGAAAAAGCCGGTGGTGTGCTTCATCGCCGGCGTGACCGCGCCTCCGGGCAAGCGCATGGGCCATGCCGGTGCGTTGATTTCCGGTGGCGCCGACACCGCGCAAGCCAAGCTCGACATCATGGAAGCCTGCGGTATTAAAGCGACCAAAAACCCGTCGGAAATGGCGCGTTTGCTCAAAGCCATGCTGTAATTTGTAAGCAAGGGCAAAGGTAGTGAATAATGACGGGGAGCGCAAGCTCCCCGTTCTCGTTGGCGGGTCACCCACCGGAGGGCAAGAGTGGCGAAAATTATCATATCGCGCAATCAGGCGGTGATACGAGAGGTCGAGCTCGACAAGGACCGCATGACGCTCGGGCGCAAGCCCGACAACGACATCGTCCTGCCGCACCCGGCCATGAGCGGTTCCCACGCGGCGTTCAACTTCATCATGGACGATGTGTTCGTGGAAGACCTGGGCAGCACCAACGGCACCTATGTCAACGGCAAGCGGGTGGCCAAGCATATGCTGGAAGATCACGACACCATCGTCGTGGCGCGTTTTCAGCTCGAATTCATTGGCGGACCGCGGCGCGCAATGCCGGACGCGCTTGCCGATACGGGCAACCTGCTCGGGTCGATCGAGGTCAAGACTGGTCCCAACGCCGGCAAGCGGCTGGCCTTGACCAAGCCGCTGTCGACCTTGGGCAAGCCCGGCGTGCAGGTGGTGGCCATTACGCGCCAGAACGGCGCCTATTACCTGGCGCATGTGGATGGCAATGTGGCGCCGCTCATCAATGGAGTGTCTCCCGGCAAGACGCCACGCCGCCTTCAGCATGGCGACGCCATCGAGCTGGCCGGTGCCGATATGGTGTTTTCCTTGACGCCTGAATAGGAGACGCGAGCGCCGCTGACGCATCCCGAGGCGGCAGCATGGCAAAAATTGTCCGTAGAAAGTGACAATTTTTGTATTCCAGTCGCGGAAATTGGCGTTTTTTTGCCACTAAGATCCTTGAGCCGGCCCAAACTTCGCTAAAAACGCTGGCACGGCAATTGCAACTACTCCAGAATAATTTACTGTAGGCAATTATGTCTGCGCTGGGGGAATGAGATGACACCGACAAACACGCGCCACCGCATCCAGGCTGGTTTTACCTTGATCGAATTGATGATTGTTGTGGCAATTATCGGAATTTTGGCCAGCGTTGCGCTGCCGGCGTATCAAAATTATGTCTCGAAAGCACAGGCAATGACGGGCCTGGCGGAAATCAGCGCTGCCAAGGTCATCGTTGAGACCAAGGTTGCGGAAGGGATTGAGACGGTCATGACGGTTCCGGAAGACTTGGGCATGGCGTCCGCGACCAAGCGCTGCGCTATTACGATGTCGATCGCCCCCAACGGTGGAAGCAAGCTCGAATGCACATTGACGGGCAACAGCAATGTGGATGGTTCTCTCATCACCCTCACGCGCAGCGAGGACAGTGGCGGGGTGGCCGGCACGTGGACCTGCACTTCCAACCTCCCTGCGACGATCAAACCGAAAGAATGCACCTGATGTGCCGTTAAGCAGCCGAGCCCCCTTGTTAAGGGGGCTTTTTGCATTCTGGTGATTGTCGATTGTCGATTGCTCAGTGCCCTCGCCGCGCCCGGCTGCCAAGCGGCTGCACTTGATGCCACCTTCTCTATATAGAGCTCGCGCGAGCTTGCCCGCCTATCCTGATCGGCCCATAAACTGCCGAGTCAGGATGACGAACAAGACTGCGGATTGCCTGCGCTCTGTCTTGCTACTTGATGATCTTCCCGGCAGAGGCGCCCGGCATGCGGTTTTTGTCACTGCGGAAGGCCATCGTCAGGTTTTGACGCAAAAAAGCGGCCAAAAAGGTCTGTGCTGACAAAAAACGGCACTTCGAGCTGGCAATCCCTGTCATCTAGGTGCCGAAAATTGGCAAAATTACATGCTTTGACGTCGATTGATGGGCGGAAGCGAGCTGGCACGGCGCTTGCATATACTCAAGTGCGGTTCACAAATTTCGAATTAATCACAACTAGGAGTAGTAAAAATGAAATCGATGAAAATGATGAAAAAAGCCCAAGCCGGTTTTACCCTGATCGAACTGATGATCGTTGTGGCAATTATCGGTATCTTGGCTGCTGTTGCACTGCCAGCTTACCAGGACTACGTGTCGAAGTCGCAAGTCGTTGCTGGCTTGGCTGAAATCACCCCAGGTAAAGTTCAAGCAGAAACGAAATTGGCTGAAGGTACCTTGACCGCCGTCGTTACCGACTTCGGCTTAACCACCCCTACCAAGCGTTGCGCTATTACCGCTAAGACCGAAGCCTTGGGCGTGTCGGTAATCGCCTGCACCCTGAAAGGTAACTCCCTGATCGACGGCAAGCACATCACTTGGACGCGTGCCGCCGACGTTTCTGGCGTCAGCGGCGCATGGACCTGCTCGACCAACGTTCCTGTCAAGCTGCAACCTAAAGAGTGCGCAACCGCCGCACCAGCACCAGCACCTTAAGTTGGTATAGGCAAGTCCTCAGTCCGGATACGCCTTAAAAAGCCCCGCAGCGTGCAGCGCTGCGGGGCTTTTGGTTTTTTGTCCGGCGTGAGCGCGGCCTGGCCGATCCGGCACGGCACCGATAGAAAAAATTTCCGCGTCATCGGCGGAATCGGTCGATGCCGCCAGCACGTGTAGTGCTACATTAGCATCAGTGAAGCGTTTGAGGGCTGGTCTCGATGCTGATTGATACGCGGCCACGCAGCGATTGGGCCGGATCCGATATCCGCCCAGGATGGGCAAAATTGCTTGGGCGCGCCATGGCATGATCTGGCACAAGGAAAAGCAGACTACCTAAATAACCAGCTGAACCTTCAGTAGAGGATGGGGTCGAACTTGCGTGGTCATCAGGTTTTCGCAAGTCTTCACTCTTTTCTCTACAAACAGCAATAACTTTGGAGGTCTTATGACATCAACAGGAAAGTGCGGCCGGTCGCCGCAATGCGGCTTTACGCTCGTTGAATTGATGATCGTGGTCGCGATCATTGGCATTCTGGCGGCGCTGGCGCTGCCCGCCTATCAGGATTATGTGGCAAAGGCGAAGGTCGGCTCGGCAATCGGGGAGTCGGCCGCCGGCAAGACCGGTATCGACGTCGAGCTCGTACTGAAACCTAGCTTACCTGCCGCCGAGATATTTTCGGCAACGCGACTGCCAGCTTCAACATCCAACTGTGTCTATACTGCCACTGATGCGGCCGTTGGCGTTACCACGCTGATATGTACAATCGTAGGGGGGCCGGCCAGCGTTGATGGAAAGAAAATCACTTGGGCGCGCGATACCAACGGAGGCTGGCTATGCTCGACAGAAGTCCTGAAAAAACACGCGGGGGTGGCGTGTACCGGGGTATAAGCTTTCTTTCGTGCGGTTCCGCTGCGCGGCATGTCAACTGTACGGCGCGTTCA
Organism: Massilia sp. CCM 8734; assembly: GCF_011682155.1. NCBI lineage: Bacteria > Pseudomonadati > Pseudomonadota > Betaproteobacteria > Burkholderiales > Oxalobacteraceae > Massilia > Massilia sp. CCM 8734. The sequence continues at coordinate 84,737 of NZ_WHJI01000028.1, forward strand.
CTCACCATGGTACCGGCCACATGCCGCGATGGGTGAGGAAGGGAGAATCGGGCTGCAAATGCATGGGCTCACATCCCCGCCGCCGCGAATACGCCAGCCCGTCCCGATACCCTGCACGCCACACGCGCCTGTTGCAGTGCCAGGAGAACCGGCTTTTCTTCATGCAAAGCGGTTTGCGGTTGGCGTGATTACGTTTCCAGGGCGGCGTGCCAGTCGCCCGATTTCCCCCCCTGCTTCTCCAGCACCCGCACATTGGTCATCACCATGCCGCGGTCTACCGCCTTGCACATGTCATAAATGGTCAGCAGGCCGACCTGGACCGCAGTGAGCGCTTCCATTTCGACCCCAGTCTTGCCGACCGTTTCGACCTGGGCGCGGCAGTGCACGCTGTTGGCCGCCTGGTCGACCTCGAAATCGACGGCGACCCGGGTAATCGCCAGCGGATGGCACAGCGGCACCAGCTCGCTGGTTTTTTTCGCCCCCATGATGGCGGCGATGCGCGCAATGCCGAGCACATCGCCCTTTTTGGCGCTGCCCGACAGCACCAGCGCCATGGTGGCCGGCTGCATGCGGATGGTGCCGGCGGCCACCGCGATGCGGTGCGTGTCGCTCTTGCCTGCAACGTCGACCATATGGGCCTGGCCGGTGGCGTCGAAATGGGTAAGCTGGTCGTTTTGTGAGGTCGTCATCGGTTCAAGGGGGAAGTAGGACTGTTCAGGTTATCGCTAATGCGAGCCCGCTGCTTTGCGGCGCACTTGCGGTTATCATAGCACCGTGAAATCCAAAACCGCTCCAGCCAACCCGCGCCCGCCGCGCCGCTCGTCCGCGCGCACGCTGCTTTCCATCGCCCTGGCGACGACGCTGGGCGCCCTGGCGCCGTCAGCTCCCGCCCAGAACAATCTCAATGCCACCAGCCTGCCGACCCTGGGCGACACCGCGCGCGAAGACCTCTCGCCGGTGCTCGAACGCCGGCTCGGCGAAGAAATCATGCGCGACATTAGGCGCGACCACGATTTCCTCGACGACGATCCGATCCTGGAATACCTCAACGAATTCGGCAGCGGCCTGGTGGCGTCGTATCCTGGCGCGCGCGGCGAGACCAACGCCGATTATTACTTTTTCGCGGTGCGCGATCCGATGCTCAACGCTTTCGCGCTGCCCGGCGGCTTCATTGCCGTGCACTCGGCGCTGCTGCTGGCCGCCCAGAGCGAATCCGAACTGGCGTCGGTCATGTCGCACGAAATCGGTCACGTGGCGCAGCGCCATATCGCGCGCATGCTGGGCCAGCAAAAGCAGGATGCGTTGATTCCGCTGGCGGCCATGATTTTGGCCGCGCTCGCGTCGAAGGGCGGCTCGGACGCCGCCATCGGCGTATTCATGGGCGGGCAGGGCTTGCAGATCCAGCGCCAGCTCAATTTCAGCCGCGATGCCGAACGCGAGGCCGACCGTATCGGCTTCCAGATCATGGGCGCCGGCGGCTACGATACCTCCGGCATGGTGGCGTTTTTCGGGCGCATGCAGGCGGCCAGCCGCGTCTACAGCGACCTGATGCCGGCCTATCTGCGCAGCCATCCGCTGACCTCGGAGCGCATTTCCGACATCCAGGCGCGCATCCGCGAGACCCCCTACCGCCAGCGCGTCGACAGCCTGGAATTCCACCTGGTGCGCGCGCGTGCCCGCGTGCTGCAGGACGAAAGCACGCAGGGACGGGTGGATGCGGCCGCGTTTTTCGATGCGCAACTGACCCAGCAAAGCCGCCAGCAGCAGGCCGGCGCCCAGTACGGACTGGCCTTCCTGGCGCTCAAAAGAGGCGAACTGGCCAAGGCCCAGACCTGGTTTGAAAAGGCGCGCGGCACCATGCGTCCGACCGAGGGCGCGGTGTTTTCGACCGGGCAAGCCAGTTCCGACGGCGCCGCCATGTTTGCCAGCATGGCGCTGGAAATCAAGCTGGCGGCCGGCCAGCCGGCGTCGCTCAAGCAACTGGCGCTCAAGGAGGCCGAGCAGGCGCATCTGCGCTATCCACTGTCGCGCGGCATTGCGCGCCAGTACGCCGACGCCATGATTGTCAACGGCAAGCTCGATGAGGCCGCGCGTTTCCTGCGTGACCAAGCCCAGTTGTACCGCGAAGAACCGAAGTTGCACGAGTTGCTGGCCAAGACCTACGCTGCGCAGGGTAAGATTGCCTTGCAACACCTGGCGTTGGCCGAATCGTACGCGCTCAGCGGTGGCATGCTGGCCGCGCTCGACCAGTTGACCATTGCGCGCAAGGCCAGCGATGCCTCGTTCTACGACATGGCCGTGATCGACGCGCGCGAACGCGAATTGCAGGCGCGCCGGCGCGAAGAGATGAAAGAAGCGAAGAAGTAGCAGGGCGAGGCGGTCGAGCCCTCATGCGCTGCGGCCATGCCGAGCGCCGCCGCACACGGCACCCTGCGCAGCCGTCATCGCTGCCTTTTGCACAGAGGGGAGGTCAGCCGGACGTGCCTTCGACGGTCCCCGCATCCTCGTCAAATACCGCAAACAAGTTTGGCGCAGTAAGGCTGCGCTCGCACCACTGTTCAAGCTGCGCTTGCGAGGCTTGGCCAATACGCTCTGCAGCCGGCACCGGAAGGTTGCCGAAGCGCCCGTGCAACAGGCTCCCCAGTATCCTGCGTAGCGCGATTGCTTGCCCTTCCTCAATGCCTTGCGCGCAGCCCTTTTGAAAGCCGATGTGCTGCATCTGCTCGCCCCAGGTTAACGTTGACAGGTCCAGGTCCAGATCCAGATCCAGATCCATGTTGGCCTCCTCTGCACTATCCAGGTTAAATAATTGCGTACCGTTCGCTTTGCGCCCCAGTAGCGCTTTCCACCATGCCCAGACCGAGGTCCGCAGGCTGGTCAGGGGCGTTGTCCTGAACCAGGTCTTCAGCGCCGGCACATGCGTCGTTAAGACATCGGGGAACAGCGAAAGTTCAATCCGGAACAGCAGCGCCAGCAAATCGTCATTGGCATCGAGCGCGGCCCGGTCCAGGCGCCGCTGGTCGATCAGCGCGTAGCGCTGCGATGGCTGCAAGGCCGCCAGCTCGGCGGGCGGCGCCGTCAGCAACTCGGCCAGATCCATGGGCGCTCTCCAGGGCGGCGCGCCGTTGTAGAACACTAGTGGCAGCACTGGCGGCAACAGCAATTCTGGTGACAATGCATGGCGTTTGACCAGGTCCTGGCACAGCAAGCCCACGTAAGTCTGCATGCGCAACGCCATGCAGCGGTCCACGCCCGACTGGAATTCGAGTAGGATGACCACGTCCATCACCTGCTCGCCGAGCTGAACGCGCCAGACTACGTCGCCCTGGCGTGCCGACGGCCGCTCGCTCACGTAGTCCGCATTGACCCGTTCGAAGGCCGAGAGGGCGACCCCGTCAAGCAGCTTGACGGGAGTAAAGCCGGTGATCAGTTCACGCACCATTTCCGGATGGGCGAACAGCGCGCGGTATCCAAGGTCGTGTTGTTGGGTAGGCATGGGGCATTGTAGCGAGCCAAACTGCCCAAGCTTTGCGCTGCGTCAGTCGTGCGCCGGGTGCGCCGTCAATCTGCCGGGACGGAATTCGTGCCGGCCGCGCCGCTCGATAGCGCCGGCATCCTGACAAAGCGCATACGCGTCGCCACTTCCTCGCGCGCGATGCGTTCGACCGGCGCCGCGTGGCCCTTGTAGCGCAGCGTCAGCTGGCCGGCGCCGCCATCGAGCCAGCCCATCAGCGCATCATCCGAAGCAAGCGCGCCGTCGATGTCCAGCGTCGCCATCAACTGCGCCACGTCGCGGTCGTCGACCTGCGCGATCTTGCCGGCGGCTTCAATAATCAGCTCGCCCTTGTCGGTCATCCACGCGCGCGCGATCGACGCCACCGGTTCGCCCGTGTGCAGCACCAGCCCATGCGCCGGATCGGTGCGCGCAATGAACGGCGTCGCTTCCAGGTTGACGAACACGCGCTGCGGCCCGTTCTGGAAATACCAGCAACCGCGCTCATCAAACAGGTAGTTGCGATTGATAAAACCCAGCAGCGCCACCTGCACCACCTTGTCGCCCGCCAAGTTCAGATGCTGCGCGCGCTCGTCGCGCATGCGCCAGTTGCCGCGCGCGTCGAGCGCCAGCCAGCCGTAGCAATGCGGCACGTCCGGCCATTTGGCCATCGCTTTTTTTACAATATCATCCATGGGCCGCAGCTTCGCATAGTTCATCCCCGTCTGGCGCGCGCGTCGCATAGTGCATCGCCTCGCGTTTCGCTGCGGCGGCGTCGAAAAAGCCCAGGATGCGGCGCGGCAGCCAGTCCAGCCGTCCCGGCGGATTGCCGACCGCAAAGCCGACATGCCCGCCCTGCGCCGGATACTCCAGGGTCACCGCGCGCGCGGCGCTGGACGGCAGATACTTCCCCGGCAAGAACGGATCGTTGCGCGCATTGAGCACCAGGGTCGGCACGGTGATGTCGCCCAGCACATGCCTGGCGCTGGCCCGGTTCCAGTAATCGTCAGTATCGCGGTAGCCGTGCAGCGGTGCGGTCACCACGTTATCAAAAGCGTACAGGTCGCGCGCGCCCAGCAGCGCGTCGCGCTCGAACAAGCCCGGAAACTGTTCCAGCTTGGCCAGGCACTTGGGCTTGAGGGTCTTGAGAAACATGCGCGTATAGACCATGTTGATGCCAGACGAGAGCGCCTCGCCGCCGCGCGCCAGGTCGAGCGGGGCCGACACCGCCACCGCCGCATCGACGATCTCGGCCTGGTGCTGCGACTCGCCCAGCCAGCGCAGCAGCGCGTTGCCGCCGAGCGAGACGCCGGCCGCGTACAGCTTGCCTTGCGTGCGTGCGCGCAAACGCCGCACGATCCAGTCGACCTCGTTCGCGTCGCCCGAATGATAAAAACGCGGCGCCCGGTTCGGTTCGCCCGAGCAGCCCCGAAAATGCGGCACCGCGCCCGACCAGCCGCGCGCGGCCACGGCCGCCATCAGGGCGCGCGCATAGTGGCTGGCGGACGAACCTTCCAGCCCGTGAAACAGCACCACCAGCGGCTGGCCTGGCTCCCCATCGACGAAATCGACGTCAACGAAGTCGCCGTCCTGCGTTTCCCAGCGCTCGCGCCTGAACGCCACCGCCGGCTTGGCGATGGCCACGGCCGGCACCATGGTTTGCAGGTGCCCGCCGGGCAGCCACAGCGGCGCTGTATACATACTCAAAGTGGGCAAGGTCAGATCAGTGCAGGCTGGAAGTCGGATGCTCGTGCGCCGGCACTACGCCGGGCGCGACCGACACATGGTGCAGCACGATGCGCCAGCCCTGCGGCGTCTTGATGTAGACATTGGTGGCGATCAGGTGCGCCGGTTCGCCGCCGCTCGAGGTCACGCCTTCGATGACGGTATGCACCGAACTCATCAAATTATGGGTCTCGTGCAGCTGCGACGGCCGGATCTGCAAGCCGCCGCGCTCGAGGATCGCTTCCCACGAAGCCTGGATCGCCGCATGCCCGTGCAGGCGCGGCCCGCCCGGGTGGATGCAGACGATTTCCTCGTCGTCGGCCCACAGCTGCATCAGCGTGTCGATGTCGGCGCGGTTGAGCGCTTCGTAGAAGGCGGCTTCGACCTCGGTCGCGCTACCATTGAGTTGTTTTCCTCGTTTCATGCGGCCTCGGCGACGTGGGGGAAGGGGGGATTTCTAGTGGTGCGCCATCACCGTACCCGGCTTCAGGCGGTATTCGGTGCCGCAGTACGGACACTTGGCCAGGCCGTCATGGCCGAAGTCGAGGAAGACGCGCGGATGGGACGACCACAGCGTCATCGCCGGATTCGGGCAATGGGCCGGCAAGTCTTTGTCGCCGAGTTCTACCGCTGGCGTTTTCGTGGCGTTCATGGATTCTCCGTCAGGCATGCAAAACCTCGATTTTAGCGGATTCGGGCAATTAGCCGAAATGATCGGTAAAATAGTCTCACGACTTTACGGCCGCGTTCGCTTCTTTCCCTATGAAAACAGGCATTCCGGCGCCCACACTGATTGCGCTTCATGCCAGACCGCACTGTTTCATTTGTACCACCGCCGCATCCATGTGTGGCAAGAAAACCACATGAATGACGTGATTCCGCCCCCGGCCGCGCTGCGTCCTCCCGATGAAGATCAGGCCATCTGGCGCGAAGCGTTCAAGACCGGCCTGCCGACCCTGTTCGGCATCGGCGCCTGGGGCCTGGTGGTGGGCATTGCGATGGTCAAGAGCGGCCTGACCGTGCCGCAAGCGCTGGGCATGACCCTGATCGTCTTCGGCGGCTCGGCCCAGCTCGCCTCGCTCCCGCTGATCGTGGCCGACGCGCCGATCTGGGTGGTGTTCGCCACCGCGCTGGTGGTCAATTTACGTTTTGTCATCTTTTCCGCCTTGCTGGCCCCGCACTTTGCCCATTTGCCATGGCAAAAGCGCTTTTTGCTTGGCTACACGGCGGGCGACCTGACCGTGGCCCTGTTCCTGCAACGCTTTCCGAGCGAAGAACCGGCCCTTGGCAAGGTGTCTTACCTGAAAGGCTTGCTGTATCCGAACTGGGTTTCCTGGCAAGTCGGCTCGATCGCCGGCGTGTTCCTCGGCAGCGCCGTGCCGACCGAGTGGGGCCTGGGATTTGCCGGCACCCTGGCGATCCTGTGCATCATGATTCCCCTGACAGTCAATCGGGCCGCCCTGTGCGGCGTGCTGGTGGCCGGCGCCACCGCCGTGCTGGCCTACGAATTGCCGTACAAGCTGGGCTTGCTCGCTGCCGTGCTGCTCGGCATGCTGGCGGCCATGACGGTCCAGGCGTTGAATGAACAGCGCGAAAAACGCGAAAAGCGCCTCGCCGGCCGGGGAGAGCCGCGTGTCTGACGTCGAGATCTGGATCACCATCATCGCGCTGGCCTTTGCCACCGCCGCCACGCGCAGCTCGTTCTGGCTGATCGGCCACCACATCACCATCCCCAAAAAAGTCCAGGAAATGCTGCGCTTCGCCCCGGCCTGCGCGCTGGCCGCCATCATCGCGCCCGACTTGGTGCTGGGCAACACTGGCCAGTTGCAACTGGGCCTGGATAACTTCAAACTGATCGCCGGCATTGCCGCCACGGGCTATTACCTGCTGAGAAGAAATATGCTTGAAACCATCATTTTCGGCATGCTGTTCTTTACGGTTCTGCGGATCTGTTTACAGTAGGGTTTTCGGGCTGGGCTTGCGGTAAAATAGCGTTCTTTCATCATTTGACTCGTGGATCGCCAATGCACGCTGTTCTGAACTTCACCCGTTTGCAAGACTTGATCGACCAACACGCCCTGCAAGGCAAGCGCGTCTTCATCCGCGCCGACCTCAACGTGCCGCAGGATGACGCCGGCAACATCACCGAAGACACCCGCATCCGCGCCTCGGTGCCGGCGATCGCCGCCGCCATCAAGGCTGGCGCCGCCGTCATGGTCACCTCGCACCTGGGCCGTCCGACCGAAGGCGAATTCAAGCCGGAAGACAGCCTGGCGCCAGTCGCCGCGCGCCTGTCCGAACTGCTCGGCCAGCCGGTTGAACTCAAGCAAAACTGGGTCGATGGGGTCGAGCTTGCACCGGGCCAGGTCGTGCTGCTGGAAAATTGCCGCGTCAACAAGGGTGAAAAGAAGAATGCCGACGAGCTGGCCCAAAAGATGGCCAAGCTGTGCGATATCTACGTCAACGACGCCTTCGGCACCGCCCACCGCGCCGAAGCGACCACCCACGGCCTCGCCAAATTCGCGCCGGTCGTCTGCGCCGGTCCGCTGCTGGCCGCCGAACTCGATGCGCTGGGCAAGGCGCTGGGCGCGCCCAACCGTCCGCTGCTGGCCATCGTGGCCGGCTCCAAGGTCTCGTCCAAGCTGTCGATCCTCAAAGCCCTGGCCGACAAGGTCGACAACCTGATCGTCGGCGGCGGCATCGCCAACACCTTCATGAAAGCCGTCGGCCTGAACATCGGCAAGTCGCTGGTCGAAGCCGACCTGGTCACGGAAGCGAAAGCCATCATCGACATGATGGCCGCGCGCGGCGCCCAGGTGCCGATCCCGGTCGATGTCGTGTGCGCCAAGGAATTCTCGCCAACGGCGGCGGCCACCGTCAAGGACGTCGCCGACGTGCAGGACGACGACATGATCCTCGACATCGGCCCGAAAACGGCGGCCATGCTGGCCGCGCAGATCGCCAAGGCCGGCACCATCGTCTGGAACGGCCCGGTCGGCGTATTCGAATTCGACCAGTTCGGCGAAGGCACCAAGACCCTCGCGCTGGCGATTGCCGATTCGAACGCGTTTTCCATCGCCGGCGGCGGCGACACCCTGGCCGCGATTGCAAAATACGCGATCAGCGATAAAATTGGCTATATCTCCACGGGCGGTGGCGCCTTCCTCGAATTTCTCGAAGGGAAAACCCTGCCGGCAGTCGAAATCCTGTTACAACGCAGTTCCCAGTAAGCCCACAGCGCAGCCTTCCCGGCTGCGCTTTCACTTCAAGGACTCTCTATGTTTCGTGGTACCAAGATCGTCGCAACGATTGGCCCGGCTTCGACCGATTTCGATATTCTCGTTCGCATGATTGAAGCGGGTGTCGATGTGGTCCGGCTGAATTTTTCGCATGGCAAGGCGCAGGATCACATCGACCGCGCCAACCTGGTGCGGCGCGCCGCCGCCCAATGCGGGCGCGAAGTGGCGATCATGGCGGACATGCAGGGTCCCAAGATTCGTGTAGGTAAATTTGAGCAGGGCAAGATTATCCTGGAAACGGGCGACAAGTTCATCCTCGACGCCAAGTGGGGCGAGAACGGCGAACTGGGCAACCAGGAACGCGTCGGCCTCGACTACAAAGCCTTGCCGCGCGACGTACGCACCGGCGACAAGCTCTTGCTCAACGATGGCCTGATCGTGCTGGTGGTCGAGCGCATCCTGGCGCACGAGATTTTCACCGTGGTCAAGGTCGGCGGCGAGCTGTCCAACAACAAGGGCATCAACCGCCAGGGCGGCGGCCTGACCGCGCCAGCCCTGACCGCCAAGGACATGGAAGACATCAAGACGGCCATGAGTTTCCAGGCCGACTATCTGGCCATTTCCTTCCCGAAAAGCGCGACCGACATGGAAATGGCGCGCCAGCTGGCCAATATCGCCGGCGAGCCCTACCACCATAAACCGATGATGATCGCCAAGATCGAGCGCGCCGAAGCAATTCCTGTGCTGCAAGAAATCCTGGACGCATCCGATGGCATCATGGTCGCCCGTGGCGACCTGGCCGTGGAAGTGGGCAACGCCGCCGTGCCGGCCCTGCAAAAACGCATGATCCGCATGGCGCGCGCCTCCAACAAGCTGGCCATTACCGCGACCCAGATGATGGAGTCGATGATCGTCAACGCCGTGCCGACCCGCGCCGAAGTGTCGGACGTCGCCAACGCCGTGCTGGACGGCACCGACGCCGTGATGACCTCGGCCGAAACCGCGTCCGGCCGCTACCCGATCGAAACGGTCGAAATGATGGCCGCGATCTGCCTGGAAGCGGAGCAGTCCGAATACAACAAGCTCGACGCCGACTTCCTGAACGTCACCTTTACCCGCATCGACCAGTCGATCGCCTATGGCGCCCTGTTTACCGCGCATCATTTGCGCGTAAAAGCCATCGTGGCGCTGACCGAGTCCGGTTCGACCGCGTTGTGGATGAGCCGTCACAGCATCGACACGCCGATCTACGCGCTTACGCCGAGCACCACCACGCACCGCAAGGCCGCGCTGTACCGCAATGTGCGCGCCTACAACCTGATGCAGGAAGGCGACAGCACGGCGGTGCTCAAGCAAGCCGAGGATTTGATGGTCGCCAAGGGAATCGTCAAAAAGGGTGACATGATCGTTGTCACCTGGGGCGAACCGATGGGGCAGGTCGGCGGCACCAACGCACTGAAGATCGTGCGCGTTGGCGAATTTAGTTAATGTAATCTGTGTAACCTGGCCGCGTCCTTCGGTGGCGCGGCATGCAGCGATTTTTGCGGCCTCGGCTGAATCACAGCCTGTCGCCGCCGCCGTCCACACGCGTTGCGCGCTACCCGCGCGGTCTGCGCTCCCGTGGCGGCACCCCGCTTTCTATTGTTTGGAGTATTACCATGTCCCTCGTATCCATGCGTCAACTGCTGGACCATGCCGCCGAAAACGGTTATGGCCTGCCTGCGTTTAACGTCAACAACCTCGAACAGGTGCAGGCCATCATGGCTGCCGCCGACGCGGTCGGCTCCCCGGTCATCATGCAAGCGTCCGCAGGCGCGCGCAAGTATGCCGGCGAAGCGTTTTTGCGCCACCTGATCGACGCCGCTGTCGAAGCCTACCCGCACATTCCGGTCGTCATGCACCAGGATCACGGCCAGTCGCCGGCGGTCTGCATGACCGCGATCCGCTCCGGTTTCACCTCGGTGATGATGGACGGCTCGCTCGAAGCGGACGGCAAGAGCGTCGCTTCCTACGAGTACAACGTCGATGTCTCGCGTGAAGTGGTCAAGTTCGCGCACTCGATCGGCGTGACCGTCGAAGCCGAACTGGGCGTGCTCGGTTCGCTCGAGACCATGAAGGGCGACAAGGAAGACGGCCACGGCGCCGACGGCTTGATGACCCGCGAACAGCTGCTCACCGACGTGGCCCAGGCCGCCGACTTCGTGCAGCGCACCCAGTGCGACGCACTGGCCATCGCCATCGGCACCTCGCACGGCGCCTACAAGTTCACGCGCAAGCCGACCGGCGACATCCTCGCCATCGACCGCATCAAGGAAATCCACGCGCGCATCCCGAACACCCATCTGGTAATGCACGGTTCCTCGTCGGTGCCGCAGGAATTGCTGGCGATCATCCGCGAATTCGGCGGCGACATGAAAGAAACCTACGGCGTGCCGATTGAAGAAATCCAGGAAGGCATCCGTCACGGCGTTCGCAAGATCAACATCGACACCGACATCCGCCTGGCCATGACCGCCGCCGTGCGCAAGTACATGTTCGAGAACCCATCCAAGTTCGACCCGCGCGACTTCCTGAAACCTGCCCGTGAAGCGGCGACCGAGATTTGCAAGGCGCGCTTCCTGTCGTTCGGCTGCGAAGGCCAGGCCGCCAAGATCAAGGTCATGACCATGGACCAGATGGCCGAGCGTTACAAAAAAGGCGAACTGGCACAGATCGTGAAGTAAACAAGTAAACTGTAGGCTGAACAAACGTACCACCCGCACGCGCCTTTTGGGCGCGTGTGTTTTTTGTCCTGTCATTATTGCTGTTTTTTTGACCATCTTTCATCATGTACACAGGCAGCTGCCTCTGCGGCGCGGTCCGCTACGAAATCCACGGCGACGTTGACTACGCCAGCATCTGCTGGTGCACCATGTGCCAGAAGCAGCACGGCGCCGCCAACGGCCCGTACGTCAATGTGGCATCAAGCGACCTGCGCATCGTCGCCGGGCCTGAGGCGATCACGCGCTACGCGTCCTCGCCTGGCGTTGAACGCGCGTTCTGCGGCGTGTGCGGATCGAACCTGACCTGGCAGATGGCGGAGCACAGCGACCGTATCGCCGTCACCCTCGGCACCTTCGACACGCCCTACGAAGGCCGGGTGACGCATGAATTGCACACCGATAGCAAGCCGGGCTGGCTGCCCTAACCACCTCAAGGATTCACATGTCTGGCGTTCTCGAAACAAACCTGAAGTCCCTGCCTTTCCTGCACCGTGGGAAAGTACGCGACATTTACGCCGTCGGCGACGACAAATTGCTGGTCATCCAGACCGACCGCCTGTCCGCCTTCGACGTCATTTTGAATGAGCCGATCCCCGAAAAGGGCAAGATCCTGACGGCCATGTCCAATTTCTGGTTCGCCAAGTACAAGGACCTGATGCCTAACCACGACACCGGCATCGACCCGGTCTCGCTGGTCTCGCTTGACGAACGCGCTCAGGTCGACGGGCGCGCCATCGTGGTGAAAAAAATGACCCCGCTCGGCATCGAAGCGATTGTGCGCGGTTACCTGATCGGTTCCGGCTGGAAGGATTACCAGAAGACCGGCAAGGTCTGCGGCATCGACCTGCCGGCCGGCCTGCAGGAAGCGCAAAAATTGCCGACCGTGCTGTTCACGCCATCGACCAAGGCCCCGGCCGGCGCCCATGACGAAAACATTTCCTTCGACGAAGCCCAGAAGATCGTCGGCGCCGACATCGCCACCCAGGTGCGCGACTACGCGATCAAGCTCTACACCGCCGCCGCCGAATACGCGGCCACGCGCGGCATCATCATCGCCGACACCAAGTTCGAATTCGGCCTGGACGAGCACGGCACCGTGCACCTGATCGATGAAATCCTCACGCCGGACTCGTCGCGCTTCTGGCCGATGTCGAGCTACCAGGTCGGCATGTCGCCGCCGTCGTACGACAAGCAGTTCGTGCGCGACTACCTGGAAACCCTGACCGACTGGAACAAGGCCGCACCGGCCCCGGCCGTACCAAGCGAGGTGATCGCCAACACCCGCGCCAAATACGTCGAAGCGCTCGAGCGCCTGACCGGCGAAACGCTGAAGGCTTGATGATGAGCAATACTGAAAACAAGCCCCTGGTCGGCATCGTCATGGGTTCCTCGTCGGACTGGGAAGTCATGCAGCACGCCGTCAACATGCTCAAGGACTTCGGCGTACCGTTCGAAGCCCAGGTCGTCTCGGCCCACCGCATGCCCGATGAGATGTTCTCGTATGCCGAGAGCGCCCGCGCGCGCGGCCTGCGCGCTATCATCGCCGGCGCCGGCGGCGCCGCCCACTTGCCCGGCATGATCGCGGCCAAGACCATCGTGCCGGTGCTCGGCGTGCCGGTGCCGTCGCGCTATCTGTCGGGCAAGGATTCCTTGCTGTCCATCGTGCAGATGCCAAAAGGCATTCCAGTGGCCACCTTCGCCATCGGTGAAGCGGGCGCGGCCAACGCGGCGCTGGCCGCCGTTGCCATGCTGGCCTGCACCGATGACGCCCTGGCTGCGCAACTGGAACAATTCCGCGCGCGCCAGACGGCCGCCGCCAAGGCATCGGTATTGCCGGTATGACGCAACCGCATTCTCCCTTCCTGCCGCCGGCCCGGCTCGGCGTCATGGGCGGCGGCCAGCTTGGCCGCATGTTCGTGCACGCCGCCCAGGCCATGGGTTTCAAGGTGGCCGTGCTGGAAGCGGCGCCCGACAGTCCCGCCGGCCACGCCGCCGACAGCCTGATCGCGGCCGATTACAGCGACGCCCAGGCGCTGGCCCGGCTGGGCCAGTCCTGCGTGGCCGTGACCACCGAATTCGAAAACGTGCCGGCCGACAGCCTGCGCCTGCTGGCTACGCACGCCTTTGTCGCCCCCGGCGCCGATTGCGTCGCGATTGCCCAGGACCGGATCGCCGAAAAGCGTTTCCTGGCTGGCTGCGCGGCCCGTTCCGGCGTGCCGCCGGCGCCGCACAAGACCATCGCCGCGCTGGACGATATCGACAGCATCGACGACTTGCTGCTGCCAGGTATCCTGAAAACGGTGCGCATGGGCTACGACGGCAAGGGCCAGGCCGTGGTCCGCACCCGTGACGATGTGCGCGCGGCATTCAATGGCATGGGCGGCGTGACTTGCCTGCTCGAAAAAATGCTGCCGCTGGCCTACGAAGTGTCGGTCCTGACCGCGCGCGGCGCCGATGGCGAGTCGGTGGTCTACCCGATCGCCGAAAACGTGCACCGCGACGGCATCTTGTTCACCACCACCGTGCCCGGCCCGAATGTGTCGGCCGGCAGCGCCGCCAGGGCGCAGCAGGCCGCCAAGGTCATCGTCGACGAACTCGCCTACGTCGGCGTGCTGTGCATCGAATTTTTCGTGCTCACCGACGGTTCGCTGGTGGTCAACGAAATGGCGCCGCGTCCGCACAACAGCGGTCACTACACGATGGACGCCTGCGTCACCAGCCAGTTCGCGCAACAGGTGCGCGCCATGGCGCGCCTGCCGCTGGGCGAGGTGCGCCAGCACTCGCCGGCCGTGATGCTCAACCTGCTTGGTGACATCTGGTTCGCTGACGGTTCGGACACGCCGCTTGAGCCGGCATGGGCCGAGCTGCTGGCGCTGCCCGGCGCCTGCCTGCACCTGTACGGCAAGGAAGATGCGCGGCGCGGCCGCAAGATGGGCCATGTGACCTTCATCGCGCCGACCCTGGCGCAAGCGCAGAGCCAACTGGCCGCCGCCTGCGCCATTCTCGGCATCGCGGCATGAGCGACCTTGCGCTGGACCTGGCCGCCATCGACGCGGCCGCCCGCCTGCTCGAACAGGGCAAGCTGGTGGCCCTGCCGACCGAGACCGTCTACGGCCTCGGCGCCGACGCCGAGAACCCGGATGCGGTCGCCCGCATCTACCAGGCCAAGGGACGTCCGCAAGACCATCCGGTGATCGTGCATGTCGCGCCCGATGCCGACCTCGGCTACTGGGCGACGGACATCCCCGCCGAAGCCGGGCAACTGGCGGCCGCCTTCTGGCCCGGTCCCCTGACCATGATCCTCAAGCGCGCCGCCAACATTCCAGACGCGGTCTCGGGCGGGCAGGATACGGTCGGCCTGCGCTGCCCTTCGCACCCGGTCGCCATTGCGCTGTTGCAAGCGTTCAAGGGCGGCAGGGGAGGGGTGGCGGCGCCCTCGGCCAACAAGTTCGGCCATGTCAGCCCGACCACGGCCCGCCACGTCATCGACGAGTTCGGCGCCGACGGCACGGTTGACGCCGTGCTCGACGGTGGACAGAGCGCGGTCGGGATCGAGTCGACCATCGTCGACCTGTCGCGCCTGGCCACCCACGGCCCGGTGCTGCTGCGCCCCGGCCACATCAGCGCTGAAGCGATCGCGGCCGTCATCGACGCCATGCCGGCCGCGCTTGATGCGGCCGCGCCGCGCGCGTCCGGCACCCTGGAATCGCACTACGCGCCGCACACGCCGGTGGCCATGCAGGCCAGCGCGGAACTGGCCGATACCCTCGCACGATTGAAGAACGCGGGAAAGAAAGTAGCTTTGATACACTACTCGCACTTCCCGGATGTGTTCGCTGAGACTCAGTTACCCACAAGCCCGGAAGGTTTCGCACACGCACTGTATGCGGCGTTGCGTGCGATGGATACGGCCGGGGCCGACCTGATTCTGGTCGAAGCACCGCCGCAGGACGATGCCTGGCTGGGCGTAAACGACCGTTTGCGCCGCGCGGCGCATGGATCGACCGGCATCGTACACGGCCTGCTCAACCACGAACCCTTTTCCTGACGGACTAAAACCATGCGCCTCGCTTTCGCTGCTCTCCTCACCCTATCATTAACGGCTTGTGGAGGCAGCGACGACGCGCCCACCCCCACGCCGACCCCGACCCCGACGCCCACCCCGGTGCCGACGCCCACGCCCACGCCAGCCGCGCGCGGCAGCGTCATCGGCGGCGGCGCGGCCGTCATGCCGGTCAGCGCCAACGGCGCCAACGTCACCACCCTCGACCCGGCCGTGTTCGGCAAGCTGCTCGACTCGCTGCAGGTGGGCACCACCGCCATCACAGGCGAACTCAAGTGCGCTGTGACGACCTACAAGGTACGCTACAACACCGTCGGCGGCGCCAGCGAAGCGACCGACGCCAGCGCCGCCATCATGGTGCCGTCCGGCGCCGGCCCGGAATGCAGCGGAGCGCGCCCGGTGCTGCTGTACGCGCACGGCACCTCGGCTGAACGCAACTACGACATGTCGACCCTGGCCAACACCGAGTCGCGCCTGGTCGCCGCCATGTTCGCCGCGCGCGGGTTCATCGTGGTGGCCCCCAACTACGCCGGCTATGCCAGCTCCTCGCTGGCCTACCATCCCTACCTGGACGCCGCCCAGCAATCGAACGACATGATCGACGGCCTGCGCGCCGCGCGCAGCGTGTTCGGCGCCATCAAGACCGCCGACTCCGGCAAGCTGTTCCTGACCGGCTACTCGCAGGGCGGTTACGTGGCCGTGGCCACCCAGCGCGCCATGCAGGGCCTGGCCGGCGAATTCAAGGTCACCGCCGCGGCCGGCATGTCGGGTCCGTACGCGCTCGGCCAGTTCGGCGACGAGATGTTCAACGGCAAGCCAGGCAAGGGCGCCAGCGGCTTCCTGCCGGCGCTGATCAATGCCGGCCAGCGCGCGGGCGCCGGCGTGTACGCCGCCTCCAGCGATCTGTACGAAGCCCCGTTCGCGGCCGCCGTCGACCAATTCGCCAGCGGCGCCATCACGGTGGAAGCATTGCTGAAAACCCCGGGCTGGCCCGACAACGCCCTGTTCGCCAAGGAGTCGCAGCCGCAGGCGGACGGCTACGGCGACTATTTCGGCGCCGGCAACCTGTTCAAGACCAGCTATCGCAACGCCTACCTGGCCGACCTCAAAGCCCATCCATGCAACGTTACCGCCGGCGCGCCGTTGGCCTGCGCCCCCGAGCATCCGCTGCGCAAGCTGTTCGTCAAGAACGACCTGCGTACCTTCGCGCCGAGCGCGCCGCTGCTGCTGTGCGGCGGCCATGAAGACCGTACCGTCGCCTACAGCAACACGCGCGCCGCGGTCGATTATTTCCGCGCCGGCAGCGGCAGTGCGCTGGTCACCGAAGTCGACCTCGACGACACGCCGGGCAGCACCGATCCTTACCGCTCGGTCAAGACCAACTTCGCCACCGCCAAGCTGGCCGTCAAGCTCAACGCCATCAAGAGCGGCGACTCGGGCGACCGCGCCGTGGCCGACACCTACCACGCCGGCCTGGTGGCGCCGTTCTGCCTGAGCGCCGCGCGTGGTTTCTTCAACGCCGCGCTCGCGCCTTGAGGGTGACTTAACCCCGCCTTAAATGTCCACACGGTTGCCGGGAACGATTGATATAATCCGGCAACTTTTTTATAGCGTGATCTGTTGCGTTCAACTGACGTTTTGCCAATGTGTTTTCCTATACAAGTAGGGGGAAGACTGGCATATTAGTTGGGTAGGGAAAAGCACGGCCGTTCGTTTATAAAAACTATACAAATTTCACCAGGAGACACAATGCGTCACATCAATTTTGCGCTGACTTTGCTCACCGCAGCCGTCCTGACTGCCTGCGGCGGCAGCGAGACCGGCAATCAAGACCTCAAAACCAAATTCTCGTCCCAGGTCTCCTTCGGCGACAGCCTGGCGGACGTGGGTACCTACAACGTCGGCACGGTCAAGACACTGGGCGGCGGCAAGTTCACGATCAACGGCGACAACACCGCCAAAAACCCTGCCCTGAACGGCAAGAACTGGACCGAATACATGGCTGCCCAGTTCGGCCTGCCCGCACCGTGCCCGGCCCAGACCGGCCTGGATGGCGACGCCAGCAAAGGCTTCTCGGTACCCGTGGTCAACAACAACGCTTGCCTGGGCTATGCCCAGGGCGGCGCGCGCGTGACCAATCCTGTCGGACCCGGCAACAAACTGACCGGTTCGGCCATCGGCCAGCTGACCGTGCCGATCGCGAGCCAGGTCGCCAATCACCTGGCGCGCAACGGCGGCAAGTTCAAAGGCGATGAAGTGGTACTGATGATTGGCGGCGGCAACGATGCGCTGGCCATGATGGGCGAGTTGTCGGCCTACGCCACGGCGGAAGGCAACAAGTTTTTCGCCGGCAATTTGACCGCCCAGCTGGCCGCTGGCGCGACCAATCCGGCCACTGCCGCGCAAGCCATCGGCGGCGCCATCCTGGCCGAGTCGCAGCGCACCGGTTCGACCCAGGAAACCATCGTCGGCGCTGCCGTCCAGGCCGCCGCTACCCAGCCAGGCAACCAGATGGTCGGCCAGCAAGCCGTGTACGGCCCGATGGTCGCCAAGGCCCTGGCTGCCGCGAAAATCGAAGGCGCCAAGGCTGGCGCCGCGTACGTCACCGCCCAGGGACCGAAAATGATTGCCGCGATGGGCGTGGCGGGCGACGAAATGGCGGCACTGGCAAAAACCCAGGTGGTGGGCAAAGGCGCCAATTATGTCGTCGTCAACAACCTGCCGGACCTGGGCCATGCGCCTGCTTCGAAGAAGGAAGGCGTGCCGCAGGCGCTGGTAATCGCCATGGTCGACAAGTTCAACGCCCAGCTCAAGGCGGGCGTGGCCGGCGAAGCCAAGATCCTGTACGTCGATCTGTGGGCCATCAGCAACGACCAGATCACCAATCCGGCCCCGTACGGTCTGAGCGAAACCGGCAAAGCGGCGTGCGGCGACAATGCCCTCGGACACACCTCGCTGGCATGCAACGGCAGCAACACGATCGCTGGCGATGTCAGCCGCTACATGTTCGCCGACGACGTCCATCCGACTCCGTTCGAAAATTCGCTGATCGCGAAATACGTGGCCGAGCAGATGATCGTCAAGGGCTGGCTGTAAGCCGGACGCACACATAATAAGAACCTGGAGAAAAAATGAAATTACGTATGAGTAGTGTCGGCAAGGCTGTCGCCGCAGCGGCCGTGATGGCAGTCGCGTCGGGCGCATCGGCGCAGTCGGCCGGCCAGTGGACTGCCAAGGTCGGCGTCGCCGAAATCACGCCGAAGGTCAAGAGCGGCGACGTCAGCGCCCCCGCGCTGCCGGGCACCAAGGCCGAGATCGGTTCCGACACCAAGCCGATCTTTTCGTTCTCGTACAGCCTGACCGATAACGTCTCGGCCGAGCTCGACCTGGGCATGCCGTTCAAGCACACCCTGTATGGCGACGGCGCCATCAAGGGCACGGGCAAGCTGGGCACGGTCAAGGCACTGCCGCCGACCTTCCTGGTGCAGTACCGTTTCTTCAAGCCGGACGCGATGCTGCGTCCCTACATTGGCGCGGGCGTGACGTACGCGTATTTCGCCAAGGAGACCGGTTCCGGCCAGCTGACCGCGATCAGCGACATCGGCGGTCCTGCCACCACCTTCAAGGTCAAGAACAAGCTGGCCAGCAGCCTGCAGGCTGGCCTGGTGTACAACATCAACGACCGCTGGTTCGCGGACGTGGCGTACATCAAGAGCTTCCTGAAGACCAAGGTTGACTTCTCGTCCGGCCAGACGCAGGACATCACGCTCGACCCGCAGGTGATCAGTGTCGGGATCGGCTACAAGTTCTGATGTAGAGAACCATCCGCTTGAGCAAACATGCCGCCCTGGTGCAAGCCGGGCGGCATTTTTTATTGGTGCGCCCGGCAGGGCGCTGGTCTGGCGCTGAAAGTCCCTGGCTGAACGGCAAGGGTGTCGCCCTATGTAATCATCGACGAAGTTCCGGCCCGGCGCACTAGCCTGAATTTTGCATAAAAAAGGGCAAGAATGCCGTAAGTGATTGATAAAATGTGAGTTATCCCTAAAACACAATTTCAACACGAACGCACCTTGCCCGGCATGAATTCTACCTCAGAGCAGCT
>NZ_WHJI01000290.1:0-296 GCF_011682155.1 Massilia sp. CCM 8734
CGTGTGCCCTTATGCTAGCAAAAATAAACAACTTCGAAATAGACTTGTCAAAACCAATCGACATCTCGATTCCGTTAACGAATACAGACGAAAATCCGATTGCCTGGTACATTGAAAAACCAACCATTGAACCTGTCGTTTTTGGCGAATGGATCGGGAAAGTTTCGGAAGGAAAATCTTCGACCAATTTTAACAATATCTTTTTCAATCCGCACGGACATGGCACACACACGGAATGCCTGGGACATATTACCAATAATTTTTACAGTATCAATCAAGCACTGAAACAGTTTTTC
>NZ_WHJI01000291.1:0-296 GCF_011682155.1 Massilia sp. CCM 8734
AGAATTAGCCAATCTTGAAAACAATTCAAAAGATAACAATAGTGATCTTCAAAAAGACATCGAAAAGTCTAAAAAGCAAATTGCAAAGTCTGAAGAAAAATTAAGCAAAACAAATGGCAAAATAGAGTTGAGTTCAAAAAAAATTCAGGATTTTCAAAAGAAAATCGAAACTTCTAAAGCAGAAAAAGAAGAACTAGCCCAAAAACACGAAGAGGAGAAAAGACTTAAAAGAGAAGAAAAAGAAAGAAAAGAGAAAGAGAAAAACTAAATTCTTAAATTGTCTTTTTGATAATTGA
>NZ_WHJI01000292.1:0-295 GCF_011682155.1 Massilia sp. CCM 8734
TGTTTGTTTTTTGAAATCCCTATTCCGTCATCTTCAATACTGACTGAAAACTGGTCCTGATGTTTTCTTGTTTTGACGGAGATATTGTTGGAGCCATATTTTACGGCATTTTCCAGCACATTTAAAATAGCCGTAGTCAAATGAAATTTATCTAAAACCAATACTGTTTTTTGCGTTTGAAAATCGGTTTCAATTGTAATTTTCGGATTACCAATTTTAAAATCTTCTATAATCGAAAGCAGGAAAGTTTCGGTATTTATTTTTTCTTTTTGTAATTCGATTTCATTTTCAGCCA
>NZ_WHJI01000293.1:0-295 GCF_011682155.1 Massilia sp. CCM 8734
TCTACATTACTTACATATACAGGTTCGTGTGTTCCAAAATTGTTAGCGCTAATATCTCCATCAATCCAATCGGTGTAATATTTTGGATCGATAGTCATGCTGTACAAACGTTGTCTGACTTTTACCATTACATAAGATTTGGTATTGGTTGAGCCACTATTTTGACTATAGCCGAAATTAGCTTTCACTAAACCTCCCAACACATTTACATTTAAATGCGCATCAAGTGCTTTTTTAAAACTGTCTTCAGTTGTTATTTCATCACTTTGATATTCATAATAAGTGGGAATAGAGG
>NZ_WHJI01000294.1:0-295 GCF_011682155.1 Massilia sp. CCM 8734
AAAAACTAAAAAGCTACATCAGTTTGTTTTCGATCATTTGGGCCTGTGCGCCTATTATGGCTCCATTTCTGGGAGGCTATCTGCAAAGCAGTTTTGGCTGGAGATCTAACTTTTACTTTTTAGGCGGATTATCACTGGTATTTTTGGTTTTAGAACTTATTTATAGTGGAGAATCATTAAAACATTATCATCCGTTCAGGCTAAAATCAATTGCAGAAACGTATAAGGGAATGCTTAAAACACCTGATTTTACATTAGGACTCCTTATTATCGGAATCTGTTTTGGTATTGTAGT
>NZ_WHJI01000295.1:0-295 GCF_011682155.1 Massilia sp. CCM 8734
CAAAAAATATTGTATTTCTCGGTTTCAAATGTATTAGGAAGTCAAAACGTTTTCGGATACGATTATGCCAAATTACCGGATGCCAACGGAGTTTACAACAGACAAGCCGTTACCCCAACAGCAGACAGATTCTTCTTTGTTGGTTTCTTCTGGACGATCAGTCAGAATAAAAACGAGAATCAGTTGAAAAACTTGTAGAAAGAAGGTTCAGAGTTGCAAAGGTGCAAAGTTACAAAGGTTTAGAATTGTGATCGTAAAAGCTTTTTTAAAGAAATTATTTGGCAAAATTAGATTT
>NZ_WHJI01000296.1:0-295 GCF_011682155.1 Massilia sp. CCM 8734
TCCTTTACTGTAAGTGTCGGATAGGCTTCTTTCTGATCCGGAAAAAAGGGGGTTTCTTCGATCTTATCGACTTCCCAATAGGGATTTACCAATTCAATTTCGAGATTTAATTCCTTAATTTTTGAAATGATATAGGTTTTAAAAAGGTTATAGGTCATTTCATTCGTTGATGAAACACTGATTTTATAGGGATCTTCCACATAGGTGTTTTTAATGGAAAGATTGTCCTCAAAAAAATCAAAACCATACGACACATTCAGGGGGTCAAAAAGTTTGAATTTCAATTCCTTGGGCA
>NZ_WHJI01000297.1:0-294 GCF_011682155.1 Massilia sp. CCM 8734
ATTTAATTACCCCGAAAGTATAATTTGTTTAGATGGAGACGTAAACCAGAAACCTGCGATGATGAAAGAAATAACTAAACATAAAAATTTCTTGATTCTCCCAGGAAATGATTCTCCTGAGAAAATATTAGCAGAAATGCTATATGTTGAACCTGATTCTTCAATTATTTGGGATAAGCTATTTGCAGGTTACGATAAACAAATTTGTTTTAAAGATTATTCAATTGCAGATATTCGTACTCATAGAGAAAAGGCGAAATTATGGTTTAATGATCAAAAGCAATATTGGGGTTC
>NZ_WHJI01000298.1:0-293 GCF_011682155.1 Massilia sp. CCM 8734
AAATTTTATGATTAACCATTATCATGAAAAATACGGTTTTGACCTTGAGGCTGCTTTGGCAAAGCATAATATTAAGGAACTTGCTAATCCTAAATATAAAGATGACTTGATAAATTCCCTGAAAAAGGGTAACCTGCAGTCCGCAACTTTTTTAAAAAATGGTACGGAGGTAAAACAGTTTGTAGAAGCAAATCCTCAATTTAAGACAGTGTCAGTTTATGATTCCAGTCATCATCGTCTGGACTCACGACAAACAAAGAAAGAGGAAGAATCGCAAAAGACCACGCATTCAA
>NZ_WHJI01000299.1:0-293 GCF_011682155.1 Massilia sp. CCM 8734
AATTTATAGGCTCTCTATAATATAAAGAATTAAAAATCTCACAAAAAATCACTTTATTTGCAATACACGAAATGCAAAAAAGCTACTATAAACAAATGAAAAGCATCCAAGAAAACCTTACAGAAGTCAAATTTCAATATTTCTCTTTAAAATTTACACCTTTAAATCATTTAAAGGAGAAATATAATAGTAATGACATTATGAGGAATGTAGCTACATATATTTCAAGAAAACTTCAAGAAGATAAAGAAGGACATCTTATTGATAGACATGAAGGAAGACCAAATAGCATG
>NZ_WHJI01000029.1:0-102587 GCF_011682155.1 Massilia sp. CCM 8734
CCGCTTCATTGAATGTCCCGTTCAATTGGGTAGGGACGCTATCGCCCGCGACATTCCGATTTAAGTTGAAAAACTCCGGCATCGGAAAAGTGACGCTGCGGCGGCGGTTTATGCAACATTCAGGCTAAGTTGTGGTCGGTTGTTTTTTCTTTGCAGAAGATCTTTCTGCCAGGGAATAGTACCTGCCATTCCCCATCAAAAAACCACCCCGGCGCGACCTTGCGGCAAAGCTTGATATGCATCTAAAGCGGTGCGCCAGGCGGCCCTGAAATGTTGCGCAATTGCCGCGCCAGAGTGGCGCGGATGGTACTGCGGGGCGACTGTTGTCGGGTGTGCTATCTTGCATGCCGGAAAACTGGCGCCGCGCCGCCGGGGAGGGCAAAGCCGGCGTCCGTCGGCGCCGGCGCGGTTTCGTCGGAATCGGTGCCGCCTGCCCGCGACCGCTTGCTATAGTCGTTTTCACTTTTCCCTGACTGGATTGCCGACCATGACGAGTTTCTTTTTTATCTTCCGGATCACCCTGGCCTGGGCGATCGCCAACACGGTGCTGGCGATCACGATCGGGCAGACCATCCTCAGTGACCGCGACAGCGGCGGCTCGCTGCTGCTGCTGGTGCTGGGCGCGATGGCGTTTGCGGCGGTGAACGCGTTTTCACACGTGCGCCGGGTGCGCCTGCTGACGGGCGAGGTCAGCAGCGCCACCTTGTCCAGCCGCCAGCGGCGCCAGATCGAGGTGCCGTTCGAAGCCGGCGAAACGTTCGACATCATCGACGCCGCCATCCGCGACTTGCCCGGCGCCGAGCAGGTCGACAGCGCGCGCGACAGCTTGCAGGTGCGCGCCAAGATCCGTTACCTGCATCCCTATCGCGGCGGCTGGCTGTCGCGGATGACGGGCCACCCCGGGCCGAGCGGCAACCAGGTCATCGTCACCGTCACGCCGAATGGCGACGCCGGCAGCGTGACCCTGATCTGCGAACCGGAACGCTGGGCCTGGACCGACTGGTTCATGGTCGACGCCGGCGCCAATGTCGAAAACGCCGACGCCATCGGCCGCGCCGTGGCGCGCCGCGTGGCCGAGCGGCGCCGCAGCGAGCAGGCTGCGGCGGCGCAGACGGCCACCGAGAAGGAACTGACCGTGGCCAAATTGAGCTTGCTGCATGCGCAGGTCGAGCCGCATTTTTTGTACAACACCCTGGCCAGCGCGCAACTGCTGACCCGCAGCGACCCGGCCCGCGCCGACGAGATGCTGGGCAACCTGATCGCTTACCTGCGCAACTCGCTGCCGCGCACCGACGATGCGCTCTCGACCCTGGGCAAGGAGCTCGAGCGCGCCCGCGCCTACCTCGACATCCTGGTGATCCGCATGGGGCCGCGCCTGCGCTTGCAGGTCGAGGTGGCCGCCGGGTTGCATGCGGCGCCGTTTCCCGCCATGATGTTGCAGACCCTGGTCGAAAACGCCATCAAGCATGGCCTGGAAGCGAAGGCGGGGGGCGGCACGGTGTGGATCATCGCGCGCGTCCACGATGGCGCGCTGGCGCTGACGGTGGCCGACGATGGGCGCGGCTTGTCGGGCGAAGGCGGCGGCACCGGCATCGGCCTGCGCAATGTGCGCGAGCGGTTGCGCCTGGCCTACGGCAGCGCGGCCGGTTTTACCATCGTATCGAATTATCCGAGCGGGGTGGCGGCGACGATCAGCGTGCCGTACACGGGCGCGGCAACGACGCAGGCGGCGGCATGACTGATTGTGTGATTGCGGAAGATGAACAGCTGCTGCGCGACGAGCTGGTGCAACTGCTCGCGGCCGCCTGGCCGGAGTTGCGCATCGTGGCCGCCTGCGACGACGGCGCCGGCGCGCTCGAAGCGATCGCCCGCTACCTGCCGCAGGTGGCCTTTCTCGATATCCGCATGCCGGGACTGAGCGGGCTGGAGGTGGCCGGCGCGCTGGCCGAGGTCAGCCCGGCCACGCAGGTGGTGTTCGTGACCGCCTACGACCAGTATGCGATCGACGCCTTCGAGCGCGGCGCGCTCGATTACCTGCTCAAGCCGGTGGCGCCTGCGCGCCTGGCGGCCACGGTGCGGCGGGTCAGGGCGCGCCTGGCCAGCGGCGTGGCGGACGCCGGCGCGCTGGCCGCCTTGCTGCGCCAGCTCGGGCAGGCGGCGCCGCCGGCGCCCAGGGCCGAGCCGCTGGTGTGGCTGACCGCCAGCGCGGGCGCGGACACGCGCCTGATCATGGTCGAGGATGTGGCCTACTTCCAGGCCGACAGCAAGTACACCGTGGTGATGACGGCGCAGGGCGAGGCGCTGCTGCGCAAACCGATCCGCGAACTGCTTGAGGTGCTCGATCCGGCCGTCTTCCGCCAGATTCACCGCTCGACCATCGTCAACGTCAAGGCCATTGCCTCGGTCGCGCGCGACGACAGCGGTCGCGGGGTGCTGCGCCTGCGCACGCGGCCGGAAACGCTGGCCGTCAGCCAGCCGTTTATGGCCCTGTTCCGCGCCATGTAGGGAGAGTCTGTACGCTGGCGCACGGACTCAATCGTTGCTTTTGTTAAACTTATGGGCGTGAGCAGCAAGCCGCGTGGCGGCCTGCGGCCCACGGTGCGCCTGCCGGGCGCGCCTACTTTCTTCGTGAGGCAAGCATGAAAAACGTGATCATCGCCGCCGTCCTGCTGGGCGCAAGTGTGGCGGGGCAGGCCCAGATCAATGTCCGCATCGATATCGGACAGCCGGGATTTTACGGACGCATCGACCCGGGCGATGTTGGCCGGCCGCAGGTGGTCTATACCCAGCCGGTGATGGTGGAGCGCCATGTGCGCGGCGCGCCCGAGCCGGTGTATCTGCGGGTGCCGCCGGGGCACATGAAAAAATGGAGCAAGCATTGCGCGCGCTACGACGCCTGCGGGCGCCAGGTGTATTTTGTGCGCGATGACTGGTACACCAACACGTATGCGCCGCGTTACCGCGACATGCGCGGCGGCGGGCGCGATCAGGGACGCGACCGCGGGCAGGATCGCCATGAGCGCCACGACCGGGATGACCGACATGAGCGCGGCCACGGCAACGGGCACGGCAAAGGCAATGGCAATGGCAATGGTCACGGCAATGGCCATGGCAATGGTCACGAGCGCGACAAGAACGGATTCCGCTGACGCGGTGCTGGCGTCGCCAACCCTGAAACCGTACAGCGTGAGCGCGATTGTCCATATCGCAGTAAACTGACGTTGTCAAAAATTCAGGGAGATTCTCTTGCGCGGCGAAATTGTGATTGTCGGAGGTGGGGCGGGCGGTTTGGAACTTGCCAGCAAATTGGGCCGCAAGCTGGGTCCGTCCAAGGTGTTTCTCGTCGATAGCCGCCTGTACCACATCTGGAAACCCTCCCTGCACGAAGTCGCCGCCGGCACCCTCGATATCCACCAGGAAGGCTTGTCCTACCAGATGCTGGCGCACGACAATGGCTTCAGCTTCGTCTACGGCGCCCTGACCGGGCTCGACGCCGCAGCTAGGCGCCTGACCATCGGCCCGATCCGCACGCCGCAGGATGAAGAAGTGCTGCCCGAACGCACGCTCGAATTCGGCTCGCTGGTGATCGCCGTCGGCAGCACCTCCAACTACTTCGGGGTGCCGGGCGCGAAGGAATACACGATTTCCCTGAACGCGACCGAAGACGCCGAGCGCTTCCGCCTGCAACTGCTCAAGTTGCTGGCCCGGGCCGATGCGCGCAAGCCAGTCGAGCCGGACGCGGGCGTCGATATCGTCATCATCGGCGGTGGCGCCACCGGGGTCGAACTGGCGGCCGAACTGCGCGAAGCGAGCGCGGTGTACACCACCTATGGCTTCCAACACCTCAAACCGCAGCAGGATGTACGCATCACGCTGCTCGAAGGCGCTCCGCGCATTCTTGCGCCGCTGCCGGAACGGGTGTCGAACGCGGCCCTGAAGCTGCTGCACGAGCGCGGCATCAAGGTGGTCAACGAGTGCCGCGTGACCGGCATCGGGCAAGACCAGGTGACTGACAAGAACGGCAACGTCTATCCATCCGACCTGTGCGTGTGGGCGGCCGGCATCCGCGCGCCGGAATTTTTGGCCACGCTCGGCTTGCCGCTGGCGAAGGGCGGGCAGATCGAGGTGGACGGCTTTCTGCGCGTTAAAGACGCGCCGGGCCTGTACGCCATGGGCGACTGCGCCGCCTGCGTCGACGCCGACGGCAAGATGGTGCCGCCGCGCGCGCAGGCCGCGCACCAGCAGGCCGATTACCTGCTGGACACCTTCCTGCGTCAGCAGCGCGGCAAGGCGGCGCCGACCAAGCCTTACGCCTACAAGGATTACGGCTCGCTGGTGTCGTTCGGCCAGACCACCACCGTCGGCAGCCTGATGGGTTCCCTGAAGGGCTTGAGCTGGTTCGTCGAAGGTTTCTTTGCGCGCATGATGTATGTCAGCCTGCACCTGATGCATCACGCGGCCGTGCTCGGCTCGGTGCGGACCGGCGTGCTGGCGCTGGCGCGCTTCCTGATCAAGCGCAGCACGCCGCAAGTGAAGCTGCACTGAGCGTCAAGCCTTTCCCCGGTTGACATCTGCTGTCTTGATGCCGGCGCGCCGATTTGAAGAGCTTCAATCTTCGCGGCCGCCCTGGGCAGCCGACCCACAGCAGGCCGTGCGCCCTGCGTGAAAAAAGATTGAACTTTTTTTGAAGCGTTGGGTCTATATCCACTTTCGGTTAACGTGCGACGCACTCCGGCGAGCAAGTCTCATCGCCGTCGTCAAAAATGTGCCGCACGAGTAAGGATCGAGCATTGACGCCGCTCAGCGGCAGTAAGGCAGCATGGCCGCCCCGGCATGCACCTTGCTCAGTGCCGGTGATGGAGGTCGGGTTGAATATCGCGCCGATACGTGTTGAAGTGATCGAGGCCCGCCGCAGCCGTAAAGGTGGCGCCATCGTGTTGGCGCGCCCTGTGCCAATGAAGGTAGCGGCGGCCTGCGGTGGCGCGATCGTGCTTGCCCTCGGGCTGTTGCTTACATTTGGCGAATACAGCAGCAAAGTGCGGGTGACTGGCCGGCTGGTCTATGCCGGCGGCGCCATCAAGGCTGTCGCCCCGCAATTTGGCCGCATCGTCGCGCGCCATGTCAGTGAGGGCGAGCCGGTCAAGGCAGGGCAGGTGCTGTTCGATCTGTCTGCCGAGCGCATTGGCGGAGCTGGCTCGATCGATGCGCGCATTAGCGCTTCGCTCGCCATGCGGCGCGAACAGATCGTACAGCGACGCGAGGCGACGCTCCAGCAACTGGCCCTGCGTGCCGCTGCCCTGGCCGATCAGGAACGCCTGGTGAAGTCCGAGATAGCCGCGCATCTTGGCGGCATCGCCATCGGGGACGAACTGGTCAAGAGCGCCCAGGCCTCCGTCGACCGCAACAGCACGCTTGCCCAGCAGGGCTTTGTGTCCGTGGCCGGGCTGGCGCAGCAAAAGAACATCCTGAACGTCGAGCGCGCCCGGCGCAATGCGCTGACGGTCAACCTGGGCAACGCACGCGCGTCATTGCTCCAGGTGCAGAACGAAAGAGCGTCACTCGCCGCGCGCGAAAAGATCGCCAGTACCGAGGCCGACCAAAGTCTTGCAGCAATAGAACAAGAGGCTGCCGAGCACGAGGGACGCAGCACGCTACGGGTCACGGCGCCCGCAGCCGGCGCCGTTACAGCGCTGGGCTATGACATTGGGCAGTCGGTGCAGGCCGGAACAGTGCTGGCCACCGTCCTTCCCATGGGCAGCGTGCTTGAGGCAAAGCTGCTGGTCCCCTCGCAAGCGAAATCGTCGGTGGCGGTGGGGCAGCAGGTCCAAATGCGCATTGACGCCTTTCCGTATCAGAAGTACGGCTTGGTGGCCGGCACGGTCAAGCAGGTGGAACGGAACCCGATCAATGACGGCGCACAGGCGCCGGACACTCCCAACGCTGCCGACATCCCGATCTACCGCGCGACCGTAGCCATGTCGACCAATTCCATGATGATGTACGGCAAGCGCAGGCCATTTGAGCCGGGGATGACGCTGGAAGCCGATATTTTCCATGATCGCCGCAAGCTGATCGAGTGGATCGTGGACCCTGTCGTCAGCGCAGCAAGGGATCGTATGCCTCCGGAGGGACGGGCGAAAAACTAACGGAAATGGAAAGAATTGGGCGCCGCGTTTTTCGACAACGCCTAACCTCCCATGTGCACGCGGAACATGGTGAAAATCTTGAAATGGAGAAAGTCATGAAAGTACTAGACAAAGAATTACTGGCCCAATTAGTCGGAGGGAAAGCCGAAACGACCCCGGGGGAGACGATCCCTGGCGGTGGCGGTGGCGGTGGCGGTGGCGGGGGTTCCGGCGGCGGCAGCGGCGGTGGTGGTGGCGATGGTGGCGGTTTCGGGACAGATCACGGGTATGCCTACGACATTAAAGCGATTGGTGTCGAAAATGGGCAAGAAGCCGTCGTCACCATTCGAGGGGCAATACCGGTGTTTGACAATCCTCCTCCAAATGCGACGATCAGCCAAGAACCAGCGGCTTGGGAAGGAAGCCTCATCGGCGTTTATGTAACAAGCGATCTCTCCTTTGAGCATCAGATACGCGACGGCATAATCGCCACAACTGCGGGCGCAGAAGCCTCCGTAGCAGGGAAAGCGTTCATTAACGGCTTCCTCAAGGGGGCCGAAATCGGGAATAAGGGCGGGACCTGGGGTAGAGCGGGCGGAATGGTCATAGGGGCATTCGTTGGCTACGGTAGCTATCTCCTGATGGAGCGCGATCATCCACAAAAAACAGAAACTCAGACCTGGGTCGATAAGGATGGCAACCGCCACTATCCCCGAGCGATTGCGCCCGATGACGATAACCATGTAGCGTCGTACTCAGGGCCGGCAGGCGGGAATGCGATGCAAATGGCACTTTAATCAAAAAATCAAAGCAGCCGCAGGATTAGCGCGGCTGCTATCAAGGAGTCTATCATGCCTGCTTCGTTTCCTTTCTCCGTCCAAATTGAATCTAAAACGTCGCCGTCATTCGTTTTTTTGCCGACAGAACGTGCGCATAGATTTTGGCGCTATCTCTGGCCGTTTTTATCCATAAAACAATTTATATTTACTCTAGCAATAAGTGTAGTGATGGTGATTTTCTGCATCGCGCTGGCACCTTTGTCATTGGGAACTATTGCCGCCAATATTATCCCGATCGGTTTGGTCTTGGCAATCATTCGCATGATCCCAGCAGAGCAATTGCCCGGGAAAATAACAATTGCATCTACGCGAGGTCCAGCCCGTCAGTTGATACCAATGCTAGAGCAGATCATGCTGAAGTGCGGCTATACAGGACCCGCAGTTTCCGTTGGCAGCAACTGTATTCAGTTTCGGCCAACAGCGAATGGCTGGCTAAGTTGGCCTGCTCCGCCCAAGCAGGATGTCGAGCTGTGCATCGTTGATGAGAACATCCTTGAAGTGCGAGGCCCCAAAGGCATTCTTAACTCAATAGAGATGGACCTGCGTTGGAAGCTGATGGATTAACGGCGTACGGCATATGCCCTGTGCGACTATGCCTGAAGATGGCGATGTTCAGGAAGGGTCTGACTGGGCATGCAAGTTGTAGTGTTATGCAGATCGTAACCTAATTTCAAAATCCGTGCGGCCGCAAGAAGTTACTGCGGCCGCATTTAAGGAGTACGTTATGTCGATTTCGCTTGATCATCCTGTAGCTGTTGAAACGGTAACTCCGCCTCCGTTTTTCTTTTTTGCTACACAACGCGCGCACAGCTTTTGGCGGGACCTTTGGCCGTTTCGATCCGTGAGGCAAACTATAGTAACTCTCGCACTGACGGCAGTCGTCATAATCATTTGCAGCGTGGTGCTGCCTGAGTCCGTGAACTTCCGCGTCAAATTGCTTATCTTTCTTTGCTTCGTCATCACCGTTGTACGCGAACTCCGCGAGCAATTGCCAGGAAAAATTACAATTGCCGTATCCAGGGGTTCAGCCCGCCAATTAATACCGGATCTACAGCGCGCCATTCTTGAGCTTGGTTATACGGATACCTCGCCCTCTGTCAAGTGTGACCGTTTTCATTTTCGCCCAAACTCTGAACTTGGCTTTTTCTTACCCAAGCACGATGTCGAACTGTCCATTGCTGACGAAAACATTATCGAAGTCCTGGGCGCCATAGGCAGTCTCAAGCAGGTGATCATGAAACTGAACTGGAAGTTGGAGACGTGAAATGGCCGCCGCGCCATTCTTTCGCGGCGCCCGCCTGCCGCTGATTCTCCAGGCGGAAGTGGCCGAGTGCGGCCTGGCTTGCCTGGCGATGGTCGCTTCCTACCTGGGCTTGCGCACCGATCTGGCGGCCCTGCGCGGACGCTTCCCCACATCGCTGAACGGCATCAGCATGCTGACGCTGACCGAGTACGCGCAACGCCTCAACCTGTCCACGCGGGCGCTGTCGCTGTCGCTGGAGGAGTTGCCCCACTTGAAAACCCCGGCCATCCTGCATTGGGGATTGAACCATTTCGTCGTGTTGCGCCGGGCCACGGCCAAGGAGGTGGTGATTCACGACCCGGCTGTCGGCGTGCGCCATCTGTCCTACGCGCAAGTGAGCCGCGACTTCACCGGCTGCGCGCTGGAATTCGATCCGACCACCGATTTCAGCCCGGCGGACGAGCGGCGCAAGGTATCGGTCCGCAAGCTCATGGGCAAGCTCGATGGCTGGTGGCAGGCATTCGGGCTGTTGTTCGCTATTTCGCTCGCGGTCGAATTACTGGTGCTGGCCATGCCCCGGTTGAATCAATTCATGATCGACGACGTGCTCATGTCCAACGACGCCAGCTTGCGCAATGTAATCCTGTTCGGCCTGCTCCTGCTGATCCTCACGCAAGGGGCGTTGCTGCACATGCGCGGCATCACCATTCTGTACTTGACAACGCACGTGAATCTGCAATGGGTAGGCGATGTATTCGGGCGCCTGGTGCGTCTTCCCATGAACTGGTTTGAGACACGCCAGCTCGGTGATGTGCTATCGCGCTTCGGCTCGGTCGGCCCGATCCAGGATCTGCTGACCACGCGGGCCGTCGGCGCCGTCCTGGACGGCATCACGGCAATCCTGACCATGATCGTGATGATCTTGTACAGTCCGCTGCTGGCAAGCGTGGTCGGCGCCACTGTCCTTCTCTACGCGATAGTGCGGGCGCTGTCGTACCGGCCGCTGCATACTGCGAACCTGGAGGGCTTGACGCTCGCGGCCAAGGAACAGACCTGTTTGATGGAAACGATCCGGGCGATTGGGCCG
The DNA here is from genome assembly GCF_011682155.1 of Massilia sp. CCM 8734. Taxonomy (NCBI): domain Bacteria; kingdom Pseudomonadati; phylum Pseudomonadota; class Betaproteobacteria; order Burkholderiales; family Oxalobacteraceae; genus Massilia; species Massilia sp. CCM 8734. The sequence continues at coordinate 9,295 of NZ_WHJI01000029.1, forward strand.
ATCAAGCTGTTTGGGCGCGAACTCGACCGGCGTGCGCACTGGCTGGCGATAAAGACCGACACCATCAACCGTAACGTGCGCACGCAGGTGCTGGGCCTGTGGTTTAGCAACATCAATATGATCATAGGGGCTATCTCGGCGGCACTGGTACTGTGGCTTGGCGCTGGCCTGATCATGGAGGGTTCGTTCACGGTCGGCATGCTGATCGCGCTGACGGTCTACAGCGGGCTGTTCACGGCTCGCATGAGCGCCCTGATCAATGTGTTCATCGACTACAAAATGCTGTCCCTGCACTGCGAGCGGCTGGCCGACATCGTGCTGGAACCGGTCGAGCCCGACGTGGAACACGCGCGCGACGTCGACCAGCTGGAGCCGAAACTGGAACTGGTCAAGGTCAGCTACCGCTACAGCGACACCGAGCCGTGGGTGCTGCGCAATATCGATCTGACCATCGAGCCCGGCGACTCGGTGGCGATCGCCGGCCCTTCCGGCTGCGGCAAGACAACGCTGATCAAGCTGATGGTGGGCAGCCTGAAACCGACGTTCGGTGAAATTCGCTATGGAGGAATGCCGATCTCGCAGCTCGGCGTGCGCTGCTACCGCCGCGCCCTGGCGGCGGTGATGCAGGACGATGTGCTGCTGTCAGGCTCGCTCAAGGAAAACATCTGCTTCTACGACGAGCGTCCCGAGATGGACCGCATTCGCCGCTGCGCGCAGCTTGCGCAGATCGACGCCGATATCGAACGCATGCGCATGGGCTACGAAACCATCGTCGCCGACATGGGCAGCAGCCTGTCCGGCGGCCAGAAGCAGCGCGTCTTGCTTGCGCGAGCGCTGTACAAGCGGCCCAAGATCCTGATCATGGACGAGGCCACGAGCGCGCTCGATGTGGTACTGGAAAGCGAGGTCAGTAGCGCAATCGCAGAACTCAACATGACGCGAATTATGGTGGCGCACCGTCCCGAAACGATTGCAAGCGCGCGCCGCCTGGTCGCACTGCAGGGCGGCGCTATCGTTTACGATGCGCCGCTGCCAGATAAAGATGCGCCATCAGAATCATGCTAATGACGGCAGTTTTTCAATATCGGAAGTAAACACCCGCGTGACCAGGTTCGCCAACAGCGCAGTTTCCGTGCCGCAGACCTGGCTGAGGCTGGGCACGGCCCTGCAACCGTCATTTATCCTTTGGGCGCCGCCTTGGGCAAGGTCAATGTCAGCACCGTGCCGCGCTGCTGGGCCGGCAGCACCGACAGCGCCCCGCCCAGGTAGCGGGCGCGTTCGCGCAGCAGGCGCAGGCCGTGGCAGCCGGACGATTCACCGGGTTTATCGCCCGGCCCCACGCCGTTATCGCGCACCGTGAGCATGATCTCGTCGCCGCCATCGTCGAGGATGACGTCGACTTCGCTCGCCCCGGCGTGCGCGGCGACGTTGCGCAAGCCTTCTTCCAGCACCCGCAACAGGGCCACGCCGTGTTCGCGCGCGTAAGCCTCGTCTTCGTCGGGCAGGCTGCAACGCGCCACGACCTGGTGCTCCTTGCCGAAATCGCCAACCAGCTCGGCGATGGCAGATTTGATTCCCAGAAACTCCAGCTTGTCGTTCCACAGCGACAATTGCATCTCGCGGTTGGTGTTGATGATGGTCAACAGGAGCTGCTTCATCTGGGCGGTGCGGTCGTGCAGCGCTTTTTCCTGAGGCAATTGCTGGGTCAGCAGGGCCAGGTGCATGGTCAGGGCCGTCATCGACGAGCCAAGACTGTCGTGCAGCTTGCGCGCCAGTTGGCGCCGCTCATCATCCCAACATGTCGTCAGATGACCGAGCAGTTCCGCCAGGTCGGCATTGCGCTCGGCAAGCTGGCGGTCCGGTGCGGCGTCGGGCGGGGAGGAGGGCGGTAGCGTCATGCTGGGCTCAGTGAATGTTTCCCAAATCATACAACAGCTTGCGGCGGCTTGTCGCCGCGTCGCGCCGAGCTCGCTTGGTGCGGTGCGGCATCGTCGGCGCGCGGTTTTCTGGTCATTCCGGCACGTCGATTATCTGCCACTTTTTTCGCATCGGGGAAGCGATTCGCGACCCCGCCGTGCCCCGCCCTTGCCTGGCTATCCTTCGATGGTGGCGCACTGGCCGATGGCGTCGAGCAGGTGGGCGATGTCGACCGGCTTGACCAGGTGCTTGTCGAAGCCGGCTTCGAGCACGCGGCGCTGGTCGTCGGCCAGGCCGTAGCCGGTCAGGGCGATGAGCTTGATGTGGCGGGTGTCGCCATCCTGGCGCAGGCGACGCGCCACTTCGTAGCCGTCGATGCCGGGCAGGCCGATGTCGACCAGGGCGACGTCGGGCAGGAAGCTGCGCGCCATCTGCACGCCTTGCACGCCGTCGGCCGCGTGGCGCACCGCGTAACCGTAGGCGCCGAGCATGGTCGCCATCATTTCGCGGCCGTCGTCGTTGTCTTCGATCAGCAGGATGGCGGGCTTGTGCTCGCCGGCCGCGCCGGCCGGCGCCACCTCGGCCGACGGCGCCGCGGGCGCCGCGCGCGGCAGGCGGATGACGAAGGTGGAGCCGGCGCTGGCGCCGTCGCTGTGGGCCGACACTTTGCCGCCGTGCAGTTCGACCAGGCGCCGTACCAGCGCCAGGCCGATGCCCAGGCCGCCTTGTGCGCGGTCGAGCGTGATGGAGCCCTGCACGAACACGTCGAACACATGCGGCAGCAGTTCGGCCGAGATGCCCACCCCGGTGTCGCGCACTTCGAGCACGATCTCGTCGTCGTTGTCGGACACCGCGATGTTGATGGTGCCGCCAGGCGGGGTGTACTTGAGGGCGTTGTCGATCAGGTTGGTGGCGATCTGTTCGAGCCGGGTCGGGTCGCCGTCGACCCAGGCCGGCTCCATGTCGACATTGAGCAGGTAGTTGCCGGTGCGGCCGGTGGCCTTGAAGGTGTCGAGACAGGCCGATACCAGCGCGGCGACGTCGAGCGTTTGCTTGTCGAGCAAAATCTTGCCGGACATGGCGCGCGACAGGTCGAGCAGGTCGTCGACGATGCGCGACAAATGCTGGCTCTGGCGCTGGATGATCTGCTTGGCGCGGCCGACCGAGTCGGCGCCCACGCCCGCCAGCCCGATCAGCGAGGCGGCGCTGCTGATGGCGGAAAGCGGATTGCGCAGTTCATGCCCGAGCATGGCCAAAAATTCATCCTTGGCGTGGCTTTTCGCTTCGGCCGCCTGGCGCTCTTCCATTTCGCGGGTGAGGCGCTTGTTGGTGGCGGTCAGTTCGGTGGTGCGCTGGCTCAGCTTGTGGGCCTGGCGCTTGAGTTCCTCGTTCTTGGTGGCCAGCGCCACGAATACCTGCACCTTGGCGTGCAGGATCTGCGGGATGACCGGCGTGAACAGGAAATCGGCGGCGCCGCGCTGGTAGGCTTTCAGGCGGTCGATTTCATCGGCCAGGAAGGCGGTGACAAAAATGATGGGAATGTCGGCCGAACGGGCGCGCTGGTGGATCGCCTCGGCCGTTTCGAAGCCGTCCATGCCGGGCATGTTTACGTCGAGCAGGATCACGGCAAAGTCGTACAGCAGGACCTGGCGCAAGGCTTCCTGGCCGGAACGGGCGGACAGGACGGAGTAGCCCGATTCATCGGCCCATTGGTCCAGAAGACTGGTCAGTGCCAGCAGGCTGGCGGCATCGTCGTTTACGACGAGAATCTTCGGCTTGTCTAAGTTGGTCACGTCATTCCTGCGCTGCGGTGGGGGTTGAATCACTTCAAATGCATTGCTGCCGGATAGCAGAACCGGAATGCGGCACCGGAGGACAGCGAACGCGGCTGTCGTGTCCGTACGGCGCCCATCATAGCAATCGGGTAATCCAATGTCAAAATGCAAGCGAATAGGGTAGCAACGCAATGCAAGGTACGCTAACGCACATACGAGGGGGTGGGCGTATGCGATAGTGACAACAGGACAACCGCTGCCGGACGGCCCAACCGAACGGCACACGGTTCATCGCCACCATCGTGGCGTGGCACATTGAAAAGGGTAAGCCATGAATATCAACACCATCGTAGATGCCGAATTTACCGGCAAATGTTTCCGTGACCTGCGCAACGCGCCGCTGTCCGCCATGCGCGGGCTGAGTACCAAGGACGCCAAGGCCCTGCACGAAGCGTTCAATATCACCACCATCGGCGACCTGGCCAACCTGAAGTTCGTCAAGTGGGCCAGCGCGATCAATGTATTGGCCGAAGAAGAGTGCGATACCTCGGAGCAAGCCGCCAAAGAAACCTTGCTTGACGATGCGGTCGAGATGACCTTCCCGGCCAGCGATCCGATTTCGGTCGACTCGGGTATTACGCGCATTGAAGTACCGCCGGAGATGGTCAACGCCAGCACCGATCACCAGCATGCGAAGTCGATCGAGGCCAGTACCAAGCAGGGTGGCAAGGGGCGTTAACATTGGCTTTTCGCTTCGACTCCCCAAGTCCGACAGGCTGCTAGCCGATCACCGTGAAACCGTCGTTCCCGCGCAGGCGGGAATCCAAGTTCGTACCGTAGCTCGTGGCTGCGCGAATAACTTGGGTTCCCGCCTGCGCGGGAACGACGGGTTTTCGGAGCAGGGTCACAGGCGCGGCGCGCCGGAAATGGCTACCTCAACGCCGTGGCGCCACGCCCACGGCATCCTGCACCAGCGGCGTGGCCGGCGTGGCCGACGTTGCGCAGAAGCGGTTCTTGCCGCCGCGCTTGGCCTCGTACAGCGCGTAATCGGCAATGCTGATCAGCGCTTCCACCGTCTCGGCGTCATCCGGATAAATGCTGATCCCGATACTGGTCGACAGGCGCAAGGTCAGGTCGTTGATGAAAAACGGCTCCGACACCGCCTCGACCAGCTTGGCCGCCGGCCCGTGCGCGTCGACCAGGCCGGACACTTCGCCCAGCACCACCATGAATTCATCGCCGCCCAGGCGCGCCACGGTATCTTCCTTGCGCGAGGACGCCACCAGGCGCTGCGCGACAATTTTCAGCACTTCATCGCCATACGCATGGCCATAGGTATCGTTGATCGCCTTGAAGCCATCGAGGTCGAGATACATGATCGCGGCCTTGTGATGATTGCGGTTGGCGTGCTGCAAGGTCGTTTCGATGCGGTCTTCCAGCAGGCGCCGGTTCGGCAGCCCCGTCAACGGGTCGTGCAGCGCCAGTTCCTGCTGTGCCTTGCTGTATTGCGCCAGTTCCTTGTAGAGCAGGCGCACTTCCAGCATGTTATGGATGCGCTTGTGTACTTCGAGCAAATCGAAGGGCTTGCTGATGAAGTCGCGCGCGCCCGCTTCCAGCGCGGCAATCTTGAAAGTCGGCTGGGCGGTGAGCGCCAGCACCGGCAAGTAACCGCCCTGTTCGATTTCTTTCAGGCCCTTCATGACCTGGAAGCCGTTCATGCCCGGCATTTGCAGATCGAGCAGGATCAGGTCGTAACAGTGCTGGCGGTGCAGCGGGCAGACTTGTTCGGGGAGCATAGTCGAGCTGACGCAGTTGTATCCTTGTTCGCGCAATATCTCTTCCATCAGTTCGATATTGTCGGACGAATCGTCTACAACCAGTATTTTTGCGTTCAGTATGTCTTCTCGGCTTGGCATACATTGTCTCGGTCAAGGCGGAGGGGCGTGCGGCAAAGAGCGCACGCGCGATTTTAATGTGTTGCTAGTGTAACAGTGTATCGAACATTTCTTGTAGGACAGCGCCGCGTGCGCCGGTAGGACTCCCATTGTAGGCTAACGAGGACCATTTCCCGCCATTGTGGCCACTGTGGCGATCAGTTCGCTCGGCTCGACCGGCTTGGCGATATGCGCCATGAATCCCGCTTCCAGCGCGCGCAGCCGGTCTTCCGAACGCGCAAACGCGGTCAGCGCCACCGCCGGCACGTCGCCGCCGCCGGCGTGGCCGAGCGCGCGCACCCGCGCCAGCAGCTCGAAGCCATCCACATCCGGCATGCCCAGGTCGCTCACCAGCAAGTCCGGCGGCGACACAAGGAACTCGGCCAGGGCATCGGCCGCGCTGGCCGCGGTGCGCACCGTGGCGTTGCAGTCAGATAATATCCGACGTATCAGATCGCGTGCGTCCGGTTCGTCGTCAACTACCAGAATGTTCAGGTGCGACAGGTCGCGCAACAGGATGTCGGGCGTGAACGGCGCCACCGGCGGGGCGGGAGCGCGGCCGGCGCGCGCGGACGGGCTCTGGCGGTTGGCAGCCGGCAACTCGATGGTGAAGGTGGCGCCGCGCTCCTCGCCCGGGCTGTCGGCGCGCACCGTGCCGCCGTGCTGCTCGATCAGGTGCTTGACGATCGACAGGCCCAGCCCCAGCCCGCCGTGCTTGCGCGTGGTGGATGCGTCGCCCTGGCGGAAGCGCTCGAACACGTGCGCCATGAATTCGGGCTTGATCCCCACCCCCGTGTCGTGCACGGAAATTTCGACATGGCCGTCGACGGCGCGCAGTTCGATGCGCACATTGCCGTCGCGCGAGGTGAACTTGATGGCGTTCGAGAGCAGGTTCCAGATCACCTGCTGCAAGCGGGCCGGGTCGCCGGCGATCATGCCCACGCCTGGCGCGACGAATCTGTCGAGGCGGATGTTCTTGGCGTCGGCCGCCGGGCGCACCGTTTCGATGGCGGCGTCGATGAACACGGTGGGCGAAATGGTCTGCATGTCGAGCAACACCTTGCCCGAGGTGATGCGGCTCATGTCGAGCAAGTCTTCGATCAGCTGGGCCTGGGCGCGTGCATTGCGCTCGATGGTTTGCAGGCCGCGTTGCAGGTCGGCCTGGTCGCGGCTGCCGCGCCGCAGCACCTGGGCCCAGCCCAGGATCGCCGACAGCGGGGTGCGCAGCTCGTGCGACAGGGTCGCCAGGAATTCATCTTTCATCTGGCTGGTGCGTTCGGCCTCGGCGCGCGCCGAGCGTTCGCTTTCCAGCAGCACCTTGCGCTCGTCGGCCGCGTGCTGGGCCGCTTCGTACAGGCGCGTGTTGTCGATCGCCACCGCCGCCTGGGCCGCGATGCCGCCCACGATGCGCTCGGTGCGCTCGCTGAAGATGGCCGTTTCGGGGTGGCTGAAGAACAGGCTGCCGAGCACCTCGCCGGAACGGGCGATCACCGGCACCGCCAGGTAGCTGCGCACGCCGGCTTGCTCGTCGGCAAGGTCGGCCTGGGCTTGGAATGCCGCATGGCGCGGGTCGGTCCGGATGTCGTCCGAGCGCAACACCTCTTCGCCGCGCAGACTCGGCCCGAACAGCGCGCTGGTGCGTACGTCGCCGTCGTTCTCGAATTCGGGCGGGGGCACGCCGGCCACCGTGTGCAGGGTGAACAGGTCGCCGTCGCTATCCTTTCCATGGTAAAAGAACACGCCGAAGCGGGCGCCGCTGATGCCGGTGGCGGCGTCGGTCACGGTTTGCAGCAGCGAGCGCAGGTCGCGCTGGGAAGCGAGCGCGCTGCCGGTGCTGTTGAGCAGTTCGAGCACGTTCGATTCGTCGCGCAGGGCTTGCTGCACGCGCTTGACCTGGTCGACGTCGGTATTCGTGCCGAACCAGCGCACCACGTGGCCGAGGCGGTCGCGCACGGCGTTTACGCGCGTTAAGAACCAGCGGTATTGGCCGTCGGCGCCGCGGATCGGGAATTCCATCTCGAACGGATTGCCGGTGCGGATCGATTCGTGCCAGCGCTGCAGCATTTGCGGCAGCACATCGGGGTCGTGCGTCGATTGCCAGCCCCAGCCCACCATCTGGTCGGACGTGGTGCCGGTGTATTCGTACCAGCGCTTGTTGAACCAGACGATGGCGCCGTCGGCCTGGGCCATCCAGGCCAGCTGGGGAATCGAATTGGCCAGCGCGCGCAGCACTTCTTCGCTTTCGCGCAGGGTGTCTTCGGCGCTCTTGCGGGTGCTGATGTCCTGCACCACGCCGGTCATGCCCAGCACGATGCCGTCGCGGTCGTAGTCGGCCCGCCCGACCACCGCGATCCAGCATTGGTCGCCGTCGGGGCGGTCGACCCGGCACTCCATGTTCAGGTCGGTATGCTGGGCGAAGGCTTGCAAGAATTCGGTGCGCGCCATGTCCTTGTCGCCGTCGTGCAGGCGTTCGCGCAGGCTGTTCCAGGGCAGCGCTGTTTCCGCCGGCAGGCCGAAGATGTCGGCGGCGCGCGCGCCCAGGGTCACGCGGTCGGCGCCGGCGTCCCAGCGCCAGTCGCCCAGCCGTCCGGCCGACAAGGCCACCTGCAGGCGGCTGCTGCCGTCGAGCAGGGCCTGTTCATCGGCCTTGCGCTTGGTGATGTCCTGGAAGTACACGGTCAGGCCATCGTCGGACGGATAGGCGCGCAGGTCGAACCAGCTGCCCAGGCTAGTGTAAAAGAATTCGAAGCTGACGGTTTCCTGGGAATCCATGGCGCGCCGGTACTGCGCTTCCACGCCGCTGTCGCGCAGCTCGGGGAACTCGTCCCAGATGACCCGGCCCAGCAGGGCCTCGCGCGGCTTGCCGCGCGCCGACAGCAGTTGCAGCGCGCGCGCGTTGATGTAGGTGATGCGCCAGCTGCGGTCGACCGCGCAAAAACCATCGGTCAGGCTTTCGAGCATGTTTTCCATGCGCGTGTTGGCCTGGCGCAGGGCGTCCTTGGTTTCGATCAGCTCTTGCTGGGCACGTTGGCGCGCGGCCAGCACGCTGTTGGCGTTGCGCAATGCCACCGAGCGCATCAGTTCGGTTTCGTCGCGATCGTCGGTCACAGGCGCTCCCGCAGGATGGCGCACGCCAGCGCGGTGCCGGCCACGCGCGCGGCGATCTTGGCAAAGGCCGTCTCGCGGCTGGTGGAACGGTCGTCGCAGAAGGGCGAAAAGCCGCAGTCGTCGGTGCTGCCGAGCTGGGAAGGGGCAATGAACTGGGCTGCCTGCAAGATGCGCTGGCACACCAGTTCGGGCGTTTCGATGCGTGGATCGATCGGGTCGATCACGCCGATGAAGACGCGCTGGCCGGGCTTGATGTACTGGGCGATGATCTTGAGCACGCGCACCGGGTCTGGCTCGCGCGCCATGGCGATGTAGAAATTGCCGACTTTCAGCTCAAACAGGCTGGGCAGGAGTTCGGCGTAGTCGACGTCCGCGCTGTGGGTCGAGTCGCGGTCGGCGCCGGGGCAGGTGTGCACCCCGATCAGGGCTTGCTCGGCAGTCGAAAAACGGTTCAGCGCCAGGTTGTTCAGGTCGATGAAGCTCGACAGCAGCTCGCCGCTCGGATCGAGCTTCATGGCCAGCCGGCCTTCGGTGAAATCGACCTGCACCTTGTGCGCGCCCTGCTCGAGGCAGCGCCGGATTTCGGTCTCGTGCTCGCCCAGCAGGTCGTCGATGAACTGGTCGCGCGAGTAGCCGGGCAAGCCTTCGGGCGGGTACATCAGCGACAGGGCCGAGGGCGAAATGACGGCCTGCTTGACTGCCACCGTGGCGTAGCGCTGCGCCAGCGCGAGGTAACTGTCGGCGTAGCGTTCGTAGTGGAACGGGGCGCGCATCAGGCGCGGCATGCGGCGCGTGTGGCCGTCCGCGAACGGGATCGGGAAGCCGTCCGGCGCGGTGTTGGGCGAGCCATGCACGCAGTAGGTCAGGAAATTGTGGTATTTGCGCTGCTCGCCATCGCTGATGACGGTCGAGCCGGTCGCTTCCATGCGGGCGATGGTGTCGCGCACGGCGTCCTCGTACAGCGCGTCGAGTTCGCTCTCGCTGAGCGTGCCGCTGTCGACCGCGTCGATCAGGGCCGCTGGCCGAGGTATGCTGCCGATTGGCTCGGTGGGAATCATCATCTGTCTGTCGGCAATCGTGAAGAAATGGGCGGGGGCGGCCCCCGCAACGTCTCCTGCTTACTGCATCGGGTGGCGCCTTGCGATTCTAGCCGACCGGCGCCGTGGCGCACCACACACTAAGTACCTTGGTCCGATCATACTCCGGCGGGCCGGCGCTGGGCGATTGTTGCCAATGCCGCTTGCAGCTGTTCGAGTTCGTAGGGCTTTTGCAGCGACTGGTGCGCGAACTCGACGTGGCGCAGCAGGGCGTCGCCGTAGCCGGAGGCGAAGATCACGTTCAGGCCGGGGTACAGGCGCACCGCCTCGCGCGCCATGTCGACCCCGGACATGCCGGGCAGGCTGACATCCGAGAACAGCACGTTGTAGCGGCTGTGCGCCATCAGCGCCAGCGCGTTTTCGGCGTCGCCCACGCCTTCGGCTTCGTGGCCGAAAGCCTTGAGCATTTCGACCACCAGGTATTGCGAATCGAGGTTGTCTTCGACCACCAGGATGCGCAGGCCGTCGGCCGGGGCGGGCACGCTGGCCAGCGGCGCGCTCGGGGTTACCGCGCACAGCACGCCGCCGACCGCCTCGCCATCGCGCACCGGGGTGAAGTAGAGATCGTAGTCGGCCGATGCGAGCGCGCCGTCGCGCACGAAACCGAGCTGCTGGCGTGCGAGCTGGCGGACCTCGCCGGCGAGGGCGAGGTCCAGGGTGGCCGGGCTGGCGGCGAGCGGGGCCGGCCAGACCGCGGGCACCCGCCCGCCCGGCGCACGCGGATGGCGCGGACCGGCCAGCTCGGCGTAGGCATGGTTGAACACGATGATGCGGCGCGGACCCCACACCAGCAGCATCGGCAGCGGCGTGTTGAGGACGATGTCGACCGCCAGGCGCAGGGTGGCGGGCCAGGACTGCGGTTCGCCCAGGTCGGTGGTGCTCCAGTCGGCGCTGGCGACTCCGGCGCTGTTACCAGGTGCGTGCATGAGAAGCCTGTTTCATGAAAAAGGGGAAGGTTGCAGTTGTAGAAACGAAAACATGAGCGAATCGTACACCAAAAGGGGTGAATCGGCCTTTTTGCTGCGGGGTGGGATGGGCGCGGGCGTGCGGTGCAACGCTGATCGGATGGCTGGGCGTAAACGCGCGAGGCCGCAGCTTTGTTCAAGCGACGGCCCTCAAAAAATACTCCTCCGATCGGTCAGCGATGAACCAGTCGGTCGCCGACGCAAGCAAGCGCTATCGCCGCTTCGCGCAGATCGATGGTCAGGCTCAGGTCATCATCCGGGGAATTTGCCGAGTCAATGACGACACCTTTGACTCTCATCGGGATGCGCTGCGTGCCGTGCACAAGGTGAACCACCGAGCCGATTGCTACCGATCCCTCAATGAGCTTCCCATCCAGCACTGCAGCCTTTTCCCGAGGAAATTTGCTGATGCCAGTGATTTCAAACGCAAACGGCACGAAGTGCGTCGCATCGTCATGAGGCGCCAGCATCGCGCGCGGACATCTCCGCAACGCGGCCTTCACGGATGGCCCGCCGGATTTGCTCGTCAGTGCGCTTGGGCGTGATCGCCAGATCTTCGACAAGGACAATTTTGCCACGACGACTGCAAAAGATATCGCGCAGAAATGCTATCTCAGGAGCGATGCCGGACCTTTTCAAGAATGCGTCAATGTTCATGACAGAAGTCCCTTTCGAGAGGCGATGTAGGCATTCAAAGTGTACCATGAGGGACTTCCGTCCGCGAGGTCGAAAGTCATTTCCTATCCGTCCCCATATTGCTTCCACCAGTTGAGGTCGGTCTGGATAACTTCAGACACCGTCGTGGCGGTGGAAAGCAACGGGTGAGTTTGGAGTTGTTGACGTATTGTCTCTTGTAGCGGGGCGTTGAAACCAAGCCGTGGCCAATATTCGTAGCCCCAAAAGTGTTCGGACCAACTGCGGCCCTTCGCACCGGTCCCGCCCGCTGCCAGAAGTTCAGTGCGCACCAATCCAAGGGTTTTGGCAAGCTGCGCCATCCGCAGGAACGTGATTGCTCCGAACCCGCAAGGGGCATTGGTGAACCAGATATAGTCCAGGTAAAGGACGTGGCCATCCCGTGCCTTACGGATTTCGATGATATTCCATTGTCGAATGAACTGTGCATGCGTCACCACCATTCGAATATCGCTGCGCATGGTGATCAGACGAACCAAGCCACCACCTGGGCAGCCGGACAGGATTTGGCTTTGTTTGCGGGTAAGTACCCGGCCGCCAATCTCAACACGTTTGCCGCCGAGTAAGACCCGCGCCCGGCGGTTCAAGCTGGCGTCAACCTGACTGGGCGGATTTCTTTTCCAGGGAAGCCCAAGGTAGTAGCACAGCGATTCAAGTAGATGCATCGACCGATGGTTGTGCGTATCAGGGTGCGCGTTGAGTGAAACGAGAGCGCGGTTTGATCGCAATCAATTCTGCGGGATGCACCTGGGGCCGTGGCGGAAGCGGCTGCCGCTGGCTTATGTGAGCGCTGAACGCGCAGGCAAAAAAAAGCCCGCTCAGAGAGCGGGCTGAATCTATTTTCTTGGAGGAGAATAGAGGAGACAGAGGCAGTATGCTGCGTTGCGGAAAATAAATCTAATTGATGTTTGTGATGTCAGTTATCCGTTCTGTTTATAGCTCAAATACAAACAAGGGGTGATTCATGGCAAGTATCGTCAAGCACAGGAAAGTCAACATCGTCGTGCTCGGGCCGGATGAGCCGATCGGCGAGCACTGCAAGCCGGGCGACATCGCCATCTCGGCCGCCGCCGACGGCTGGTGGACCAGTTTCATCGGCGACGATGGCGCCATCGACAGTTACGACATTCCCTACCCAAGCTACCAGGAAGCCTTGTGGGCGGCCAAGGCGGCGGCCGAGTTTGGCGTGTGAAGCGGCGCCGACGCCGCTTTGTTGCAAGCCGACTGCTGCGACAGGCAAGAAACCAACGGTAACGAATAGCTGTTAACGTGCTCTGCTTTGTGCATGACAGAAAATGTTCTACGATAGCAAGCATGCGTAGACTGCCATTCCTGACCATTTCCATCGCATGCGCCGGCTTGTTGCATGCAGCCGGCGCGCGCGCGGAAGTGGAGCAGTTGTCCCTGCTCGATTTTTCGCTGGAGCAGCTCTCGGACATCGTGGTCAGTTCGGTGTCGCGCCAGCCGGCACGCCTGGCCGACGCCCCCATTTCGCTGTACGTGATCGCCGGCAGCGATATCGAGCGCGCCGGCGCGCGCAGCCTGCCCGAGGCGCTGCGCCTGGCGCCCAACCTGCAGGTGGCGCGCAGCGACGGCGGCAATTACGCGATCACCGCGCGCGGCTTTTCCAGCACCATCGAAAACAAACTGCTGGTGCTGATCGACGGGCGCAGCGTGTATTCGCCCCTGTTTTCCGGCGTGTTCTGGGACTCCCAGGATGTGGTGATGGAAGACATCGAGCGTATTGAAGTCATCAGCGGTCCGGGCGCGACCATCTGGGGTGCCAACGCGGTCAACGGCGTGATCAACATCATCACGCGCAACGCCGCCGGCAGCCAGGGCGCGCTGCTGTCGATGGACGCCGGCCGCCGCGAGCGCGGCGCCACCGTGCGCCAGGGTGGCCGGCTCGACGACGGCGGCGCGTACCGCGTGTACGCCAAGGCCATCGACATCGACGATTACCCGGATGCGCCCGGCGTGGAGGCGCCCGGCGGCGGCATGGAGCGCCGCCAGGCCGGCTTTCGCAGCGACTGGAAACACGCCAGCGTCAGCGCCGACCTGTACCGCACCAGCGTATACCGGCGCGGCGGGGCCGAGATGCGTGGCAGCGGCGCCAATCTGCTGGGACGGGCCAGCGGCGCCCTGGGCGATGGCGGCGACTGGCGCGTCCAGGCCTCGCTCGACCATACCGAACGGGTGCAGGACGGCACCGGCGCCCAGCGCCTCGACACCATCGACCTCGAATTCCAGCACGGCACCCTCCTGGGCCGGCGCCACAACGTGCTGTGGGGCGGTGGCTACCGGCATGCCTGGGACCGGGTCAAGGGCGGCACCGTGCTGGAATTTTTCCCCGCGGACAAGGATCTGCGCTGGGCGAATGTGTTCGCGCAGGATAAGATAGAACTGAGCAGTACCCTGCGGATGAGCATTGGAGTGAAACTGGAACACAATACGTACACCGGCATGGAAACGCTGCCCAGCATGCGCATGGCCTGGAACGCCAGTCCCACCAGCGTGGTGTGGGCGGCCCTCTCGCGCAATGTGCGCGCGCCGTCGCGCTTCGACCGCGATTTCTACCTGCGCAACGCCAGCGGCGGCTACAGCGTCGCCGGCGGACCGGCGTTTGTCGCCGAAACGGTGCGCGTGGCCGAAATCGGCTACCGCGCCCAGCCGCTGCCCAGCCTGTCGTATTCGCTGACCGCCTACGTCGGCGCGTACGACCGCCTGCGCACCCTGGAGCCGCGCCCGTCCGCCCAGGGCGCCCAGTTCGCCAACCTGGGCGAAGCCAACACGCGCGGCCTGGAATTCTGGAGCCGCTGGCAGGCCGCGCCGCGCTGGCGCCTGGTGGCCGGCCTGGTGCTGCAGGATATCGACGCCAGCGCCGACCCGGCCAGCGACGACAGATCGGCCGCGTTCGGCGTGGCCACCAACGACCCGGGCAGCTACTGGTCGCTGCGCTCCTCGCACGAACTGTCCGACACGCTGCAGGCCGAACTGGCGCTGCGCCGGGTCGGCCAATTGCCGCAGCCGATGGTGCCGGCCTACTACGAACTCGACGTGCGCATGGCCTGGCAGCCGCGCCCGCGCCTGGAGCTGGCGCTGTCGGGCCGGAACCTGTTGCATGCCTCGCACGCCGAGTTCGGCGCGCCGGCCACGCGCCGCATGATCGAGCGCGCCGTGTCGCTCCAGCTGAGCGCGCGGTTTTGAGCGCGCTGTTCGCCATGCCGCCCCGCGCCTCGAGCACCCCGCGCCGCCCGCCGCCGCGCCTGGCCGCATGCGCCATGCCGCTGCTGCTGGGACTGGCCATGGCGCTGGCGCTGCCCGCGCCGCTGGTGCGCGCGGCGCTGCCGGCCGGCGGCGCCGTGCTGCCCGAACGCAGCATCAAGGCCGCGTTCCTGTATAAGTTCCTGGGCTACGCCGAGTTTCCGGCCTCGGCCTTTGCCGACGCGAACGCGCCGCTGGTGATCGGCGTGGCCGGCGCCGACGAGCTGGCGGCCGACCTGGCGCGCATCGTCGCCGGACGCGCGGTGCAGGGCAGGGCGGTGCTGGTGCGCCCGCTGCGCGAGCACGATCCGCTGGCCGGGGTGCACCTGCTGTTCATCGGCGGCGACGATCCGGCGCGCCTGCGCACGGCGCTGCGCGCGATCGGCGCCATGCCGACCCTGGTCGTGACCGAATCGCAACAAGGACTGCAACAAGGCAGTGTCATTAACTTCAGGATCGTCGAAGAGCGCGTGCGCTTCGATGTCTCGCTGGAAGCGGCCGACCGGAACAGCGTCAAGCTCAGTTCGCGCCTGCTGACAGTGGCCAATCACGTTCACAAGGGAGCACCGTGATGCAACACGACAGCGGCTCCGTCCGTAGCAAACTCATCCTCATGGCCGTCTCGACCACCTTCGTGGCCCTGCTGGCGGCCTCGATCGCCATGCTGCTGTACGACCTGCGCACCTTCCAGCAATACTGGGTCGACGACCTGATGACCCAGGCCGACATCATCGCCAGCGTCAGCGCCCCGGCGCTGGCCTTCAACGATGCCAGGAGCGCGCAGCAAAACCTGGCTGTGCTGCGGGTGCGCCCGCAAATCCTGTCGGCCGCGGTCTACACCAGCGCCGGGGTGCGCTTCGCGTCCTACACCCAGGGCTCGCTCGAGCCCTCGTATCCGGTCAAGCCGGGGCGGCCCGGCTACACCATCGACCATGGCGAGCTGGTGGTGTACCACAACATTGTCGACAATGGCGAAGTGCTCGGCACGGTGTACCTGCGCGCGCGCTTCGGCCTGGTCGAGCGCCTGCTCAACTACGCGGCCATCCTCGGCATCGTGCTCCTGGTCTCGCTGGTGATCGCGGCGCTGGTGGCGTCCCGCCTGCAGCAGGGCATCACACGGCCGCTGCTGGCGGTGACCAACGTGGCGCGCGAAGTGATGCAGCGGCGCGACTTCAGCCTGCGCGTGCCGGGCAATAACAGCGGCGAAATCGGGGTGCTGGTGGCGGCCTTTAACGACATGCTGGCCGAAATCGGGCGCCGCGCGCACGCGCTGCAGGAAGCGAACCTGACCCTGGAGCACGAAATGCAGGTGCGCCACCGCGCCGAGGAAGCGCTGCTGGTGGCCGACCGCCGCAAGGACGAGTTCCTGGCCACCCTGGCGCACGAGTTGCGCAATCCGCTCGCGCCGATCCGCACCGGGCTCGACATCCTGCGCATCCGCAGCGGCGACGCCCAGGCCACCCAGCGCGCCACCGACATCATGGAACGCCAGCTGCGCCAGATGGTGCGGCTGGTGGACGACCTGCTGGACGTGTCGCGCATCAATACCGGCAAGTTCGCCATCAAGATGGGCCGCGTCGAGTTGAAAGCCGTGGTCAACGATGCGCTGGAAGTGGTGCGCTCGTACATCGAGCTGCACGGCCACGAACTGGCGATCGACCTGCCGGACCGGCCGGTGTTCCTGCATGGCGACGCCACGCGCCTGGCGCAGATTTTATCGAACCTGCTCAACAATGCGGCCAAATATACCAACCGTGGGGGGCGGGTCGCCCTGAGCGCGCGCGTGGAAGAGCGCGACCTGATCATCCAGGTGGCCGACAACGGCATCGGCATCGCGCCCGACATGCTCAATCATGTGTTCGAAATGTTCGTGCAGGTCGACTCGACCCTGGAGCGCACCAATGCCGGCCTGGGCGTGGGCCTGTCGCTGGCGCGCCGCCTGGTCGAGCTGCATGGCGGCAATATCGAAGCGCACAGCGCCGGCATCAACCGCGGCAGCGAATTCATCGTGCGCCTGCCGATCGTGGTCGAGCCCGAAATGCCGACCAAGACCAGCCCGGCCGCTTTTATGACCTCGGAAACTTACCGGATTTTGCTGGCCGACGACAATGTGGATTTTGTCAACAGCATCGGCGCCTTGCTCTCGGCCATGGGGCACAGCGTGGTGATCACCCACAACGGACCCGATGCGCTGACGGCGGCGGCGCGCTTTTGCCCCGATTATGCGTTTCTCGACATCGGCCTGCCGCAGATGTCGGGCTACGACCTGGCGCGCGGGATCCGGCGCCTGTCGTGCGGCCAGATGACCTTGCTGATCGCGGTGACCGGCTGGGGCCAGGAAAAGGATCGCCAGCTGGCGTTCGAGGCCGGCTTCGACCATCACATGGTCAAGCCGGTGCGCTTCGAGCAGATCGAGGAGATCCTGAGCAACCGCAGCGTGATCAAGAAGGTGCGCAGCTAGTCTCAACGACGCGAAAAGTCTCAAACAAGGAATTATGAGCTTGGGAAAGGCGCTCTTTGAGACACCGCCTGACCGGCAATCCCATGCTCTGAGGCTAGAAATCTTGGCAGAATCCTTTCGACAAGAAGAGGTCGCAGCGACCCTCAGGCGCGCGGAAATCCGCATGATCGACACTCTTGGCGCCGTCATAGGCAAGGCACAAGTTAGTGGAGAAGTTCCAGATGAGATCAGCACCCGTCAAGCGGCCGCGACTATCATCGCCTGCGTTGACGGATTCATGAGCCGTATCGCTTTCACCCCCCAGGCGCAACTCGCAGGCTTTGTCATGCTAATAACGGCAGCCTTGCGGTTACAGCAAAGTTAATCGGACGCTTTGAACACAACTAGCGCCTTTCGGTTGTGCCGGGGGCGAAACGACAGGAAAAAGTATGACACCAACTCGAAAACTCGTCGCTGCGCTGACCTTGGTCTCGGTTCTGCTATTTGCAACTATGGTTCCAGGTGGACCAATCGAGACTAGGAACTTCGCCAATATCGGGGAGGCTTCGGTCATCCTGTTCAATATATTCCTTACGACGCTGGGCATAGGCAGCTTAGCACTCGTCTATTTTGTCCTGAAAGGCGGCCGATGGGTTGCGCATGCCACAGCCATCGCTGGTGTAGGCTTTGCCGTCGTCTACGCTCTCGATCTCCTGAGTATTTTTCCGGTTTCGCTTGATCCGATGCCAAGCCTCTTGCAAAGGCGGGAAATTATTGGAATGATCATCTCGCTGGCACTGATAGGAGCGTCCCTCGCACTGGCACGTGAAAACTCATCAGGGAATGATCCGATAACAATGATGGGCGCAAAGCCAACATTTCTGATTGCCGGTGGAGTGGCAATTCTCATCGGTGTAGGCATCGTCATCTTTGCTAGCTATCATGCAATGCATTGATGAATCCAGTAGATCGCGGTCAGCGCGGGCGAAGCGCGCCACTGACTCGATCCAAGGCAAAAGCGCACGGCGACCCTCGCTGCTGCTCGTTTCAAGCAATATGCCGTGAGCGCAAAACTAAACCGTGGCGAGGAGGGACCGCAGCTTGCCTCGTCGCTGGCAAACGCGGAGTACGCTTGCGGCGGGACGAAAAAAAACGGAAGCCGAAGCTTCCGTTTTTTTTCAGCAAAGCAAATTACGCTTGCTTGACTGCCTTGCGACGACGTGCCAGGAAGCCGAGCACGCCCAGGCCAGCGAGCATCATGCCGTAGGTTTCTGGTTCTGGTACTGGCGCCAGCATCACGGTGCCGCCGAAGCTGCCGGCGGTGCCCGACACCATCTTGCCGCTGACCTGCAGGTAATAGTTACCCAGGCCCAGGCTGTCCGCGCGCAGGCTCCAGATATCCACCGCGCCAGTGCTTTCCTGGGTGCCGGAGGTGATCAGGGTGCCAGTGCTGCTGAACAGGCTCAGGCCGGTGATGTCCATACCGGTCGAGGCGTTGCGGGTGATCGACGACACGATGGCGTCGAAGTCATGCTCCACGCGGGTGACCGAGAAACGGAACTTGTCGGCAAAGGTGTTGCCCTGGTTGTTCAGCAAGAACGAGCTGCCGAAGTTGGCAGTGTTGTCCAGCACAGGCAGCGCCTGTGGGTTGTTGGAAATATCAGCAGCGAATGCCGCCGACGAACCGAGTGATGCGGTTGCCAGGACAGCCGCAGCAATCAGGGATTTCATAAGTTTCATAAATATTACCTCGTAAGAAAAAATCAGCCGTGCAAGACGGCCTGGTTATCAAGAATCGGGGAGCTTCATGCTAGCAAAGGCGCGTTCAACATCGACATTGCGACACACTGTGTGCGCAACACCTCGGCATTCTTGCATCGACAAATTAATTACTCCCCTATAAGTCGATTTTTACATTTTCATAGGGGAGCGCGTCCGATTCTAATGCAAATAAACAAAGATTACCAAGCTGTTGTATTGATTGTAGGTTAATACCTACACAAACGCGCGCCGATCTCCTTGGAAGAGTGCGCTTCTTCGCTTAACGTGCTCGGCTTGGGCTCAAGGTTAAAGTGTAAGAGAGTGTGACACAACAACAAAGTGTTGTTGGAAAAGAAAAAAGGCCTGAAGATTGCTCTTCAGGCCTTTCAACTTACGAATAATGGTGCGGCTGGCAGGAATTGAACCCACGACCCCTTGGTTCGTAGCCAAGTACTCTATCCAACTGAGCTACAGCCGCGAAAGACAAGATTATAGCAATGATTTCGCGAATGTCAAAGTTACCTGAGTAAAAAATTTCGCCGGCCTGTGCCGTCCCGCCCGCGCCTCGATGTCGACGCCGCTTGACCCGGATCGCCAGCCAGTGCTAATTTACTAACGGCTTCATTCACCCACCGCTTCAGCACAGGAACAACACCATGACCAGCCCTGATTCTTCGGTCGATTTCGACCTCACGCGCGTGTTCGACGCGCCGCGCGCACTTGTATTCAAGACCATGACCGAGACCGAGCACCTGCGCAACTGGTGGGGGCCGCAAGGCTGCGCCATCGAGGTGATCAGCCACGAGGCGCGGCCGGGCGGCGTATTTCACTATTGCATGCGCTTCGGTCCCGGCGTGGAAATGTACGGCCGCTTCGATTATCGCGAGATCGCGGCGCCCGGGCGCCTGGTGTTCGTCAACGGCTTCGCCGACGCCGAAGGCAATCGCATTGCTTATGCCATGAGTCCGACGTGGCCGCTGGAAGTGCTCAACACGGTCACCTTGACGGAAGCTGACGGCAAGACCACGCTGACGCTGGTGTCCACGCCGCTGGACGCCAGCGACGTCGAGCTCGAAACCTTCAAGTCCGGCCACGCCTCCATGCAGCAGGGATTCGGCGGCATGTACGACGTCTACGAACAATACCTGGCCACCGTGCGCGCGGCGCAAGCTTGACCCACCTGGCATCGACCGTTAGCAATCATGAAAAAACTGTTCATTTTCCTGCTGGCCGGCATCACCGACGCGGCGCTGGCCGCACCGGTCACTTACCAGATCGACCCCACCCACACCTTTCCCAGTTTCGAAGCCGACCACATGGGTGTCTCGGTCTGGCGCGGCAAATTCAACAGCAATTCGGGCAAGGTGACGCTCGACAAGGCGGCCGGCTACGGCATGGTCGATATCACGATCGACCCGGCCAGCGTGGACTTCGGCCATGACGTCCTCAATAAGTGGGCGGCCGGACCGGACCTGTTTGATGTCGCCAGGTTCGGCGTGGCGCGCTACAAGGGCAAGCTGACCGGTTTCAGGGAGGGCGCCCCGACCCAGCTGCAAGGCGAGCTGACCCTGCATGGCGTGACCAGGCCGGTCAACCTGCAGATCAAGAGCTTCAAGTGCATCCCGCACCCGATGCTCAAGCGCGAGCTGTGCGGGGCGGACGCCTACGGCAGTATCAAGCGCGATGACTTCGGCCTGACCGCCGGCAAGGAATACGGCTTCAAGATGGATGTGGACCTGCGCATCCAGGTCGAAGCCGTGGCCGATTAAGAGCCGATATAGGCTCTAAGCCTGCAGGGCAGGGTAGTCGGTGTAGCCGTCGTCGTTAGCGCCGTAGAACTTGTCGGGACGGGCCGCGTTGAGCGGCGCGTCGAGCTGCAGGCGGCGCGGCAGGTCGGGATTGGCGATGAACCAGATGCCGAAGGCCACCGCGTCGGCTTCACCGCTGGCCACCAGCGCTTCGGCGCTGTCCTTGGTCAGCTTTTCGTTGGCGATGTACACGCCGCCGAATTGCTGCTTCAGGTATGGGCCGAGGCGGCCTTCGCCCTGCGACTCGCGCGCGCAGATGAAGGCGATGCCGCGCTTGCCCAGTTCGCGCGCCACGTAGCCGAAGGTCGCCTTCGGATCGGAGTCGCCCATGTCATGCGCATCGCGCCGTGGCGCCAGGTGCATGCCGACTTTGCCCGCGCCCCAGACGTCGATGCAGGCGTCGGTCACTTCGAGCATCAGGCGGGCGCGGTTTTCGACCGAACCGCCGTAGTTGTCGGTGCGCTTGTTGGTGCCGTCTTGCAGGAACTGGTCGAGCAGGTAGCCGTTGGCGCCGTGGATTTCCACGCCGTCGAAGCCGGCCAGCTTCGCGTTCTCGGCGCCTTTGCGGTAGGCCGCCACGATGCCCGGGATTTCGTCAATGTCCAGCGCGCGCGGCACAGGATACTCGCGCATCGGGCGCAGCAGGCTCACGTGCCCCTTGGCCGCGATCGCGCTTGGCGCCACCGGCGCGTCGCCGCCCAGCAGGTCCGGGTCGGAGATGCGGCCCACGTGCCACAGTTGCAGCATGATCTTGCCGCCGGCCTTGTGCACGGCCCCGGTCACCAGTTTCCAGCCTTCGACCTGGGCGTCGGACCAGATGCCCGGCGTGTCGGCGTAGCCCACGCCCTGCGGCGTGACCGAGGTCGCTTCGCTCAGGATCAGGCCGGCGGAGGCGCGCTGCACGTAGTACTCGGCCATGAGCGCGTTCGGCACGCGCTCGCCGCCGATGGCGCGGGCGCGCGTCAGCGGCGCCATGATGATGCGGTTTTGCAGCGTCAGATCGCCAATGGTGATCGGGTCGAATAATGTACTCATGCTTGACTCCTAAAGTCCCTCGTTCATATGGTCGAGGAAAGCCTTGATGGTTTCCTCGTTACGCTTGTAATAGATCCACTGGCCAACCTTGTGCCCGGTGATGAGCCCGGCGCGCTGCAGCGCCGCCAGGTGGGCCGAGACGGTCGATTGCGCCAGTCCCGTGCGGGCGTCGATCAGGCCGGCGCACACGCCGACCTCAAGGTTGTGTTCCTGATGCGCGAAATGGACACGCGGTTCCTTGAGCCAGCCAAGAATCTGGCGGCGCATCGGGTTGGCCAAAGCCTTGTGAATGGCGTCGATTTGCATATCGGGTTTTTCCGAATCTAATATCGTCATATTACGATATATAAAAAGATCCTGCTTGCAAGTGAGCAAAACCGGGGAGGGGAGCTGCCACCGTATGCGCCCGAAAGCTGGCGCGGGTGGCGGCGAAACAGGGCCGATGCCTACAGATCGTCGTTGATCTGGTCGAGGAAGGCCTTGATGGCTTCGTCGTTGCGCTTGTAATAGATCCACTGGCCGACCTTGCGCGAGCTGATCAGCCCGGCGCGTTGCAGCGCCGCCAGATGGGCCGACACGGTCGATTGCGCCAGCCCCGTGCGCGCGTCGATCAGGCCGGCGCACACACCGACATCGAGGTTATGTTCCTGGTGCGCGAAATGCACGCGCGGCTCCTTGAGCCAGGCAAGGATCTGGCGCCGCACCGGATTGGCCAGCGCCTTGTGAATGGCGTCGACCGGCGAATCAGCTGTGTTGGAGTCGGACGTCGTCATCGGTCTCAGTGCGACAGCAAGTACAAGGCCAGTGCGATCGCCGCCGGCACGGTCTGGATGAACAGGATGGTTTTCTTGACCGTCAGCGCGCCCCACACGCCGGCCACCATGATGCAGGCCAGGCCGTACACGACGAACGCGCGCGCCACCTCGGGCTGGGGATGGAGCAGGCCGACCGCCAGCGCCGCCACCAGGAAGCCATTGTAGCAACCCTGGTTGGACATGGCCGGCGCCATGATCTCGGCTTTTTCCGCTGTCAGGCCGAACACGCGCCGCCCGCGCGTCTTGAACAGCACCGTTTCGAGCAGGACGAAGTAGACGTGCGCCAGCAGGATCAAACCGATCAGCACTTGTGCGGCAATGGCCATTCATGGCTCCTTGGTATGGATTGTGGGAAGCGTAGTGTAACCGGGCGCAAGCCGCATGGCGACTGGCTGGAGGCGGGAAGTTGGCAGAAGAACTACTTGTTAATGTTATAATAATGTTCCCCGGTGTCTGCTGCGCCGATCGACCGCTTCCAGGCTTTGATGACCACCCATTTCTCCATCCCGGCCACCGGGGACGGCATTGCGCGCATGTCGAGGCGGCCGTCCTTGATGGCCGGCCTGGCCACGGCTGCTCGGCAGCCTGGCGGCCCAACAGCCGTCCTACAAGGCCGCGTACCACGCCGCCGCATTGATCGACTGACCTGATGAACAACAAGCATACCCCGCTGGGGCCCGTGAGCGACTACCCGACCATTACCATCAGCGAGTTCATCGCGCATTTTCCGCATGTGGAGACCAACGAGGAAGGCGCCGGGGACGGCGACTACACCTTCAGCGACTACTACGCGTCCGATAGCATCATCCTGCTTACCGGCGATGTCTTCATTTCGCAGGAGCGCTTGAAGGATCTGCACGAGCACTTTCATCTCAAGCTGGCGGTGGACGGCAATCTGCATGTCGACGGCGCGCCCGCCAACCTGTTTTATGTCAGCGGCGACGTGTTTTGCACCACTGTCGATCTGGCCCGCTTCGACTTGCACGAACCGGTCGGCGGCGCCATCACCGCCACCGACTGCGCATGGCTGATCGGCGAAGAGCCGGTCATGGTGCTCGATCCGCCCCTGGTGCGGCTGGAGACGCCGTATCTGTTCGCGTGCTGGTACCGGGTCGGCCAGATGGCGCTCTCGCCCTCCACGGTGCTGTTCATCTGCGGCGAGTGGTGGTACTCGGGCGTCTTTGCCGACCCGTGCGCGGTCTTCATCGGCGCCCCGATGGTGTTCATCCTCGACCAGCGCTTCCTGTGGCCGTTCGAGCACGCGACGGTCAACGAGCCTCAGTGGCGCAAGGGCGAGATCGAAAGCGCCCTGCGCGCGGGCGAGGGCATCCTGCGGAAGGACGTGTCGATGGCCAGTGTCCCGTTCGCGCAGGGCGCCGCCGACGCCATCCTGCTGGGCGACTACCGCAATGCCTATCTGCTGTACAAGCAGGCGGCGGCGCTGTCGCCGGGCGACTACACGGCGTGGTGCGGCATGGCCGACGCCCTGTTTTCGCAAGGTGCGTTCGCCCAGGCCTTGCCCTTGTACCAGCAAGCGAGCGCGCTGTTCCCGGACAACCAGACTGGCATGGTCAACGAGGCTGCGCAAAACGCGGCGCTGTGCGCGGTGCGCTGCGGCGATGCCGCAACGGCGGTGCGCATGGCCACGCTGGCGATCGGGCACGCCACCACGCTGCGGGAGGACCCGTCGGAGCTCTCGTTTGCGTACGAACTGCGCGCCGAGGCTTATCTGCAAATGAACCAGCTGGCGCTGGCCCAGGCCGATCTCACGCACGCACTGGCGATCGACCCTGGCACCGGCTACGGCAACTGGCTGATGGGCGCCCTGCATTACCGCCGCGACGAACCTGCCCTGGCGGCCGCGTGCCAGGGCAGGGCGGTGGCGGTCAATCCCGCCTTTGCCGCGCCGTACGCCAGCCACGCGGGGATCGACTTCCTGTATTCGCCCCAGGTTCATGTCGACTGGACCGGCGAGCCTGGAAGCGCCGGCGTGGCGCCGCTGCGCGACGAAGCATTCTGGGGCGTGTATCTGCGCTACCAGGATCCCAATTGCATCGCCCGCGTGCCGGTGGAGCTGCGCACGCCGGCCCTGTGCATGGCTGTTCTGGAGCAGTATTCGTGGGGCCCGAACGTCAGCTTCACCCAGTATTTTCCCGACGCGGCGTTCACGCGCGAGATAGCCGAAAACATGGTGCGGCGCTGCCCCTCCAACATCGCCGATGTTCCCGCGCGCCTGGTCGACGCCGCGCTGCTCGATCTGGTGGCGAACTCCGAGCGTGGCCTGCGCCTGTCCCATCTGCCGCCTCACATGATCGACCATGCCGTCTGCCTGCGCGCCGTCATGGCCGGCGAAGATCTCGCCCAGGTGCCGCCCGAGCTGCAGGGCGACGACATGCGCGCGGCCGCCGTTCTGCACATTGGCGCCAGCGCCAGCGAATTGCCTGCATGGGCCACCAGGCCCATGCTGCGGCTGGCCGTGGCGACCTACAAAAAGGCGCTCGACAGCATCCCGTGTTTTGCCTTCGACCGCGACCTGTACGAACTGGCGCAGGCCACCTGGGGCTTTGATGCGGACTGGCCCGCGATCGTGGCCAGGCACGGGCAAGCCGCCTGCCTGGACAACAATTTCTGGACCGGGGCGGCCAGCAGATGCTGGCGCGTGTTCTGGGACGAAGCGTTCATCCTGCGGCAAATGGCGCGCACCGACGGCGCCGACCTCGAGCCCAAACATATTGCGCCCGAATGCATGACGCGCAAGGTGGCCGAGGCTTGCCTTGCGCAGCATCCGGACTGCCTGGCGTACATCCCCGCCATCTGGATTTCGCAGTCCGCCTGCGAACGCTTCATCGCGGCCTACCCGAAGCGCCTGGGCAGCGTGCCGGTCGCCATGCGCAGCGCCAGCGTATGCGCCGCCGCCATGGAGGCGGCGCCCGGTCAGCTGGCGCTGGTGCCGCTTTCGCTGCGCAGCGTGGAGTTTTGCGTCGCCGCCGTGCGCGACGAACCGGCTTGCGCCGACGAGGTGCCGAATGCCCTGGCGTGCGCCGTCTTCACTGTTCTGCTCGAGCAGCACGGCGACGAGCTCTATCGCGACTGGCTGACCATGTACCGTGCCAACGGCGCCTTGTGCGCCGAGCCACCCGATATCGACCTGGCGCTGGCCGACTTTCACACCGTCGCCGAGGCCCCGGCCAGCGAGGACTTCGACGGCGACAACGTGCCCGAGGCGCAGTGGATGATCGGCTATTGCCATCATCTGCGCGGCATGCATGCCGAGGCGGTGCTGTGGCGCGAGAAGTCGGGGATTGACGACAACTACGACGAGACGAGCTTCGATGAACCGCTAGCGCCGTGCGACGCCGACACGCGCCCGGCCGACCGCGACGTGGCGCTCTCTCCCCCGGCGGCGCCGGACCAGGCGATCCGGCGCATCACCAGCTTCGACGGCTTCGAGCGCCTGTCACTCGATCAATTCCAGGAGCGCCTCCCCGATGCCTGCGTCGGCGAGCGGCGCGATCCGCAGGAACCGCGCAGTTCGTGCAGCACCGACAACGGCGCTTGCTGGCCCGACAGCGATGCGCTGCTCCTGTTCCTGCCCGGCGATGTCATGATCGACGACGCCCTCTTGCAGCACGCCGCCGACGACAGCTGGACCCACATTGCGGTCGAAGGCGACCTGTATCTGGACGGACGCGACGCCGGCGTGCGCGACGCGCGCGGCATCGACCGGGTGTATTTTGTCGGCGGCGACCTGCACGCGCGCTCGGTCGGCCTGACCCGCATCCCCAGCAATGCGGTGGCGGGGCGCATCGTCACCGACTGCGCCTGGCTGGAGGCCGAGGACGACTGCGCGATGCGCACCGCCCCCGAACTGCGCCTCGCTGCCGGTTTCCTGTTTGTCTGGTTCTACACTGTCAACGACATGACGATCAGCCCGGACACCGTCATCTTCATCCTGGGCAGCGACGATTACTGCGACGACCTGGGCCTGTCCAATCCCGCCTTCCAGTGGCATGAAGATATTTACGTGCTGGCCGAACCGTTCGTCCGCATCGTCGAGGAAGAGCGGAGCGACGCCAACGGCTGGGTCGACACGGCGATCGAACAGGCGCTGGCGCGCGGTGAATCGATTCTTTGCCATGGTGTCGACATGGCCTGCTACCCGTATCACCGCGCCGCGCAAGCGCAGGCCGGCGCGCGCGAGCATCGCAGCGCCTATTTGCTGCATAAAAAATCGGCCGCCATCTCGCCCGGCTTCTACCCATCCTGGCTCGGCATGGGCAACGCCCTGTTCGCCGCGGGAGCGTACGGGCAGGCGCTGGACATGTTCATCCAGGCGGGCACGCGCTTCCCGTCCGAACAGATTGCCATCGACAATCGGGGATTCGACCTGGCCTCGCTCAGTGCCTTGTACCTGGGCCGGTTCGATGATGCGATCGCGTGGGCTACCCTCTCGATCGCCCATAACGAGGACGCCGAGGACGGCGATGAGGCCCACGGATACGCCTACCGCTGCCGTGGCGAAGCGCACCTGCAGGCTGGCAGCCTCGATCTGGCGTTCGCCGACCTGCAACAGGCGCTCAAGCGCGACCGCTACGACTGGGCCTCGCACTGGCTGATGGGGCTCGTGCACTACCAGCGCGGCGAACATGAGCGGGCGCGCTTCTTGCACGGAGCCGCGGCGCGCGGCGCGCACCATTTCGCGCCGTATTACGATACCCGCAGCGGCACGGCGTTTCTGTTTCATGCTCCGTGCCAGGTTGACTGGGACCAGGTTCCGCTCGACACAGTGCAGCTTCCCCCGACGCCGGACCACGACCAGTAAACGAGGTGACCGGAGACACTGAAAGACCAGGCCTGCCGGGACGACTCCATGCGCAAGCAGCCGCGCAATCTGTCCATGGCCGGCAGCGTGCCGGTGCAGTTCCGCATGGCCGCAATGTGCGAATGACTGATGGCGCAATGTAGCGAGAACGCCAGCTTCGCCAGGTTCATCCCGGAGCAGGCGTTCACGCGCGCCCTGGTCGAAGCGGCGCTGGCGCGATCGGCCGCGCTGCTCGGGCACAGGCGCCCTGGCGGTGGTATACTTCAGCGACCTTTTTCTCCGGCGGGGACGACCCTGCCACTGACGGAGCCAGGCTTGGACGACCTTGCCAATCAAGGAGTTTGTCATGGCATGGATCTATTTGTTCGTTGCGGGTTTGCTGGAAGTCGGCTGGGCCGTCGGCCTGAAATACACACAGGGCTTCACGCGCCTGGTTCCCTCGGTACTGACCCTGGCTGCCATGTCCGGCAGCGTGGGCTTGCTCGGCCTTGCGCTGCGTAACCTGCCGCTGGGGACCGCCTATGCCATCTGGACCGGTATCGGCACGGTTGGCACGGCGATCTTCGGCATGCTGGTGCTGGGCGAACCGGCTGGCGCCATGCGCCTTGGCTGCATCGCCCTGATCGTCGCCGGCATCCTCGGGCTCAAGCTGCTCTCGCCGGGCTGATTCGCGCTCCATCGCCACACTGGCGCTTGTGCCAATTTCGCCGTGGCGCCGCCGTCGTCGCACAAGACAAGCGCGCCATCGCGGCGTATGCTGGTGACATGAAAACGATCTCCATCATCGACTCCCATACCGGCGGCGAACCGACCCGCCTGATCATCGACGGCGGCCCGGACCTGGGCGGCGGGCCGCTGGCCGAACGGCGCGAGCGCTTCCGGCGCGACTTCGACCATGTGCGCTCGGCCGTCGTGTGCGAGCCGCGCGGCTCCGATGTGCTGGTCGGCGCGCTGCTGTGCGAGCCGTTCGCGCCCGACTGCGTGGCCGGCGTCATTTTCTTCAATAACGTGGCCTACCTCGGCATGTGCGGGCACGGCATGATCGGCGTGGTGGTCTCGCTCGCGTTCATGGGGCGCATCGGGCCCGGACGGCACCGCATCGATACGCCGGTCGGCGTAATCGAGGCGCAGTTGCATGACGACGGATCGGTCACCATCGACAACGTGGCCTCGTACCGCACGCGCCACGCGGTCACGCTGCAGGTGCCGGGCGCCGGTCCGGTCACGGGCGACGTGGCCTGGGGCGGCAACTGGTTTTTCCTGGTCTCCGGCCACGGCCTGGCGCTGCGGCGCACCAACGTCGACGCACTCACCGCCTACTGCGTGGCGCTGCGCGATGCGTTGGAGGCGAATGGCGTCAGCGGCGACGACGGCGCCCTGATCGATCATATCGAATTGTTCGCGGAGTCAAACACGGGGGCCGACAGCCAGAGTTTCGTCCTCTGTCCCGGCAAGGCCTACGACCGTTCGCCCTGCGGCACCGGCACCAGCGCCAAGCTGGCGTGCCTGGCGGCCGACGGCAAGCTGGCCGAACACGCCCAGTGGCGCCAGGAGAGCATCATCGGCAGCGTGTTCGAGGCCTCCTACCGTTACGACGGCGAGCGCATCATGCCCAGCATTCGCGGCAAGGCCTGGGTCAACGCCACGGCGCAGCTGCTGTTCGACGAGAGCGACCCGTTCGTGTGGGGCATTCGCTGAGCCGCACCGGCGCTTACTCGGTAAAGCGCTCGAAGTCGGTGTTGGCGCGCGTCAGGTAGTACCACTCCGAGTTCGGCCCCGCGTTCACATCGGGGAACAGGATCTTGCCGTCGAATTCGGCCAGCACCGGCGTGCCGTCGGCGCGCGTGCCGATGCACTCGCCCGTGGACACCGGGTCGAAACTGGCCCACACACGGCTGAACTGGTCGCCCGCGTCGAGCTTGTCGTGCACCGCCACCATCGACAGCGCTTCCATCTGGTCGAGCGCGATCGGTTCGGGCTGCGGCGCGTCGATCAGGCCGAGGAAGGTCAGCGTATTGACGATGGCGCGGTAGGCCACGCCTGGCGCGGCCGGGTCGAGGTGCTGGCCGCATTCGAGCGTGAGCGCATAGCCGCCGGTGCTGCGCATGTATTCGGTGGTGCCCATCCCGTAGCGAAGCACCAGGTCCAGGGTCGAGGCGTCGCCGCTTTTCAGGCGCCGTTGCACGCCCTGGCCGTAGGTCGCCAGCCAGCCGTCGACAAAACGGCGCACCCCCAGGCGGCGCGCCAGCGCGCGTTCCTGTTCGGCGTGGCGAAACGGTTGCAGGGCGCCGTCGTTGTTGCGCGGGCCGACCATGACGAAGGGCTGGCTTCGCGCATTGAAGGAGTGCAGGTCGAGCAAGACGTCATGCTGGGCGAGCAGGGGGCACAGCCAGTTGGCGACCCGGTCTTCGAAGTCCCCCGGCTGCGGGTTGGGGAACAGGTTGCGGTTCAGGTTGCGCTCGCCCGAGCGCTGGTTCAGCGCGTAGGCGAGGGGATTGGTCACCGGGACGAAGGTCACGCTGCCGGCCGCCACATGCAGCGCGCCGCTGTCGATTTCTTCCATCACGCGCAGGATCGCCTTGGTGCCGCAGGTTTCGTTGCCATGCACGGCGCCGGTGACGATCAGGCGCGGGCCGGCGCTGGTGCCGGTGTAATTGATCGATTTGAACTGCAGCTCGCGTGCGGTGGTCATGGTCTGGAGTGGGCCTGTTGATTGGTGATTGTCTATTCTAGCGGACATTACTGGCGCCTGCCGACGCCCCGTGGCATCATCTGGCGCATGAAAATTCCCGCCTCCACAGAGCGCATCGAAGGTCTCGACACCCTGCGCGCGCTGGCAGTCACCCTGGTCGTGCTGCACCACTACGTGCTGTTCGTCAGCCGCGCCGATACCTTTGGCTGGGTGGGGAAAATCGGCTGGATCGGGGTGGACCTGTTTTTCGCCCTGTCCGGTTACCTGATCGGCAACCAGATCTTCGCCGCCATGCGCTCGCCGCGCGATTTTTCGCTGGCGCGCTTCTACGGCCGGCGCGCCCTGCGTACGCTGCCGGTGTTCTACGTGATGCTGGCAATTTACTATTCTTCGCCGTGGTTTCGGGCCGGTCTCGAACTGCCGCCGCTGTGGCGCTTCCTGACCTTCACGCAAAACATCAACCTGGCGCCGGGCACCGCGTTTTCGCACGCCTGGTCGCTGTGCATCGAGGAGCAGTTCTACCTGGTGCTGCCGGCGCTCGCCCTGGCGATCGCCTCGCTGCGCGCTTCCCTGCGCTGGGGCTGGGCCGCCATCGCGGCCGTCATCGTGGCCGGCATGCTGGTACGCGCCTATACCTGGCAGGAGCTGGTCGTTGATCATCCGCACGGCTCGCGCAACTATTATCAGTACATCTATTACTCGACCCTGTGCCGCTTCGACGAACTGGTGGCCGGCGTGGCGCTGGCGCTGCTGAAAAATTTTCATCCACGCCAGTGGCGCACCTTGACCTCAAGCGGCAACCTGGCCTGCGGCGCCGGCATGGCGGTCATTGGCCTGGCGATCTGGCTGTTCCTGGACGAGCGCCAGGGCTTCGGCGTGACGGTGTTCGGCTATCCGCTGCTGGCGCTGGGCTTTTCGCTGCTGATCGTGGCGGCACTGGGCCGCAAGTCGCTGCTGCGCTCGACGCGTGTGCCCGGTGCGGCCAGCATGGCGCTATGGTCGTATGCGATCTACCTGACGCACAAGCAGGTATGCATCCTGGCCGCCACGCCGCTCAGGGAACACGGCTACGGCGCCGGCTCGCCGGTGGCCATCGGCGCCATGCTGGCGCTGTCGGTGTTGTCGGGCTGGGTGCTGTACCGCTGCGTCGAACGGCCATTCATGGCAGTGCGCGGGCGCTACCTGCCGACCAACTTCAAGCCGCTTTGACGCGGCACGGCGTCGATCACGCCGAATGCGGCGGCACTGTCGCCCAGGAAGTCGAGCACGGCGCGCGGCTCGCCCTCGTTCACTTCAATCGCGGCGCGCAGGCCGGGCAGCGCATCCTTGGTGTACGGGCTGCGGTAGGCACTGATCAGCAGTGCGACCAGGTCGAGCGGCTGGCCGCCGTGCTGCACGCGGCTGCCAATCATGCCCAATATGACGCGTTGCATGTCGGGCGTGGGGTTGGCGATGTGCGAGAAAATCATCGGCGTATTGGCGATTTTTTCGCACACGGCGCGCTCGATCTGGTCCGGCTTGAGGTCGGACGCGATGTCGAAATGCGCGCCGCTCCAGTGGGTACGCGCGTGGACGTGCCCCGGAGGGAAGGAGTCGAGGGTGTCGAAGCCGCATACACGGCTCACGTAGGCCAGGGCCTGGGTCAGGATTGGGAACATGCCTCCAGTGTAGCGCAAGATGTTCTCCTTGTGGTTGCGGGGGCCTGGTGCCTCAGGCGCCGAAGCGACCGGCCCGGAAGTCCTCGACCGCCTGGAATACCTCGGCCTGGGTATTCATCACGAACGGGCCATACTGGGCGATTGGTTCGTTCAAGGGGCGCCCGGCGATCAGGATCAGGCGACTGTCCTGGGCGGCCATGATGCGCACGCCGTCGGCCTGCGCCGAATTGGCCAGGATCGCCATGCGGCCCGCCGGCACCGGTTTTTCGCCAACCAGCACCTGGCCTCGGAATATGTACATAAATGCGTTGTGCCCCGGCGGCAGCACCTGTTCGAAGCTGGCGTTGGCCGGCAGGTTGACATCGAGGTACAGCGGCTCGGTGCCTTCGCGCTGCACCGCGCCTTGCACGCCGTGGCTGGCGCCGGCGATCACTTGCACCGTTACCCCCGCCCCGGTGGTGAAGCGGGGGATCTCGGTGTTCGGAATGTCGCGGTACCATGGGGCGGTCATCTTGTCCTTGGCCGGCAGGTTAAGCCACAGCTGGAAGCCTTCCATCATGCCGTCGCTCTGTTCCGGCATCTCGGAGTGGGCCACGCCGCGCCCGGCCGTCATCCACTGCACGCCGCCATCGGTGATCAGGCCTTCGTTGCCGGCGCTGTCGCGGTGGCGCATGCTGCCGGCGATCATGTACGAAATCGTCTCGAAGCCCCGGTGCGGGTGTTCGGGGAAGCCGGCGATATAGTCGCCCGGCTTGTCGCTGCCGAAGGCGTCGAGCATCAAAAACGGGTCCAGGCGACGCTGCAACGATTCGGTGAGCACGCGGTTGATCCTGACGCCAGCGCCGTCCATCACGAACTGGCCGCCCACCAGGCGCTCGACGGCGCGCGGTGTGTGTACGATGTTCAATTCTTGTGTCATTTTTCTCTCCTGCGTTTTTACTGTGATGCGGCGTCGTCCCGGGTAAATCAGGCTACTGCGGCTTCGATCTCGGCGTTCGCTTCGGCCTGCGCCTTGACGACCGCTTCCGGACCCATGGCCATGCCTTCCGAGTACACGAACGTGACATCGGTCATGCCGAGGAAACCGAGCAGCATTTTCAGGTGCGGGGTTTGGGTGTCGTTCGGGGTGTCGCGGTACATGCCGCCACGGGCGAACGCCACGTACACTTTTTTGCCGGTCAGTTTGCCGACCGGGCCGGTGGCGGTGTAGGCGAAGGTGACGCCGGCGCGGGCAATCGCATCGAACCAGCCTTTGAGCTGCACCGAGCTGCCGAAGTTGTACATCGGGGCGCCGATGACGATGGTGTCGGCGGCCTGCGCCTGGGCGATCAGGGCGTCATCCAAGGCCACGCGGGCCGCTTGTTCCGGCGTGCGCTGGTCGGCTGGCGTGAACAGCGCGCCCAGGGTTGGCTCGTCGAGCGCCGGATGCGGGTTGCTGGCCAGGTCGCGGCGGGTCAGTTGCGCGCCGGGGTTGGCCGCTTGCAGCTTGGCGACGATGGCGTCGGCCATGCGGGTGGACTCGGAACCGGTCGAACGGGCGCTGGAATTGATTTGCAAGATGTTCATTTTATTTCCTTTTTCTACGTTGAACTGCGATGGTGTTACTTTACGCGTCCCATAATCAATGCGGAAGTCTGTAAAATGGATATCATTATTCAGCCAGTGGGACAATCAAATGGATGTGGAACCGAATGACCTGCTCTTGTTCGCACGGATTGTGGAGGCGGGCAGCTTCAGCCAGGCCGCGCTGCGGGTCGACTTGCCCAAGTCGACCGTCTCGCGCCGCATCGCGCTGCTGGAAGCGAAACTGGGCGAGCGCTTGCTGCAGCGGACCACGCGCAAGCTGATGCTCACCGAGTTCGGCGCCAGCCTGCTCGATCACGCGCGCAAGGTGGTCGAAGAAGTCGAGGCGGCGGGCGCGCTGGTGCAGCACCGCCAGCAAGCCCCGCGCGGGCGGCTGCGCATTTCGATGCCGGCCGATTTCGCCAGCCTTGGCATGACCCAGGTCATGACGCACTTCATGGCGCAGTACCCGGCCATTACCCTGGAGCTGGACCTGTCGCCGCGCCGGGTCGACCTGGTGAGCGAAAATTTCGACATCGCGATCCGCATGGGCGACCTGCCGGACGACGCCTCGCTCAACGCGCGCCGCGTGGCGCTCGAACAAATGGCGCTGTACGCGGCGCCGTCGTACCTGGCGCTGCGCGGTTTGCCGGAGCATCCGGACGACCTGCTCAAGCACGACCTGCTGTGCCTTTTGAGTCGCGGGGGCGGGCCGTCGCCATGGCGCCTCACGCGCGGCAAGACCGTGTGGGAGCGCGATTTGCCCGGCCGGCTGACCGCCAATTCGCCCGACCTGCTCACGCGCGTGGCGTGCGCCGGAGCGGGGATTGCGGCCAGTTCCGACCTGTTTGCCGCGCCCTGCGTGGCCAAGGGAGAGCTGGTGCGCGTGCTGCCCGAGTGGGACTTGCCGCAGGTGACCGGGTGGGCCGTGTTCCCCGGCCGGCGCCTGATGCCGGCCAAGACCCGCGCCTTCCTCGACATGATGGAAGGGCTGTGCTGCACCGAAGCGCGCAAGCGCATGGGGATGGTCTAGTGTCCTGAGTTAGAAATTCGTTGAATAAATATGGCGATAATCGCGCCGATACCGCGTCACAAATGCTCGCCAGGCGCTTGCCTGTCTGCGCTTTGTTCCTTGTCTCAGCACGATTTCGCCATATTTATAATCAACGAATTTCCAACTCAGGACACTAGGGCGAATTTTCCGCTCGGATACGCTGGAGCGGGGAATCGAAGATAATAGGTCCCCCGTGGCGCCGCTCTCGTGTGCGCCCTGGCCTTGACATTACCCGAACGACTATATAAGAGGACATTCCATGCTGCTTGAAAAACTCCACTGGCGCTACGCCACCAAAAAATTCGACGCCACCAAAGTCGTATCGGAAGACAAAGTCGACCGCATTCTGGAAGCCGTGCGCCTGGCGCCGACGTCGAGCGGGCTGCAGCCGTTCGAGCTGATCGTGATCAGCAACCCGGAGCTGCGCGAAAAAATGCGTCCGATCGCCTCGAACCAGGGCCAGGTGGCCGATGGCTCGCACATGGTGGTCTTCGCGGCGTGGGACAACTACACCGAAGAACGCATCAACGCCATGTTCGACCTGGTGAACGAAGAGCGCGGCATGGTCAACGAAGGCTGGGAGAACTACCGCAAGTTCATCCTGTCGATCTATCCGCAGCGCGACCCGAAGGTCAACTTCGAACACGCCGCGCGCCAGGCCTACATTGGCCTGGGCATCGGCCTGACGGCGGCCGCTTTCGAGCAGGTCGACGCGACCCCGATGGAAGGCTTCAATCCCGACCAGCTCGACGAATTGCTCGGCCTGCGCGCACGTGGCTTGCGTTCGGTGGCGATCATGGCGCTCGGTTATCGCGAAGCCGAAGGCGACTGGTTGGTCAACCTGAAAAAAGTGCGTCGCCCGAGCGACGAGTTCATTACCCGGATGGCGTGAGCGACACCGGCTTCATAGCCGATTTCTTAGGATGTCCGGCGCCAGGGCGCCGGCTCCTTCAAGCTACGCTGACGGCTTTTCCGCCAGCCGCTTGTTCATCCGCTCCAGCACCGGCACGATCTTGCCGCCCACCTTGATCTGCGGGTTCGAATAGCCGTCGTCCTTGCCGGCTGCGGTTTCGCGTTGCAGGATGATCTTGCGCGAGGCGGCATGGGCCTCGGTGAACGAGCGCGTGGTGGTGCGCAGCTGTTCGTCGTACATGGCGCGGCCGAAGAACGTCAGCGGCGACTTTTTGCCGCAGCCGTAGGACGTATGGTCGGCGTCCGACGCCGTCATCACCAGGGTGCCGTCGGCCGCCAGCGGCGCGATCCAGTTGCCGGCGAAGCAGGCCGAAATCGACAGCACCCGGTAACGGATGCCGGCCGCATCGAGCCACGCCTTCAGGTCCGGCGGCATCACCGGTTCCACATCGATCGGCCAGAAATTGGCCGCCAGTTCGCCGTCCGACGCCCCGTGCGAGGTCATATGGATGAACAGCACATCTTCGTCGCGGTCCATGATGGCGCCAATGCCTTCGATGGCGCGCTGCAGGTTCAACGGCGTGGCCCACGGCAGTTCTTCGGCCGTCTTGCGGTGGTTGATCAGTTGCAGGCCGCGGCCGGCGGCGTCGAAGCGCCTGGCCATCACGTCGGCCACCATGGTGCTCTCGCGCCGGAACACTTCTTCGCCCTGGTAGGGTGCGAAGGTGATCGTGTACATGTCGATCACGCCCGGACGCTGCGGCTTGAGCGCGTCGAGCTGCTCGTCCAGCAGGGGCAGCTGCGCTTCCATCATTTCCTGGCTGACCATGAACGGCTCTTCTTCGGGCGCCTCGGGTTGGGGCGCGGCGCGCCAGGCCATTGGCGTGGGGGCAAGGTGGTACTCCAGCACAGAGGTCAGCATCACCACGGCAATGGCGACAATGGCCCGCAGCGACGCAAGCGGGCGGGCGGCGCGCAGCAGCAACGCCAGCCTTGCAAGCACGCTCCACAGCATCGGTACGCTCCAGACGATCCATTGCGCCCAGAGGCTGGTGTCGCCGACAAGGCCTGTACGAACCAGGGAAACATGCAGAGCGAAGATCAACAGCAAGAAAATGTTCGACTGCGCGATCACCAAGGTGAACAAGTGGGCCGCACCGGGCGCGCTGTGGGCGCTGCGGCTGACGCGCGGATCGGGTTGGATCAGGTAGCACAGCCATGCGGTCAGCAGGGCGCCGAACCAGCCGGCCAGCAAGGCGCGCCACAGGAAGATGGCCTCGCCCTCGATCGACAATCGCTGGAACAGCATGCCCAGGCCGTATTGGATCAGCACCTGGCACGCCATCTGCCATGGCGACGCCGCCAGCCGTTGCCAGCGTGGCGCCAGGAACAGGGACGAACGCGCAGCTTCGACGAGCCAGTCCCACGCCACCAACACGCTTGGCCGCGGCGCGCTCTGCGCGTGCGCTACCGGCGCACTGGTAATGTCATCGACCACCTCGCTCATGCCGCTCCCTCGTCAATCAGGCGCGTTTGGCGGCCGGCTTGTTGCCCATCATCTCACCGAGGCGCACCAAGCGTTCCGGCGCCCACTCGGGATTGAAGCCGATCGTGTCTTTCTTGAACAGCATGACGATGGTCGAGCCAAGCAGGAAGCGGCCCATTTCCTCGCCTTTTTTGAGGACGATGGTCTTGTCGTCGTAGCGCCATTCCTTGACCACGCCCGGGCGCGGAGGGTTCACCAGGCCGTGCCAGGTGGTGGCCATGCTGCCGACGATGGTCGCGCCCACCAGCACCAGCACAAAGGCGCCATGCTCCTTCGAGTTGAACACGCAGACCACGCGCTCGTTGCGGGCGAACAGGTTGGGAACGCCGCGCGCGGTGGTCGGGTTGACCGAAAACAGGGCACCAGGTATGTAGATCATGCGCGTCAGGCGGCCTTCGCACGGCATGTGCAGGCGGTGGTAATCCTTGGGGCTGAGGTACAGGTTGGCAAAACTGCCATGCTGGAACTGGGCCGCCAGGGTCGCGTCGCCGCCCACCAGCGCGGTGGTGCTGAACTTGTGGCCCTTGGCCTGGAAGATCTGGTCGTCGTCGATGCCGCCGAACTGGCTGATCGCGCCATCGACCGGACAGACGAAATCGGCCTTGGCCAGCGGTCGCGCATCCGGGCGCAGGGGGCGCGTGAAAAATTCGTTGAAGCTGGCGTAGCTGGCGATGTCCGGATTGGCCGCTTCTTCCATGTTCACGCCGTATTGGCCGACGAACCAGCGAATCAGGGTGGTGGTGTACTGGCCGCCCTGGTGGCTGGCGACGCGGCCCGCGAATCGGGTCAGACCTTGTTTGGGAAGTAAATACTGGGGAATGACTTTTATGCGATCGGACACGGGCTTCAACCTGTTTAAAAAACGATGGCCAATTATAACGGCGCGCCGCGCCTGTGCAGCGCTTTCCGGCCCCTGCAAGGCCAATGCGATGAAAAATAGTCAAGAAGGAGCGGCGGTGCGGCGCGCCGCTCAGCGCTGCCGCACGCCGCCGGCCATCACGGCGGGCGGGTAATGGCGCTTGAGGCTTTCGTACACGGCGCCCGACTTGACGGCGCCCGCCAACAGGTTCTGGAGCATGGCGCGGTCGCCGGCGCTCACCGCCCGCTTCGAGATATAAATGCCGCTTTCGCCCCACGGCAGCTCCTCGAGCGGCTCGATGCGCAGCTTGGGCGTCATCCAGGCGAAGCGCTTGTCGTTGGCGATGGCGCTGGCGAAGACGGTCGGCGCCATCAGGGTCACATCGGCAAAGCCGGCATCGAGCACGCGCGCCACGGCGGCGCCGTCTTTTTCGAGCAGCAGGCGGCCCTGGGCCGACAATTGATCGATCAGTTCCAGGTAGGCGGTGCCGTAGTCGAAGCCGCGCACCAGCACCACGCGCAGCTCCTTGCGCGCGAGCAGTTCGCGGATCGAGCGCACCGGCGCTCGCGTGGCGTCGACCGAGAGCAGGGTGGCGCGGGTGCCGATGACTGGGACGAAGTAGCCATGCTGGTCGCGCCGCGGGGTGCGCACGGCCGGCAACAGCAGATGCGACTTGCCGGCTTCGAACATGGCTTCCTGGCGCGCGCGCGGCACCACCGAGAACGTGAACCTGCAGTCGCTTTTGGCGCTCACGCCGCGCAGCAGTTCGGGGTAGATGCCGCCCACCGCGTCGCCTTTGATCGTCACGCTCAGGGCCGTGGGTGCGACCGGGACCAGAAATGGTTGCTCGCAGGAAGCTGTCGCCATGGCGCTGGCGCAGGTGGCCAGGACGGCGGCGATCAGTGCGGCCGCGCGGGTCCCACTGCGAGTAGAGGATTTGCCCATTTACCAATTCTAGCGCATGCCCGCCTCACGTGCGCACCCGATGTGATTTGAAATAGAAAAGTGCAACGCCCACCGCCACCGCCTGCATCGCAGCGCACAAAAAGAAGGTGCTGCCGATGCGCCAGTCGTGCGGCGGCAGGTGGCTGGCCAGCCCCAGGATGGCGGTGCCCAGCAGCGGCATGAAGATCACCCCCAGGCTGCTGATCGATTGCAGCGAGCCCATCAGTTCGCCCTGGGAATTCGCGTCGGAACCGCGCGAAATAATGCTCTGCAAGGCCGGGCCCACGGTAAACGATAACAAATTGCACAATATGAAAACGTACATCATCCAGCCCTTGGTGGCCAGGCCGTACAGGACAAAGGTGATGCAGCCCGAGACCATTCCCAGCAGCGACAGGCGCACCTCGCCGAAGCGTTTCATCAGCATGCCCAGCAGGCCCGCTTGCACCACGGCCGCCGACAGGCCCACGCAGAACAGGGCCACGCCGTTGTCGCCCGGGCTCCAGTTGAAGCGGAAGGTGGTGTACAGCACCCAGGTCGACTGCAGCATCATCTGGGCGAAGCTGGTCAGGGCGAACACGATCACCACCGCGCGGATGTCGGTGCGGCGCACCAGTTTGAGCAGCGACGAGAACGGGTTGATTTTCGCGATGGTAAACGCCGAGCGGCGCGACAGCGGCAGCGACTCGGGCACGGCGATGTAACCGTAGACGAAGTTGGCCGCGCACAGGGCGGCGGCCACGTAGAACGGCAGTTGCAGGTTGATTTCGCCCAGCATGCCGCCCAGCGCCGGGCCGCAGATGAAGCCCAGGCCGAAGGCGGCGCCCACCTTGCCGAAGCTTTTGGCGCGCGTTTCGGGCGTCGATATGTCGGACGCATAGGCCGAGGCGACCGACATGCTGGCCGAGGACATCCCGCCGATCACGCGGCCGATGAACATGAAGGCCAGGTTGGGCGCCCAGGCGGTAAACAGGAAGTTCAGGCACATGCCGGCCATCGAGTAGAGCATCACCGGGCGCCGTCCCACGCGGTCGCTGATGGCGCCCAGCATGGGCATGAAGATGAACTGCATCAGCCCGAACACCATGGCCAGCACGCCGAACCAGAAGGCCTGTTCATCGCGCCCGTGCACGAACTGGCCGACCAGGGGCGGCATGACCGGGATGATCAGGCCGATGCCGAGCATGTCGATGAAGACCGCGACCAGCACGAAATTGAGGCTGGTCGGGGGTAGGGGGGCGACAGGTGCGGCGGCGGGACTACTGCTCATGGAGAAAAGCCCGGGGCCGGGCGCGAAAGGGCGAACCCGTATCTTAGCCTACTCCGCCCGTTGCGAGCGCGGCCGTGCCTACAAGAGCCTATCTCAGTAGATCGGGGGAAGCGGATGGCGATGCATGGCAAGCGCGGGCAAGGCGCGAGGAGGCCGCATGGCTAGCCATGCAACGACGAGGGTATTGCGCAGCAATACCGAGGCAGCCCGCGTTTGCCAGGCGCGTCAGCTGCGACTCCGATCTACTGGGATAGGCTCTAAAGTCCACTCCTGCGCGAAGGCGGCCCGGAAGGTCGTCAGTTGCGCCAGCCGGGCCGCTCCCAGCGCGCGCCCGGCGGCGGTCTGCATCATCCCTGGCAGCCTGGCCAGCTTGACTTCGATATGGTCGAGCGCATAGGCGCGGTCGTCGCGCTCGCGGTGCTCGGCCAGCGGATCGTCGGGATGGGCCAGCGCGCTGCCCATCTGGCCGGCGATATAGAACAGGCGCGCCAGGCCCACGGCGCCCAGGGCGTCGAGGCGGTCGGCATCCTGCACCAGCTTCGCTTCGATGCTGTGCGCTTGCAGCGCCGCCGAAAAGCTGTGGGTTTCGATGGCGTGGGCCACCGTGTCGAGCTTCTCGTCCGGGAAGCCGATCGCGGCCAGTTCGCGCCGCGCCAGTTCGGCCGAGCGGCGTGAGGCCATGCCGCGCTCCGGATGGTTCTTGGGCAGGTTGACCAGGTCATGCAGGTAGCACGCCGCCATCACGGCCAGCGCGTCGGCGTCCGGGTGGCTGGCCAGCAGCGCCTGCGCATTGCGCCAGACGCGCTGCAGGTGATTGATGTCGTGGGCGCCGTCGTCGCCGCAGGCGGCGCTGGCCAGGGCCTGCAGGCGTGGTTGCCAGGTACTCAGTTCGTCGGTGGTCATTGCATGCTCCTGGTAGGGGGAGCGATTATGCCATGTCCGCTGGTTCGAACGCGGCCACGGCGCGCTGCGAGAGGGCGTCGGCGGCCTGGTTCTTGTGGCGCGGCAGCCAGCGCACGCAGGCGTCGTCGATTCGCGCCAGCAGCGCCTGCGCGCGCGCCCGGTACTCGCGCAGCGATGGCGCGCCGGCCGACGCGGGGCCATTCACATCGTCGATCACGACGCGGCTGTCGCCATGCACGCTCAAGCCGCGCGCGCCGATGGCGACCGCCGCTTCGAGCACCGCGATCAGCGCCAGGTATTCCGCTTCACTGCTGTTGCCGTAGCCGGCCGGGCGGGAGATCTCGATTTTTTCCGCGGCCGGGCCGGTGAGCAGGGCGCCGATGCCGCAGCGTCCCGGATTGGGGTGCGCCGAGCCGTCGAACCAGGCGCGCCAGGCGCAAGGCGGGCCATCGTGTTTGCCGGTGGTGGCGCTGCGCGCCAGTGCGCGCCTGGCGTCGCGCGCGGCCAGGCGCGCCGTTTCGGTCGCCGCCAGCGCGGCGCGTTGCTCCAGCAGGTGCGCCAGGCCGTGCGCGCCGGCGCGTTGTTCGAGCGTGGCGCGCAAGGCTTGTTCTTCGCCGATGCCGGTGCGGGCGGCGAGCTTGCGGCTGGCGCTGCGTTCGGACTTGAAGGCCGCCGCCAGCAAATGGGTGAGTTCGGTCATGGCGACAGCATAACCGTAACGGCAATTTGTTGCCCAAATGATGCGCTTGCGACGGTTGGAAGCCCTCATCAGCACGATTGTGGCGCATCAAACTGCCGAGCCCGTCAATGCCTAGTATGGCCCTTAGCGGTCCGCACGAGGTGAGTGGAATTGCCACTCAACCAGTTTCAATTATTCAAGGAGAACATCATGCGTAACTTGACCAGCACTGAACTGCAACATGTGTACGGCGGTGGCAATTCCGATTGCCACACCAAATGCCATAGCAAGAGCAAGAGCAAGAGCCGTTGCAAGAGCAAAAGCAAGAGCAAAAGCCGTGGTTGCGGCAGCAAGTCGCACAGCCGCGGCCGGGGCCGTGGCAGCCTGCTCGGATGGCTGCTGTAAAGCGTTTCTTGCTTAAGCGTATTGCCGTGCAATTGTTCCGTTAATTGGCGGAACTACTTCTTCAGTCCGCCGCCGGACGCGGCGGTGGACTGAATTTTCCAGTGAGGTTGCAAAATGCACGATTCCGACATTCCAGCACCCGAGGCCGCGTTGGCGCGGCCGACCCACGAAGAACTGTGGCTGCTCGGCCAGGCGCCGCTGCAAAAGTATCTCGATTTCGCCGACGACCTGTGCGCCGAGTCGATCGAGGCCATCCGCCCCGCGCTGATTCGCGAATGGAGCGCGGCCAACCTGTATTACGAAGAACTGGCAAAAACCGAGGCCGGCATTGCCGACGATCTGGACTGCGCCGCGCTGCCTGCCGCAATGGCGCCGCTGGCCGCGCAGGTATGCGCCAGTTCGCAGTACACGCGCACCTTCAACAGCCTGCCGACCCGCATCGCCATGGTCGAACTGGGGCGCATGGTGGTATGCCAGAACCACGTCACGCGCACCTTTGTGGACCAGCTCAAGGCGCAGTTGGGACCCAATCCCGATGCCGCCGCGCTATTCGATTTTTGCTTCCCGCCCGACGACGTGCGCGCGCCGGTCCAGATCCGCGAGGCCGGCTCGAAGCGCTACGTGTTCCGCTCCGATTCCACCGATTTCCGCTTTCACGAACCGGTGCTGCTGCGCCCCGATCAACTGAACGACTACCGCGCTTCCGGCATGGTTGCCGGCGTGCTCGGCCTGGTGGTCGGCTACAGCGCCAACATCCTCAACGCCGTGTGCGATGACGACAGCGGCCGGCTGGTCCTCAACAACGGCTACCACCGCACCTGCGCCTTGCTCGAACTGGGCGTCACCCACGCGCCGTGCGTGATCCAGACCGTCAGCTCGCGCGACGAACTCGATCTGGTGGCCAAGTCGATCGTCGCCCAGGATCCCGGCTACTTCTTCAACGCGCCGCGCCCGCCGTTGATGCGCGACTTTGCCAATCCGCGCATCGGTAAAGTGCTGCGTATCAAAAGGATCGCCCGCATGATCGAGGTCAGTTACGATGTCCGCGACTACTTCATCGAAGAGTGAGGCCGGGCAGCCGCTGTTCCGGCCGCAGGTGCTCAGTGAACAGCAAACGCGCTGGCTCGGCACGGTCGCCATTCGCCCGCGCCTGTCGCACCGCTGGTACGCTTGCGCCTCGCTCCTGATCGTCGCCGCCATCACGGCCACGCTGTTCATGGCCAGCTACACGCGCAAGGCGCGCGTGGCCGGCTGGCTGGTGCCGGAGCAGGGCATGATCCGCGTGTTCTCGCCGCGCGTGGGCGTGGCCACCAAGTTGATGGTGCGCGAAGGCGACGTGGTCGCCGCCGGCCAGGCGCTCGTTGCGCTGTCGGGCGAGGAACGCAGCGTGGCCGTGGGCGAGACCAACGCCCAGGCGGCGCAGGAACTGCGGGCGCAGCGCGCCAGCCTGGGCGCCGAACAGGCGCGCGCGACCCAGTCGTTCGAACAGCAGCGCGCCATGCTGGTCGATCGTATCGCCGCCGCGCGCGCCGAGCAAGAGAACATGGTGCAGGAAATCGCCCTGCAAAAACGCCGCGTGGCCCTGGCCCGCACCTCCGAAAAGCGGCTCGAAGAACTCAAGGCGCGCGGCTTCATCTCGGCGCAGCAGGTGCAGAACACGGCCGAAGCCACGCTCGACCAGGCGGGCAAGCTGCGTTCGCTGGAGCGCGCCTTGTCCTCGCTCGGGCGCGAACGCATGGCGCTGGAGGCGGAACTGAACGACATGCCGCTCAAGCTGGCCACGCAAAACGCGCTGGTGGCGCGCAGCACCAGCGCCATCGACCGTGAACTGGCCGAGGTGGCGGCCAAACGCGAACTGCTCATCACGGCCCCGCAGGCCGGCACCGTGACCGCGATCCATACCTCGCGCGGGGCGGCGGTGAACACCGGCGCACCGGTGCTGAGCATCGTGCCGCGCGGCGCCACCCTGGAGGCGCACCTGTACGCGTCGAGCCGGGCCATTGGCTTCGTGCGGGCGCAGCAGCAGGTCCAGCTGCGCTACCTGGCCTATCCGTATCAAAAATTCGGGCACTACCTCGGCGCCATCAAGAGCATTTCGCGCACCGGCATC
This sequence comes from Massilia sp. CCM 8734, assembly GCF_011682155.1. Taxonomy (NCBI): domain Bacteria; kingdom Pseudomonadati; phylum Pseudomonadota; class Betaproteobacteria; order Burkholderiales; family Oxalobacteraceae; genus Massilia; species Massilia sp. CCM 8734. The sequence goes on from NZ_WHJI01000029.1 coordinate 53,325, forward strand.
GAGCCGGCCGAGCTGCCGGCCCAGTTCGGGGCGGTGACGGGCGACGGCAAGGCCGGCGAAGCGCTGTACCGCATCACCGTCACGCTGGCGCGCCAGGATGTAACGGCCTACGGCGCGCGCGTGCCGCTTGCCCCCGGCATGCAGGTCGACGCCGATATTTTGCTCGAGCGCCGCCGTTTGTACGAATGGGTGCTCGATCCGGTCTACACCATCACCGGGAGACTGGGACGATGAGCAAACCACTTGACGCCGCCGCCGGCCTGGGCGTACGCCTGCCGTCGATCCTGCAAACGGAAGCTGCCGAATGCGCTCTGGCCTGCCTGGCGATGATCGCCGCATATCATGGCAACGGCAGCGACCTGGCGCACCTGCGGCGCCGCTTCGGCATGTCGCTGCGCGGCGCCACGCTCAAGGACCTGGTTGGCATCGGCGTGCACCTGGGACTGGCCTCGCGGCCCCTGCGGCTCGAACCCGAAGAACTGGAGATGCTGGCCACGCCCTGTATCCTGCACTGGGACCTGAACCACTTCGTGGTCCTGAAACAGGTGAGCGCCAAGGGCGTCGTGATCCACGATCCGGCGGTCGGCGTGCGCCGCCTGCCGCGTGCCACCGTGCTGAAACACTTTACCGGGGTGGCGCTGGAACTGAGTCCCACCGCCGCTTTCGAGTCGGGACAGGCGCGCCCGCGTGTGCGCCGCGCCGCGCTGCTCGGGCGCATGACCGGCGTGAAGCAGTCGCTGTTCGCACTGGCCGCCATGGCGCTGGCGATCGAGGTGCTGGCCGTGGTCAGCCCGTTCTTCATGCAGTGGGTGGTCGACGAAGCGCTGGTCAGCGCCGACCGCGACCTGCTGCTGACGCTCTCGTTGGGGTTTGCATTTTTGCTGATCATCCGGGTGGCGGTGACGGCGGCGCGCGGCGCCACCCTGATCGCCATTTCCAGCACCATCAAGGTGGCCGGGCGCGCCAGCCTGTTCGGCCACCTGGTCAGCCTGCCGGCGGCGTATTTCGAAAGCCGCCACCTGGGCGACATCATGTCGCGCTTCGGCTCCCAGGAAGTGATCCTGCAAGCGATCACCACCGACATGGTCGAAATCCTGCTCGACGGCCTGATGGCGGCCATCACCCTGTGCGTGATGCTGTTCTACGCGCCCCAACTGGCCATGCTGGTGGTGGCGGGGAGCGTGCTGTATGCGCTGGTGCGCGCCGCGTCGTACACGGCGCTGCGCGATGCCTCGGTCGAAGCGATCGTGTGGGGCGCAAAGCGCGACAGCCACTTTCTCGAAACCCTGCGCGGCATGCGCACCATTAAACTGTTCAACGCGCAGGCCTCGCGCCAGGCCCACTGGCTCAACCTGCTGGTGGAAACCGTGAACCGCCAGGTGACCACGCAAAAACTGGGGCTGATGTTCCGCACCGTGAACTCGCTCCTGATCGGCATTATCGCGATCCTGGTGGTGTGGCTGGGGGCCGAGCGCGTGTTGAACAATACGTTCTCGGTCGGGATGCTGCTCGCTTTTATCAGCTACAAGGACCAGTTCATGGGGCGCGTGAGCGCCTTGATCAACAAGGCGCTCGACCTGTTCATGCTGCGCCTGCACGCCGAACGCCTGGCCGACATTGCGCTCACGCCGCCGGAAGTGTGCGAAGTGTGCCACCTTCCGCTGCCGTCGAACCAGGAGAGCAAACCGATGGCGATCCGCCTGCGCGATCTGCGCTTTCGCTACGGCGCGGGCGACCCCTGGGTGCTCGATGGGATCGACCTGGAAATCGCCCCCGGCGAATCGGTGGCCATTGTCGGCCCGTCCGGCTGCGGCAAGACGACCTTGCTGCGCCTGTTGGCCAGTTTGCTCGAACCGGTAGAGGGCGAGATCGAGGTCGATGGCCGTGCGCTCAACCGGAGCGGTCTGGGCGAATACCGCGCCCAGATCGGCGTGGTGATGCAGGACGACCAGCTGTTCGCCGGCTCGATCGCCGACAACATCAGCTTCTTTGCCGATGCGCCGTCGATGGAACGGATCCGCGAATGCGCGCGCCGCGCCGCCGTGGAGGACGACGTGAACGCGATGCCGATGGGTTTTCATACGCTGATCGGCGACATGGGCACGGTCCTGTCGGGCGGGCAGAAACAGCGCATCCTGATCGCGCGCGCGCTGTACCGCGAACCGGTCCTGCTGTTGCTCGATGAAGCGACCAGCCATCTGGATGTGCAGCGCGAGCAGGCTGTCAACGCCGCCATCGGCGCCTTGCCGATGACCCGCATCATCGTCGCGCACCGGCGCGAAACGATTCTGTCGGCCGGGCGCATCATCGTGCTCGAAGAGGGCAAGGTGGCTTGCGACCTGCGCGGGGAAGAGGGCAGGGCCGCTTATCTTGCGCGCATGGCGCCGGGCGACGCATGAAAAAGCGCCAGCCGGGTAGCCGGGCTGGCGCTTGTTGAAACTACACCGGATTAGTCGCGGCGTGGATTGTCGGGACGGCTGTCGCGGCGGTTCGGGACGCCGTCGCCATCGCGGTCGCGGTCGGCGCGGTTCGGCACACCGTCGTTGTCGCGATCGCGGTCGTAGGCGTCGGGCACGCCGTCACGGTCGCGGTCACGGTGTTCAAGGCGGTCCGGCACCCCATCGCGGTCGCGGTCGCGGCCTTCCAGGCGGTCCGGGACGCCGTCGCGGTCACGGTCGCGGCCCTCGAGGCGGTCCGGGATGCCGTCGCGGTCACGGTCGCGGCCTTCAAGGCGGTCCGGGATACCGTCACGGTCGCGGTCGCGGCCTTCGCCATGGCGGCTCCAGCGGGCCGGTTCCATGTACCAGTTGCCATCGCGCTGGATCCAGGCCGGCTGCGAGTACACATAGCCCGCCCGGTCGCGCATCCACTGGCCGCCGATCCAGGCGTGGCGGTTGCCGCGCCATTCCCAGTGACCGGGAACCCACACATGACCGGCGCGCGGGCGCGGCATGCGTTCGTAACGTGGCGGTGGCGGCGCGACGCGCACTACCGCATAGTTTTGCTGCGACACCTGCTGCCAGCCGCCCTGGTTGAGTCGATAGCTGTTGTTATCGCGGATCCATTCGGTACGGCGGTATTCGTAGCCGCTGCGCGCGTTTTCCCAGTGGCCGGCGGTCCAGACGTGGCGGTTGTTTTCCCAGTTCCAGAAACCGGGCGCCCACACGTAGCCGTTGCGTGGCGCCGGCACGCTTTCGAAGCGCGGTGCGGGCGGGGCGGTGTTGATGATCACGCGGAAGTCAGTTTGAGCGACCGACGGCAGCGGCATGAAACCGGTGGCGCCAAGGGTGATCAGTGCTGCAAAGGTCAGGGTGCGCTTCATTTTTACTTCTCCTTGTGAATTCCTATGAATCCAATATAGCAAGGCGCCCGACGCTTCCGGACCATTGATTCACCTGCTTACAATTGAAACAGAATCCGGGGCAAACGTAAGTTCCGTAACGTGGGCCGGCAAGCTTGCACAGTTGATAAGCTTGCTTGGTTTCGCTGCGCCCCCCGCTAGTGCCAGGCAGGCCACGCGCGAGGCGTGCCACGGAATTTGCGGAGAAATGATGACAGGCTGGCTCGATTCGGTTGTGCAGGCGTGGTCCGGACGCCGGACGGCATGGCGCCGCGCGCGCCACTTGCGCCAGGGTGCGCGGCAAGCGGTGGCGCCACGCACGTTTGCGCTCACCTCGGCGCACTGGATCGGCGCGGCCGGCGCCATCGCCGCGTGCGCGGGCGCGCTGCTCATCAGCGCCCACGCGCGCCACCTGGCCGCTTCATCGGAACCCGGCGCCGCCATCCTGCATGACGCCGGCCTACCGGTATCGGCCGATGCCTTGCAGGGCGCCTTGCCCGGAGCGCAATTTGACGTGGCGCCGCAGCCCGGCATCAGCGTTACGTCCCACGCCGGCGGAACGCTGCTGGTCGCGTCCAGGCTGCGCAGCGCGCCGCCCGTGCGGATCGACCTGTGCACGCAAATGCAGGGTCCCGCCAATGCGCGCCTGCTTCCGCTGCGCATCGGCTACCGCTTCGCCGACGTGGCGCGCTGGGTCGCCCGCAACGACGCCTCGGCCAGCCCAGTCACGCTGCGTAACATCGCCCTGGCCGGGCCGGACGTGGCGGGCATGCCGCAAGTACAACTGAGCGGCAGGGCCTCGATCGATTATGCCGCCCCATTGCGGCTCGAATGGACCGGGGCGCAGCCGGCCATGCGCTGGGTCGGCGAGGGCGCGCTCGCCGCTGGGGGCGCGCGCGGCGCGGCCGATCTGCGGCGCGAGGGCTGGCTGGTCTGGAAAGACGCCGCCTTGCGCTTCCAGCGCCGTGCCAGCAAGCGCTGTCCGCAGGCCGGCGAGCTGCTGGTCCAGCTTTTCCAGACGGGCGATGTCGCCAACGCCGCCAAAGCGCTGGTGGTGGCGTTTCCGGCCGACGGGCCGGCCGTGTCGGCGTGGTTCTCTCCCGGGCGTTACCAGGTGCCGCTGCTGCCGCGCGCCAGCCTGGAAGACCAGGCCCTGTTCCAGGCCTTGCAGCGGCATGGCCTGGTGCGCCTGGGTTCCGGCGGACTGGCGGAACTGGCGCCGCGCGACCTGGCGGCATGGCAGGCGGTCGGCGACGGCACGCGCGCCGCGCAACTGGCCGGCTGGCCCGGTGCGCGCCTCGATCCCGATTCCCTCAAGCTGCTCAAGCGCCTGTACCGCATGGCCGACGGCGACTATGTGCGCGAACAGGTCCAGGTGTTCAACAGCGAACGGCGCCTGCTGGCGTGGCGCATGAAGCCGCATCAGGGCGGCGAGTGGCAGGCCAGCGTGGCCAGCGCGCCGGCGTCCACCACCGCGTCGATGCCGCCGGCGGCCGCGCGCCTGTTCGCCGATGTGCCGCAAGGCTGGGCGCCATGGACCCGCGTCAAAGCCTGGCCGGACGCCGTCGCCGGTGCGTCCGCGCGCCTGACGCTTGCGCTTCCGCGTGCCGCGCAAGCCGGCCAGGCGATCGAATTGATGCTGGTCGGGCGCCTGCTGTCGGTGGATGGCGCGCGCCTGCGCGGCCAGCCCCGCGACGCCTGCAGCGGGCGCGATTGCCCCTCGGCTGGGTCGGTCCAGTCGCTGGTGCTGGACGTGGAGCCCGGCGCGCGCGGCATCACCCTGGACGCCGCGCCGCTGCGCATGGCCGGTCTCGCGGGCGACCAGCAGTATCGCCATCTGCGCGTGGCCGGCGGCCAGTTGGCATGGCAGCCGCTGGCGGCCAACAGCGCCACCGCCCGCGCCACGACCCTGGCGTCGGTGACCCTGGCCGACCGTCATGGCACGGTCCTCTGGAGCGGCGGCGAGCCAAGCCGCGCGGCGCGCGATGCGGGACTGGCGCCGCTGCTCGGCATCCGCGCGGCGCACGCCAACAGCGTGGCCGGCATGCTGGCGCGCCTGCCCGCGCCCGATGGCGTGACCCACCAGGCGCGCCTGACCCTCGATTTGGCCTTGCAAACGGCCAGCCAGCAGGCGCTCGAGTGCATCGGGATGCGGCGCGGCCACTGGAACGGCGGCGCCTGCAGCGGCGCGCAGGCGGTGACGCCGGGCCGCCAGGCCGGCCTGGTGATCCTCGATACCGCCACCGGCGACGTGCTGGCGGCGGCCGGCGCCGGCGGCGCCGCCGTCACCCCGGCCAACTGGAACGAGGTGCGCGATTTCGACCGCGCCAATCCGGCCCGCAGCCCGTTGCGCCTGCCGGCCTTGCAGCACGATGGCGGCGCCCACCGCAGCCCCGGTTCGACCTTCAAGGTGATCAGCGCGCTGGGGCTGGAACTGGCCGCCAGGCGTGATCCGCAGCTCGAAGCGCTGCTGGCCGGCCTGCCGCTGCCGGCGATCAACCGCATGGCGCAGTCGAAGGGCTTCGCCTTCCAGACCAATGCGGCCAGTTATCCGCTCGATACCAGACTGGCCCACATCACCAACTACAAGGACCAGCACCTGGACCGGCGCGCGCAGGATGGGCGTCTTGGCTTGTCGCAGGCGCTGACCTACAGCCTCAATACCTGGTTCGCCTGGTCCGGTGAGCTGAGCGACCGCAGCCTGTTCGGGCGGCCGGACGGCGGCGCGCCCGACCTGCAGGCGCTCGACGGCGGCGCGCTCGACAGCGTGCGCCCGATCGTGGCAATGGCGCACCGGCTCGGCTTCGAACAGGCCGCGCGCCTCGATGGCGGCTTGCTGCCGCCCGATTTTTCATGGTCAAGCTGGGACGCGCTGCAAGCGAGTGCCGCCCACATCGATCCGATTCACACGCGCCACGAGCTGCGCCAGATGGCGATCGGCCTGCGCATGCAGGTCACGCCGCTGCAAATGGCGCTGGTGGCCGGCGCCGTGGGCGAGGGCAGGGTGATCGCTCCGCGCCTGCTGCTCTCGCTCGACGGCCGCGACGCGCTTGCCGGCGCCACGCCGGCGCTCGGCGTGCGCCTGGACCGGGTGCGCTCCGGGATGAAGGGCGTGGTCGACAGCGGCACGGCGGCCGGCGCCTTTCGCGGCGCGCACCTGGCGGCGGTGCGGCGTGGCCTGTCCGGCAAGACCGGCACCTCGCCTTCCATCGTGGATGGACGCGACCTGGCCACGGTGTGGTTCACCGGCTGGCTGGAACCGGGCAGCCTGCCGGGCCAGACCCGGCGCCTGGCGGTGGCGGCCTTTGTCAGCCATTCCGACGCTACCGGGGGCGAGCACGCGGCGCCCATCGTGGCGGCCGTGCTGGGGGCGATGGCGGCCCAGAATCCAGAACAGAAGGGTAAATAGGCGTTTCAAGCGCGCCTTGCCGATTCCGGTTGTATGGCATTATTTTGATGCCAAGACAACGATAGGGATGCTATGCGCTTGCCGGGAACCCGGTATCAGGAGCAGGGCTGGGAACAGGTGCGCAAACTGCTTGGGCACTGCTCCCTGGAGGCGTTTGCGGTTCTGTCGCCGGCGCGCCTGCTTGATGCGCCCGACGCGCCCGATACGCTGGCCGAGTATGTGGACCTGGCGGCCGAAGCGCTGCACGCGTGCGCGCGCTCGGCGCGTGCCGGGGCGAGCGCCAACAGCTATGGCGAAAGCGTGCTCGAACTGGCACTGAGCCTGTTGTACGAGCTGCGCGCGCGCCCCGCCGACTGGGCCGCCTTGTCCGCCGCGGTGGCCAACGAACACCGGAAAATCGGCCCGTTCTGGGCTGCGCCCGGCGGCGACGCCATGTTGCGCAAAAAGGTCAACGATATGTACGCGGGCGTGCGCGATAAAGTCGATTCGGACAACTACCAGGCCGCCTGCGGGCGCGCTTGCAGCCCTAACAAGATGTATGCGTACCGCATGCTGGACACCGCCTACAGCGACATCGCGCGCATTTTCGGTGGCTGGCGCGAGCATGCCGCGCAGGTGGCGGCCATCCTCGGACGCGAGGTGACGGCGATGCCGATCGAAGTGCGCCAGATGCGCTCCATCGGCGCCTGCAAGGCCGAGTGGGTGCTGCGCTGGAGCGAGTCGCTGGAACGCTTCGGCGGCGGCGCGGGGCCGCTGCACACCAAATCGAAGCGCTTCGCCAACCTGAAAACCAGCCCCGGGAAGATCGGCGCCATGCTGCTCGAGATCGGCGATTACGAAGAATTATCGTCCAACCGCGACAGCGACTGGCTGCACGACGCCGGCGAAGCGGCCAACTGGCTCGAAGACCTGTGGAGGGTGGCCGACGCCGCCGTCGAAGAGGGCGAGAGCCGCATCCTGCCAGAGGTGGCGCTTGATAGCGACGGCGCGCAGCCCGATCCGGCCGCACCGGAGGCGCCGCAGCCGGCCCCCTACGACAGCGCGATTGCCGCCAGCCTTTCACTGCCCCCCCGCTTCATGGAACTGGCGTGGGTGGCGCAGGAGCACGGCAGCTGGAGCGCCCGCGCACTGGCGGCGACTTCGCTGCCTGTGCGCCTCGCCGTGTATCTCAAGATGATCGGTGGGCAGGACGACAGCTATCCCGGCGAATGGCTGGACCCGGCCACCGGCGAGCTGCCGACCATGCAGCAACTGGCGCTGCTGGACCAGGTCTCGCTGCCCACCCTGCGCAAGCGCCGCGACGCCGCCATCGCCAGCCTGCTCGACGCTGTTCCATGAAGGAGAATGATGTGAAAATGAACCAGGAACCGGAGCGCAAGCTGCTTGAACGCCTGCTGCTGTCGCCGCGCGTGGAGGGCGACCGCCTGATGCTGGCCGACGCCGTGCTGCTCGCCGCCATCGACGCTAGCCACCCATTGAACAGCGCGGAACTGGCGGCCCTGCGTGCTTCGCCGCTGACCTTGCGCCGCTTTCGCCAGTTGGCGATCGAGCGGCGCGGCGCCGCGCGCGCGGCCAACGACGACACCTGGAGCGGCAGCGCCGGCATGCTGCGCGCCGCCTCCGGTGGCGCCGACCTGGCGCGCCTGCTGACCGACGACGGCCACTGGACGCTGCATTTCGTTGCCCACGATGACGACTGGCGCCTGATCCTCTCGCTCGACGCCGCCGCGCCGTTCGCCGCGCGCCTGCTGCGCGAGCAAGCGATACTGCGCGTGGTCGACGGCGGCGGGGCGATTTTGCTGCAAGGCCGGCTCGATGCCGACGGCGAACTGGAATGCGGCTGGCGCTTCGATGGCGCGCCCGCATCGCACTTCCAGCAGTGCGGCGCGTGCTTCGCGGTGGAACCGGTGCCCGCGTGAGAAACACCATGATCGGGCTGTTCAAACGCCACGCCAAAGCCACCCCGCCCGATACCACGGCGCTGGGCACGGCCACGCTGGCGCTGCGCATGGGCTCCGGCTGCACGGTGCCGAAGGGCTGTACCGGCGTGGTGGCCGACCAGGGCGGCCACACGCGCCGCGTTACCGAAGGCAGCCGCATGGTGCTGGCCGAGACCGAGAACGCATTCTGCTTTCATCCCGGCCCGTATGGTGTCGACCTGGCGCCGTTCGCCGCCGCGCCCGAACTGGGCCTGCGCCTCTCGTTCGCCGTCGATGGTCCCGATCCGCGCGTGGCGCAGCAGCGCTTCGACCTGTTCCTGGCCAGCGAGGCGGGCGACACGCTCGGCGTGCGCGAGTTCGCGGCGTCCGTCGAGTGCGCGCTCCAGCGCGAACTGGCGCTCGGTCACCTGGCGCTGCCGCCTTGCACCACGCTGGACGAATGGAACACTTTTCGCGGCGGCTTCAACCAACTGTTATATACACGCTTCGGCATCAGCGTCGACGATTGCATGCCGGTGGACCTGGGCGATCGCATCGACTACGCGCAAATGCTGCTGGCGCGCGCGGTCAGCGTGGCGGATGCGCCGGCGCCGCCGGCGCAAAGCGAGCCGATTGCCGCGCCGTTGGACGCCATTGGCGCCGACGCCAAAGCGCTGCGCCGCCTGTTCCTCGAACTGCCTTGCGTCATGCACGGCCTGCGCATGGCGCTGCTGCCGCCCGGCCAGGCGCTGTTCCAGCGGCATGCGGCGCTGCTGCAGCGGCTCGACAGCGTGAGCCTGTCGGTCAACACCATGCCGGCGCTGGAGCTGGCCGCGCCGGGCCAGATGCTGCCGGCCGACCGCCAGTTGGCCCGCACCCGCCACAGCCTGCGCGCCGGCGCCGCGCTGGACGAAGCCTGGGCCTTGCTGGCCCGCCTGGGACTGGCCGGGGATGCCGACCTGGCGGCGCTGTTCGATGACGCCGACCGCATCATCGCCAACCTCGAACACGCATGCGCCGCGCGCCGCGTGGCCATAGTTCTCCCCGAAAGCGAGCCGGCATGAGCATTGCAACGGACAAACCGGCCGACAAACGCCACGGGGCCGAATGCCGCAGCGTGCTGGCCGGCGGCGCACTGCTGACCGTCAGCGCCACCGTGCGCCCGCGCGCGGGCCGCGCCGACGTCAAATGCAGCGGCGCCGGTGACGCCGCCCTGGCCGAACGCATGCAACAGGTGGTGCGCCTGGCGCGCCTGACCGAAGGCTGTTGCGACAGCCGCGACCAGGTGGTCATCAGCATCGATCGCGCTCCCGGGCGCCATGAACGCGACTGGGAACTGGCCGTGGTGCTGGCCGACCGCATGGCGCGCGGCGTGTGGCGGCCGAGCAGCCCGGTGCTGGCCAACGGCTGGTCCGAGCAATGGCAACTGGGACGCATCGGCGGCCATGACGTGGTCAACGCCCCGGCGCACGCGCTGCTGGGCGGGCCGGATGGCCTGGGCTGGCTGGGCGCGCTGACCGGGCAGCCCGACGGCGCGGCCAGCGTGGCCTCGGCGCGCGCCTGGTTCCCGCTGCACAGCGGCGGCGTCAACGACAGCTTGTGCTGGGTCGAGGTGAATGTGTATCCGCTGGGCGGTGTGGGCGCGGACGAAGAAGAAACCATCGCCGCGCCCGGGCTCGACCCGGTCCAGCTGCTGGCGGTGCGCCAGGCGCTGGCCGGGGCGCGCCATTTCGACGGCCGCGCGCTGGGTCGCTGGCGCACGGTGGTGCGCTTCGGGCAGGCGCGCTTCCAGGGTAATTCGTTCGAACTGGCGCTGGTGATGGCCGACCGCATGGCGCGGGGACGCGAATTCCTGGCGCGCGGGCGGGTGATCGCGAGCGGCTGCTCGGGCGCCTGGCACGCGGGGCGGGTCGATACGGTGGACGGCTGCGCGCCGAAGTGCGAACTGATTTTGCGGCAGGCCGTCGCCGGCGACCGCATTTTGCTGCCCAAAACGTGGGAAGACGCGCTGGCGCCGGGCTTTGCCGAGGCGCTGCGCGAACGCGGCGCCAGCGTGGCGCTGGTGGAGCGGATCGGGATTATTTGAACACCCGTTCAAGAGAAACGGCGAGGGGCGGTGTGCGCGACGGTCGTGCGCCTTGTCCCCTGCTAAAATCGTGACGGCCGTGCCAGGTTTCGTAAAATGTGGTGCAAGTTGAACAACCAGGAGTCGATATGTTCCAGATGTTTGGTTTTGGCGGCGTCACCTGCCCGCGTTGCGAGCATCAGAATGCCGGCGATGCGGGCTATTGCGCCAGGTGCGGCCTGACCTTGGGCGGGCCGCGCAACGAACCGGTGTTCCGCGAGAACCGCTGGATTCCCGGTCCCGGCGAACTGGCGGTGTTTTTCGGCGTCGAGCAGCTTTCCGGCCTGTTCGTCAAGACCTTGCGGGTGCCGGCCACCACGCGCGCCTACATCCTCCAGGCGGACAAGGCGACCGAGGTGCCGCAGGGCGAATACGAGATCGAGGGCTTTTTCACGCGCCTGAACCACCTGCTGCGCAACCAGCACGCCGAAATCCTGATCACGCGCACCGCCGCCATGCCGGTCGAATTCTCGTTCGACGACCTGCAAACGTCCGAGCACCTGGCCATCGGCGCGCAGTTCACCGTGAGCATGAAGATCGAACAGGTCAGCGCCTTTGCCCGGCACTTCATGACCATGCCGGGCACGGTGACGACCGAGCACCTGCGCGAACTGCTGGCGCCTTCGGTGCGCCAGCTGGCGGCCGAATTCATCGCCGGCCAGTCGATCCGCGACATGTCGGGCAACCGCGACCTGCGCCCACAGCTCGACGAGCGCCTGCAAGGTGCGCTCAAGCTGCGCCTGGCCCAGTACGGTCTGGCGGTGGCGCAGGTCGATACGCTGGCCCTGCGCCACGATAAATTCGACGCCCACCAGGCGCGCATCGGCACGCTGTGGCTGGTGGCCGACGAGCGCCACGTCAAGCTCGAACACGCGAAACAGCTCGACCAGTTATACAACGACGAAGAATGGCAGCGCATCCGGGTCGAGGAGCAGGAAAACCGCCTGCGCTACCGCCGCCAGGAACTGCGCCAGGACGACAGCATCGAAAAAGCCGGGCTGACCTTGCAGAACGCCGAGCGCCTGCAGGCGCTGCGCGCGCGCGAGATCGACCTGTATGGCCGCATCGTCGAGTCGAAGAACCGCAAGCAGGCCATCGAGCGCGGCGCCGGCGACATCGTCACCGAGCTGGAACACGAACTGGCCAAGAAGGGCGCGGCGCGCGAGGACGAGTCGACCGAGTGGGCGCATCTGCGCCACCTGGCGCAGATTCGCATGCGCACCGAACTCGAAGTGGCGCAGCAGGGCGCGCTGGAGATGCGCCAGCTGGCGCAGCAGCGCTTTTCGCACCAGCTGCTGCAACAGCAGATCCAGAACAAGATCACCCAGGCGCTGGGGATCGAGGACGAAACGCGCAAACGCGCGGAGCTCGCGCGCCTGCACCAGGCGCAAAAAACCGCCAGCGAACGCCAGGCGGCACTGGAACAGGAACAGCACACCGCCCAGTGGCAGTCGCTGGCGCTGGCCAACGCCGCCTACAAGCGCGAGACCGAGCGCATCGCCGAATGGGAAGAAGAACTGGCGCTGGACCGCAAGCGCGACCTGCTGCGCGCCGACATGCTCAAGGATGCGGGCGCCAGGGCCGACGCGGAACAAATCAACCAGAAGATCGGGACCCTGCGCCGTGGCGGCGCGCAGCAGGATGCGATTGCCCAGCACGAAAAACTGCTGCGCACGATCGACGCCGACGGCCGCCACCAGCGCCAGTCGCAGCAGATCGAACTGGAAGCCGAAGAAAAGCGCCACGCGCTGCGCCGGCAGGAGCAGGAAGCGGCCTGGCAGCAGGAACTCAAGCGCCTTGGGCACGAGCGCGAAACGCAGTTCGCGCAGCAGGCGCACGAAGCGGAGCTGGCGCGCATCGAGATCAGTCGCGTCTCGACCATCGGCGCCTTGAGCGACACCGGCAAGGTGGCGCTGGCGGCCGGCCCGAACGCGCTGGCGCTGGCCGACGTGATGAAAACCCAGGTCCACGCCAGCATGACGCCGCACCAGTTGGCGGCGCTGGCGTCGGTGGTGGCGGCGACCTACAGCGTCACGCCGGCCGAAGCGGCGCGCGGCGCGCAGGAACGGGTCGAGCGCGAACGCGCCCTGCGCGACGCCGAAGTGGACAAGGACCGGCGCCACCAGCTCGACTTGCTGGGGATGCAGAACGACGTGAACAAGGCGGCGCTGGCCTCGCAGTCTGGCCTGGGCATCGGCGTGGCGCAGGGCGGGGCGAGGGTAGGCTATGATCAGGCGGCGCGAGCGCAGGTGCGCGTGTGCCGCATGTGCATTAACGGGCACCGGGCCGGTCCCACTGACAAATTCTGCGCCGAATGCGGCGCGGCGATCCAAGCTTGACAGGACAGATGCAAACGGCAAGAGACAAGATCCGCGAGCTGCGCAGCCTGCACGAAGACGGCCTGTTAAGCCAGCAGGAATTCGACAGCCGCAAGAACGCCATCCTGGACGCGGAGTACGCGCCGCCCGGCGGCAGCGGCACGCCCATGGCGCCGGCGATCCACATCCGCCAGGGCACCGAGATTGGGCTGATGGTGGGCCAGGAGATCGGGCCGCAAAACCGCCGCTACCGCCTCGAACAGCTCATTGCGCAGGGCGGCATGGGCCAGGTGTGGCAGGCGATGGACCTGGCCACGCACGCCGAACTCGGTCACAGCGCGATGGTCGCGCTCAAGATCCTGCCGCCGCAACTGACGCAAAGCGCCACCCACGCCAAACTGCTGATCGAAGAAGCGACCCAGGCGCGCCGCCTGGCGCACGAACACATCGTGCGGGTCTACGAATGGGCGCAGGACCCGGCCACGTCGAGCTACTTCATCATCATGGAATGCCTGGAAGGCGAGGACCTCGACAGCCTGCTGGCGCGTGAAGGGCCACTCACCCTGGCGCGCGTGCAGGAACTGCTGGCGCCGATTGCCGAGGCCCTGCAGTACGCGTGGGACAAGCACAAGCTGGTGCACCGCGATATCAAGCCGGGCAATGTGTTCGTCACCAAAAAGGGCGAGATCAAACTGCTCGACTTCGGCATCGCCGCGCGAGCGCGCAGCAGCGCGAGCAGCATCGGGCTCGAAGCGCCCGGTAATTCGGGCACCGCCGGCTACCGCGCGCCGGAAGCGGGCACCCTGCAACGCCAGCCGAGCCGCGCGCTCGACGTGTATGCGGTGGCGGTGATGATCTACCAGATGGTGGAAGGGCACATGCCGTTCGACGGTCCGCGCAGCGCCAGTCACGAGCCGCCGCGGCCCGAGGCCTTGTCCGCGCGCGAATGGGATGCGCTGCGCAGCGGGTTTGCGTTCGACCCGGACCGGCGCCCGCTCACGGTGCCGGACCTGCTGGCCGCCCTGCGCGGCGCGGTCGGGCCGTCGCCGCAGGAACTGGCGGTCCAGCATGCGGCGCAACAGGCGCAGGAACAGCTTGCGCACGCCGCCCAGCAGGTGGCCCAGCGCGCGCAGGAAGAAGTGCGCGCCAGGCAGCTGGCGGCGCAGCGCAAGGCCGAGGCGGAAGCTGCCGCCGCCGCCCATCTGCTCAAGGAAAAGCAGCGCAAGGAGCAGGAGGCGATCGACCGCGCGCAAGCCGATGCGGCCAAGCGCGAACGCAAGGAAGCATTGAGCCGCCAACTGCGCGAGCGGCGCGAGGCCGACTTTGAGGCAGAGCGCAAGGCGCGCGAGGAACAGCAGCGCAAGGCGATGCAGGCCAAGGCGGTGGCGGCGTATCGCGCCGAGCAGCAGCGTGCGCGCGAAGAGATGGCCGAACGCAGCGTGGCCGAATCGTCGGCCCAGCCGCCCGAGCAGGGCAGTCCGGTGGCCGATACCGAAGGCGTGCTGCGCGACCGCTTCCTGGACGGGACGGGCACCGGGCCGGAACTGGTTCTCTTGCCGACCGGGCGCTTCCAGATGGGGTCCCCGGAGCACGAGCGCAAGATCGCGATGCGGGCCGGCTCGCAGCAAGCGTGGGTGGAGCGCGAAACGCCGCAGCACTGGGTCGGCATCGAGCAGCCGCTGGCGATGGGGCGCTTTCCGGTGACGGTGGGCCAGTGGCGCCAGTTTGTGCGCGCGACGGGCTGGCAACCGCACGGCGAGGTCAATTGGGCCGAGCCGGGGTTCGCCCAGGCCGACGACCATCCGGTGGTGGGCGTGACCTGGCACGACGCGCAGTTGTACGTGCGCTGGCTGAGCGAGCAGACCGGCCAGGTGTACCGCCTGCCGAGCGAGGCGGAGTGGGAATACGCGTGCCGCGCCGGCACCAAAACCGCGTTCAGCTTCGGCGACGAGATCGATACCAGCCTGGCTAACTACGACGGCAACTACACCTACAACGGCAGTCCCAAGGGCGAGTACCGCCAGGGCACCACGCGCGGCGGGCTGTTCGCGCCCAATCCGTGGGGGCTGTACGACATGCACGGCAATGTGTGGGAGTGGGTGCAGGACACGGTGCACGACAATTACCAGGGCGCGCCGAGCACCGGCGACGCCTGGGAGCAGGGCGGCGACCAGAGCCGGCGCATCCTGCGCGGCGGCTCGTGGCTGTACAATCCGCGCTATCTGCGCTCGGCGCTGCGCAACGGGTTTTCGGCGCAACTCAGTAATGATATCGTGGGTTTTCGGGTGGCGCGCAATATCGTCGCGCCGTGATGCCCGTGTTTGCGCTTGCGCACGTGGCTTGCATTTCCGGCCAATGAATGGATAAAGGTGGTAGTGGTGGAATTGGACGACAAGATAGCGGCGGAGATTCGAGAGATCTGCGACGAAGCGGATGTGCTGATCGAGATCGGGGAGTTCGATCACGCCTTTCGGAATTTCTCGGAGGCGCTGTCGCTCATTCCGGAGCCGCGCGAAGAATATCGGGAAACGGCTGGCATTCTCGCGGGCCTTGGCGATGTCTATTTCCGTGCGAAGAGCTTCGCACAGGGCAAGGAGGTCTTGTCCGATGCGATGCATTGCACCGGCGCGATCGGGAGCCCGTTTTTACATTTGCGATTAGGTCAATGCCAGTTAGAACTAGGAAACGGTTACCGCGCCGCGGACGAACTGGTGCGCGCCTACATGGGCGCCGGTAAAGAAATTTTCGAACGCGAAGATCCGAAGTATTTCCTGTTTCTTCAGAGTCAAATCGATCCTCCCGCCAATGGTCAATGGTAGCGCGGCGCGTGTGCCGACTTCAACATGGTGGAATGAAGAAAGTGAGCACCGCCTCGGTGCAGCCGTGGGCATCGTCCACCTCGTCAAACCGCACGACACACGGCGCCGCTTCTTAGCGGCCGAGCCGGCGCCGTTGTTGGCGCCATGTAATCATCCCCAGACCGACCAGCAATATCGCATCGGTTTCGGGCTCAGGCACGGGCAGAGGCATGCCGTTGCCGTTTTCCCAGGCATACGCGTTGACCCAGAAGTACGCGTCGACCGACGTTTCCCCCAGTTGGCTTTCATAGGTCGTGCTCATGGTAAGCAGCCCCGGCGTACCCGAGCCCTGGTAGAGGGACTCGACCGCATGCGTCGCGCGCTCGACTGCCCGGTTACCAATCCAGAAAGAGGCGCTGGAGGTGCCATACCCGTTGAAGTTGGCATTGGTTTTTCCGGAAAGTACGGTGACATCCATCGTGATCGTTACGGCGGTGTTGGGCGAGAGCGTAAACGAGCGAACCAGCAGCGCTCCCGCACCAGCGGTGCGCTGGCGGGTCCCTGCGACCGTTGCATTGGCGGCAAGCGCGAAGTGATCGAACGAGTCTCCGCCGATGCTGACCGAGCCGGTGACGCGGTTGGGTTTGGGGCCTGCCGTGGGGGTATCGAAAGCGACCGTGCGCGAGTCGAAATACGCCGGATCGGCGGAAAATGATTGGTATTTGCGAGCATCATTGTCCTCGTACCAAGTCGAAAAATCGCGCGTCACCGCGCCGCCGTCGAGCTTGGGAACCAGCGACGGTGCGATGCCGTCGTCCAGATTGAGATCGGTGAGCGTGAAGCGGATGTTGGACATTGTCGCGCTAGCCGAAAAATCGGCATGCGCCTGCATAGGCGCGATAGCGAGCAGCGCGGCGAAGGGGAGTGCAAAAGCGCCTTGTTTCATAGGGAATGCCTCGAAGCAAGCACGTTGGCGAGGTTGCATTATAGTCAATATTTTATCGCTCGCTTAATAGGCGTGATGGAATTGGCTGGCGCTGCCAGCGACTTCGCGTTCGACCGCGACCTGAGCGCATGCTGTTCGCACCATGGCGGCGATGACTTTGCCGTGCGTCTACCGCTATCGTCGGGTTTCGGGGCGCAGCCATTCTCCGCTGCGCGCCCCTGCCGGGAAAATTGCTGATATCGCCACAGAAGATTAAGTGATACATTGCTATTTCGCCATGGGACGGCCAGGCGTTGACGGTTGGATCGTCGCCGGCGGCTTTGCCACGACTGCAATTGAATCGCTTCCAGGGAGACTTCCATTATGGCACTGCATGCTGGCTTTGCCGCGGCGCTCAGTTTCACCAAGGACGTGCTGCAGTCGTTTATCCATGCCGGCTATGTCAACAATACCGTGCTCGGACGTATCAAGGGTGGAGCGAACGGCGTCGCCCAGAGCGATCTGAGCGAGTATACGGTCGATTACGACTTGTTCCAGGTCGAGCCGCGCCTCACGCTGCAAACGAACGCGGGCAAACATGTCATCCTTGCGATGGACCTGGCCGGCACGCTCACCTGCAGCGCCGACAGCAAGCCCACCCGTACCGTGAGCGTGCGCGTGAAGCTGACGGCTACCTGCGAAGTGGCCGCCATCCGGCCGAACGGCAATGCGCTTCACTTCGGGCTGAAGATGAGCAGCCTTGCCATGCTGACGTACGATCTGAGCGTGATCGGCGGCGACCAGATCTCTCCCTTGTATCCCTCATCCATTTTAGGCCCGCTGAACGGGGGAATGCTCTCGGGCGTGATCGCGAGGGCGATGCCGACAGTGCTTCTGACGCCGCCCCAGCTTGCCCATTTCGTCCTGCTCGGATACACGCTGGGGCCTCTGGGCAGCAAGAAGGACAGCATCTCCGTGCGCGTGTCGGCCGACTCGCTCAACATCGGGGTCGACGTGCAGGAGTTGTACTTCCAGGGAGACGCCGCCCAGTTGGTCGATCTGAATCGCGTGTCGACACCGAAAGGATGGAAAAAGACCCTATTGCAATCCGTACACACGGACGACGACGAATACGGCACCCCCCTGTATGACACCCAATGGACAGCGTCGAAGTTACGCACCGCCGGGGCGCACAAGACCGATGCCGCGGTCAGCCTGCACGAAATGGCTTTCCAGCGCATGTTCGATCAGCTGGGACGTTCGCAGGTCATGGCCACCTTTGAAGGGCAAAAATATGCTCAGGTGCAAACTGCGCTCTTGCAGTTGATCGGCAAATTCCCCAAGAAGAGCTTCGAGCCATCGACCTTGCAGCTCACCGCCTTGAATGCCTTGAAGATCGTGTTCGGCCAGGACATCCTGATGATCAACGGCACGGGCAGCAATTTCGAGGTCTTGCCGGTTCATGTCGGTTTTTCCCTCAAAGCGCGCATCGTGCATACGTATTTCGATGGCGATACCAGTTTTGTGATGCGTTATGCGAATGCCGACGGCATCACCGGGGAAATCTACGACGTCGATCTCGATTCGCCGGCCTGGCTCGGCTTCATCCATGCCATGGGGATCGCGAGCGGGATCATGCTCGCCCCGCATGACGGCGCGGTCAATCTTGCCGTGTCGGCGGTGGCGGCGACGGTTGTCGGCGCCGTGGTCGGCAACCTGCTTGGCGCCTCGCAGGACGACCTGATGCCGGCGGTCCTCGATTCCCTGTCCGGTTTTCACACGGCTATCCAATTTACCTTGCCAAAGACCAGCGGGCCGACCTTCACCTTGCGCTGCGACGACGTCCTGCTGCGGCCGGGGGCCATGACGGCATGGTTCAAGCTCGAACGCAGCGCGGCCGGCGCGCGCATCTATGTCACGAGATTCCCCAACTACACCAGCACGGGGAAAGTCGAGCACCTGGATTGGCCCTCGAGCGAACTGAGCCAGATCGTCGTGCGTTTCAGTACGCCGGAGCCGCTCCATAACATCCACGACACCCAGGTGCGGATCGCCTGGAAGGTGTTGGCCGGCGCCTCCGCGGTGGTGCTGGTCGATACCGATCTGGCGTTCAACTCCGCGAGCGCGCAAGTGAGCGTCGATCATGCGTCGCCGGCACTGGGCAAATACGACAGCTTCATCATCCGCTGCCGCATCTACCGCCCGTGGGACAGCTCGACCGATGAATTGTTCAGCCAGGAGATGGCCGTCAGGATCACCGACCGGCTCAATCGCACCCACCGGTACGTGCACTGGAACCATGTGGCGTATTACCCCGGTTTTTCGGCACCGCTCGACCAGATGGACAAGCGGCACGCGACCGGCTGGGTGGTGGCTGAACGCAAGAGCAAAATCCATTACACCGATCCGGCCAAACGCTGCCGCTTCGCGGACGCCTACACCCCCGAGCTGGGCAAGGACGACCTGATTTACCATGACGTTTTGCCGTTTGACATTGCTCACATAGCGCAGCATCGCAAGCTGGTCTGCCCCTACTGTTTCTTTGGCGGGCCGGACAAAAAGATACTCAAGTGATGTTGTGAAAAAGGCGAAAAATATCAGCTTAATGTTTTGACATTCACCGCCCGGAATGCGATTATGAAATCGGAAACGTCCGGGTCTCGAAAGAACCCGTGGGAAAAATTGTAGACTGGCCTACTACGGTGCGCTGCTCTCCTTTACGGCTCGGGTCAGGTACCCGTGCGTGTGACACTCAATCGTCTTCCACCCATCCCGCCTCCTGGCGGGATGGTCCTTTTTGCGATAGGGCTTCCTGATATGGCCTTGCATGCGGGGTTTGCGGCAGCATTAAGCATCAGCGCAAAAGCGCTACAGGCGTTCATTCACGCGGCGTATGTGAACAACCTGATGCAGGTGCGCCTGAAAAATTCGGTGGCCCATGGCGCCAATACCGTGGCCTTCGATCTGGTGCTGGTCGAGCCCATGCTCGATCTGATCGACAACCCCGACAATCTCGTTTTCGCCGATATCGAGCTGGTGGGGCCGCTCACCTTTTCCGGCCCCGGACTTCCTACCCTGGGCTGCGTGATCAGCGTCAAGGCCCGGATCAGCATGCCGGTTGTGCGGCTGGTCGATGACAAGAGCAAAGCGATCCAGTTTGGCCTGGACACCGAACACGTCGTCGTCGTCTCGTCCGGCAGCACGCTCATTTCAGGCACCGATCCGAATCCCGTCTACGGCGATATCGTGGGCAACAGCCTGCTGACCTCTTTCGCGATCATGGGGGCGGTCACGCAGGATCCGAATCAATTTCTGTTTACGCCACCACTGCTCGAACCATTTGCCCGTCGCGCCTATGTGATTTCCGCGCTCGGCGTGCTGATCACGCAAGGTTCGCTCAATCTGGGCGTCGATATCGCCGGTTTCGGCCAGGGCGATGCGAGCAAGCTGGTGGACATGAACCTGGCGGCGACCGACAAAGGCTTCAAAAAAACCCTGCAGCAGGCGGCCCACACGGGTGACGACGACTACGGGGTGCCGTTCTACGACACCGTCTGGAGCGGCACCACCCTGCGCCAGAAAGGCCCGCACAAGACGGGTGTCGCGGTCTCGATCAATAGCGTGATCCTGAACGACCTGTTCCTGCACAGCGGCCGCTACGAGCTGTTTTCGCGCTTCGAGCAATCCAAGTTTGAGGGTATTTCGGGCGTCATCAAGCAGATCAACAGTCCGTACAATACCGTGTACGAGCCGTCGGCGGTTTCGCTGACATCGCTCAACGCGATCGACGTCGTGCTGGGCCACGACGTCATCGAGGTCACCGGTATCGCCAGCAGTTTCAGCGCCATCGCCGTGCATGTCGACTTTGCGCTCAAGCTGCGCATCGTCCACACTTACATGGAGGGCAATACGCAGTACCTGATGAACTATGCCAGCGCCGACGGCGTCACCGCCGAGAGCTTCGACGTGGACATCAGCCAGCCGGCGTGGTTGACCGCATTGCAGGGCGTTACCGGCGTGGTCGGGGTGTTGCTGGCGTGGCCCACGAGCGGCGCGAGCCTGGTGGTGGTGATGCTGCTCGAAACGGTCGTCTCGGCCGTCGTCGGCAGCGTGCTCGAAAACGCCGAAAGCGGTTTGTCGAGCGGCGTGTTCGATGCCGTGTCGGGCTTCAAGGGCATCACCGGGTTCACCTTACCCGGAACCCAAGGCCCCACCTTTGCGTTGACGCTCGACGATGTCGTCGTTCGCCCCGACAGCATGAGCGCCTGGTTTCATTTCGAGGAACAATTCACGCAGTCGTATATCCATATCCAGGGTAAAAACGGACCGGCCTACGCGCCTGTGGTGAACGATACCTGGTCCGCCCGCAGAAGCGAAGCGATCGACGTCATCATGGAAAATGGCGGCGAGCTGTATAACCGCTTCGATCCGCGGGTACGCATCCAATGGCGGGTCTACGCCAACGATACCGGTAATCCGATCGCCGAATCGGATGTCGACATCGCCAGTGCCGCCGATCCGCTGCACGTCTCGATCAACCATAGCTCGGCCGCGCTGGCGAGCTACACCGGTTTCATCGTCCGCTGCCGCATTTATCGTCCGTGGGGCGGATGGACCCAGGAGCTGTTTAACCAGGAACTGCGGATTGCCAAAGAGGACAGGCTGGACCGGACGCATCCTTACGTGCGCTGGCAGCACACCGTTTTTTATCCGGGCTATTCGGAAAAACAGAACGACCCCAAGCGCCAGGCCTTGGGCTGGGTCGTGACGGACCGGCTCAGCAAAATCCATTACACCGATCCCGCCAAGCGCTGCCGCTTCGCCGATGCCTACAGTCCCGACCTGGGTAAAGACCAACTGAACTACTTCAATACGCTGCCCTTCGAGCTCGCCGATATCGCCAAGCACCGCAAGCAGGTCTGTCCCTACTGTTTTTTCGGCGGCCCCGATAAACTCAAGCTGAAGTAGTCCCAGGCAGTGCGCAAGAGCGACGCCACGCCGCTCGATTTCGACCGGATTTTCGCGCCATCCCCCCATTCCGTGGGATGCGCGATGCCGCGAAAGGGTGTAAGTTCCGCCAACACCCACCCTGATTTAGAAGGAAACCCATGACCATTACCGTCAAGCGCGATCTGTCGCAACCGATGCGCCATATCGTCCACGTGCGCAACCACCTGATTCCGGCCGACGGCTCGGTCGAGGAGGGCGGGGCCGATGCCGGTCCGTCGCCGCACGACCTGTACGACGCCGCCCTGGGCGCCTGCAAGGCCCTCACGGTGGTCTGGTACGCCAAGCGCAAGGGCATTCCGGTCGAAGACATCGAAGTGAGCATCGAGCGCGACGCCAGCGACGAGCGCAAGGGCGTGTACCGCCTCTCCGCCGCCTTGCGATTCGGTGGCGAGCTGTCCGACGCGCAGCGCGCCGACCTGCTGGCCGCCGCCGAAAAATGCCCGATCCAAAAACTGATGACCGGCGTGACGACCGACATCACCACCACACTGGTAGCGCCATGAGCGTGGCCCACTTCTTCAAGCCGCACGAAAAAGATATCGGCGGCGGCTTTCGGGTACGCCGCGTGCTGCCGGCCGCCGCCAAGCAGGCGGTCGGGCCGTTCATCTTCTTTGACCATTTCGGTCCCATCGACGAGCCGGCCGAGGCCAATCACGACGTGCGCCCGCATCCGCACATCGGCCTGGCCACGGTGACGTATCTGTACGAAGGCGCCATCGAGCACCGCGACAGCGTCGGTTCGGTCCAGCGCATCGAACCGGGCGCGATCAACTGGATGACGGCCGGCAGCGGCATCGTCCACTCCGAGCGCACCCCGCTTGATCTGGCCGGCAAGCCGCGCCGCTCGCACGGCTTGCAACTGTGGGCCGCGCTGCCGCGCGCGCACGAGGAAGACGCGCCGAGCTTTGCGCACACGCCGGCGACCGCGATTCCGGTGGCGCAGCTCGACGGCGCGCTGGTGCGGGTGCTGATCGGCAGCGCCTTCGGCCACACGTCGCCGGTGGCCACCTTCAGCGAAACGCTGTATCTCGACATCGCGCTCGACGCGGGCCGCAGCATCGAGTTGGACGACCTGCCGCAGGAAGCGGCGATCTATCCGGTGACGGGCGAGATTGCCATCGATGGCGAGTTGCTGGCGCCGAACACGATGGCGTACCTCGACGCCGGCACCGGCGCGAGCGTGTATGCCGGCGCCGGCGCGCAGTTTGTGGTGATCGGCGGCGCGCCGCTCGACGGCCACCGCCACATGGTCTGGAATTTTGTCTCGTCGAGCAAGGAGCGCATCGCGCGCGCCTGCGACGACTGGGAACAGCAGCGCTTCGACAAGGTGCCCGGCGAAACCGAGTTCATTCCCTTGCCAAAACGTTAGACTTGCCTCAAAGAAAATGGAACTTTGCGGCAAGCCTGGAATCTAAGCCTTCACGCAAACAAAGTGTGGAGGTGATCATGAAAATTCCTGATGAGCTGCAGATTCCCGCTGTCGTTTTCAGCCTGCAGGCGGCAATGCTGGTCGGCCTGGCGATGGTGTTCCTGGTACTTCTTCCCGACTGACCACGCACCCGGCCGGCAGCAAGACGCTGCCGGCTTTCTCCACGCTCAAGCCTGCGCTTTCCCTCATGCTTGAACAGGCGCGACGGTCGTTGCGCGACTGCCTATCCAATTTTGCACGCAAGAAAAATACCCTGCGCGCGGAAGATTATTTGTTCGGCCATAGACAAGCGCCCTAATGGCTTGTGTTTCCTCATTACAACGATTTGGCGAATTTGAAGTAGTCCTCGGTAGGCAAATAGTTGCCCGTAGTCCACAATCCGTTCCCTGAAACAATTACACCTTTGAGGACAAAGAATGAATCAACCACTGCGCCTGGCCCTGGTCACAGCGATCCTGGCAGCCTTCAGTGTTTCATCGCACGCAGCCGATGATGCTCCTGCCGTCACCATCAGCGGATTCGGCACGGCCGCCCTGACGGCCGCCGATACCGATGACGTTGAGTACGCGCGTTTCAACCAGGCCGCTGGCGTGGGCAACAGCCCGCGCGCCGGCGTGGACTCCAATTTCGGCATCCAGGGCACCGCCAAGATCAACAACTGGCTGTCGTTTACCGCACAGGGCCTGGCCCGCAAGAATGCACGCGATTCCTATGGCGCCGAACTGAGCTGGGCGTTCGCCAAGTTCAAGATCAATGATGAAATCTCGATCCGCGTCGGCCGCATCGGCATGCCGGTGTATATGATTTCCGATTTCCGCCAGGTGGGCTACGCCAACACCATGATCCGTCCGTCGCAGGAAGTGTACGGCCAGATTTACGGCGATTCCTACGACGGTATCGATGCGGTGTACCAGCACAATTTTGGCGACACCACCGTGACCGCGCAAGTCGGCATCGGCAAAATGTCGACCAGGATTACCGACGACAACCGGGTCGAGTACAAGCCGGCGACCACGATTCATATCGTCGCTGAAAACGGCCCGTTCACCGTGCGCTTCGGCCGCGCCGACGCCAAGGTCAGCCTGCAGGGCAGCGAAACGCTCGACGGCCTGCTGGGCACCCTGCGCCGGGTCGGCATGGACAAGGTCGCCAGCGACCTGTCGGTGACCGACGTCGACGGTTCCTTCACCTCGCTCGGCTTCACCATGGACTACAAGAACATCCTGGTGCAGAGCGAGTACGCCGTGCGCAGGACCGATTCGCTGGTGATCCACGACACCACCTCGTACTACACGATGCTCGGCTACCGCTTCGGCAAGATCACGCCTTACTACTATTATGGCAACGTCAAGCAGGACAGCGATCGCGCTTACGCGGGCTTGCCATCGAGCGGGCCGCTGGCGGCGCTGTCGGCCGGCGTGAACACGGCGATGAAGGCCGGCCTGCAGTCGACCAATGCGCTCGGCGTGCGCTGGGACTTCCATAAATCGGCCGCGCTGAAGGTGCAGGTCGACCGCATCAAGCCACGCGATGGCTCGGGCACGTTCCTGAACGCCAAGCCAGGTGTCCGCGATGCGGTCAATGTCTACGCCGCCGGCGTCGACTTCGTATTCTGAGGAAGCGAACATGAAGACAATTATCGGCAAGATGTTGCTGGCGGCGGGTGTGTGCGTCGCAACCGTGCCCGCCCTGGCGGAAATCGTGGTCATCGTCAATCCAAAGAACCCGGCCACGCGCATGTTCAGCGAGCAGGCGGGCCAGTTCTTTATTGGTAAGTCGGCCTTGTTCACGCCGGTCGAGTTCAACGAGGGCGCGCCCATCCGCAACGAGTTCTACAGCAAGGTGCTGCAGAAGGAACCGGCGCAGGTCAAGGCCATCTGGTCCAAGCTGGTGTTTACCGGCAAGGGCACGGCGCCCAAGGAATACCATACGGCGGCCGAGGTGAAGAAGGCGGTTGCCGCCGATGTCAGCGCCATCGGCTACATCGACAAGTCGGCCGTGGACGACAGCGTGAAAGTCATCCTGACAGTGCAGTAAGCGATAGCGGCCCGCGCGCATGCGCCGGGCCGTTCTCATCAGTTGGTCCCCTTGCGCCGCTCGGCGCGGCCGCCGCCAGCCTCCTCGCACCATCCCGGCAGTCATCATTACTTTCCTCCTGGTTCGTCTTTGCTTGCCAAGCGTAATTCACGCTTGCGCTTCGTCACGTCTGAATATTTTCTCTTTTGGCATGCCATAAAAATACGGTTTACGAAGAAGGTTATGTGTTCGGCCATATTCAAGCGCGCCAATGCCTGTCTATGTTCCTTCGATACAACGCTTTCGTGAATTAAGCCGCGTTCGCTGTACACAAATAGTTACTCGTGTCCCACACTAGGGACTCAGCACTAGCGAACTATCGAGGAGAAAATATGAATAAACCACTGCGTCTTGCCATGGTCTCAGTCATCCTGGCAGCTTTCAGCATGTCGTCGCAGGCGGCCGATGGGCCTACCGTGACGATCAGCGGATTCGGTACCGCGGCCCTGACCGCGACCGATACGGATGACATCGAATTCGCGCGGCCGAATCAACAAGCCGGCGTGGGCAAGAACCCGCGCCCCGGGGTCGATTCCAATCTTGGTATCCAGGGTATGGTCAAGATGAACGATTGGCTGTCGTTTACCGTGCAGGGCTTGGCGCGCAAGAATGCGCGCGACGCCTGGGGCGCGGAATTGGCGTGGGCATTTGCAAAATTCAAGATCAATGATGAGCTGTCGGTGCGCGTCGGTCGCATGGGCATGCCGGTCTACATGATTTCGGACTTCCGCCAGGTTGGTTACGCCAATACCATGATCCGTCCGCCCACCGAAGTGTATCGCCAGGTCAATGGCGATTCCTTCGACGGCGTCGATCTGGTGTACCAGCACAGCTTCGGCGATACCACGGTGACCGCACAGGCCGGTATCGGCAATGTATCGGCCAAAATCACCGACGACAACCGGGTCACTTACAAGCCGGCCACGATGATTCATATCGTCGCCGAAAACGGTCCGTTCACCTTCCGCGTCGGCCGTGCCGACGCCAAGGTGACGATCCAGGACAGTGAACAGCTCGACGGCTTGCTGGCCACCTTGCGCCGGGTCGGCCTGGTCCAGGTCGCGAATGATCTGAGCATCACCGATGTGGACGGTTCGTTCACCTCGGCCGGCTTCACGATGGACTACAAGAATTTCCTGGTGCAGACCGAGTATGCGATCCGCAGGACCGACTCGCGCATCGTGCCGGACACCAATTCGTATTACGCGATGTTCGGCTATCGTTTCGGCAAGATCACGCCGTATTACTACTATGGCGACACCAAGCAGGACACTGCCCGCACGTATGCCGGTTTGCCGACGGCCGGCCCGCTGGCGCCGCTCACGGCCGGCGTCAATGGCGTGGTCAAGGCGGCCCAGCAGTCGACCAACGCGATCGGCGTGCGCTGGGACTTCGCCAAGTCCGCCGCCTTGAAGGTACAGGTCGACCGCATCAAGCCGCGCGACGGCGCCGGTACCTTTCTGCGCGCAAAGCCAGGATTCCACGACACCGTCAACGTATATGCCGCCGGCATCGATTTCGTATTCTAAGGAGAGCAGGATGAAGATAACAATCGGCAACATGCTGCTGGCGGCAGGCTTGTTTGCGGCGGGTGTGCCCGCCTTTGCGGAAATCGTGGTGATCGTCAACCCCAAGAACCCGGCCACGCGTATGTTCAGCGAGCAGGCGGGTCAGTTTTTCATTGGCAAGTCGACCTTGTTTACGCCGATCGAATTCAATGAGGGCGCGGCCATCCGCACCGAGTTCTACACCAAGGTGCTGCAAAAGGAGCCGGCCCAGGTCAAGGCAATCTGGACCAAGCTGGTGTTTACCGGCAAGGGCACGGCGCCCAAGGAATATCACACGGCCGCCGAGGTGAAGAAAGCGGTCGCGGCCGATGTGAGCGCGATCGGCTACATCGACAAGTCGGCCGTGGACGATACCGTCAAGGTGATTCTGACGGTGCAGTAAGGATCGGCGGCAGGAACACAAGCCCTCCAGCCCACGGCGGAGGGTTTTTCCGTTTCTGGCGCAAGCATCTTGCCCTTGCGGGGTCGCATCTGCTAGGCTGGGCGACCGCCGCCACCTTGCCACCGCGATGACGCCACTTTCCGCCGCACCCCTGACCGTTCCCGGAGCGGACGGCCATCCCGCCTTGGGCCGCTTTGCCGGCGCCGCCACGCGCTTCGACTGGGCGCTGCTGGCCGCGCCGTACGCGCGCAGCCGCTGGTGGCGGCGCTTTCACCACAAGCGTTGGCACTACACCGCACTGGCCACCGATCAGTTGTTCTGCGGTATCGCCATCGTCGATGTCGGCTGGACCAACACGGCGTTTGCCTACGTGTTCGAGCGCACCCGGCGCGAGGTGGTGGCCGGCTTCTCGCGCGACGGCTTGCCGGGACTGACGGCGCGCCTGGCCGGGCACGCGGGCGGCCACAGCCGTTTCAGATTCGGCGCCAGCCGGATCGACATGTCGGCAAGCGCGCTGTCGCTGCGCTGCAAGGGCTTGGAGATCGAGGCCGCCTTCGGCGCGCCCGCCGCACCGCTGTTGCTGGCCGTCGGGCCGGTGCGCGGCGGGGCGGTGCATGCGACGCAAAAATCATCGGGCCTGGCGCTGGGCGGCAGCGTACGCGTCGGCACGCAGGCCTATGCGCTCGATGGCGGGGTGGCCAGCTTCGACTACTCCAACGGCTTGCTGGCGCGCGAGACGGCGTGGCGCTGGGCCTCGGCGCACGGCCTGGCGCTCGGCTTCAACCTGCAGGCCGGTTACTTTGGCGCGCACGAGAACGCCTTGTGGCTGGACGGGCGCTTGATCGGCCTGGGCGCGGCCACCTTCGATTTCAACGAGCACGATCCAATGGCGCCGTGGCATGTGTTCACCGACGATGGTTTGCTCGACCTGCATTTCACGCCGGAAGGATACCGGCGCGAAGACAAGAACCTGCTGGTGGCGGCGAGCCGTTACGTGCAGCCGATCGGCACGTTTTGCGGATGGGTGAGGGCCAGCAGGGATGCGCCGCGCCGCGCCGTGACGCGGCTGGCGGGCGTGACCGAGGACCACGCCTCGCGCTGGTAGGCGTGCAGACCAGCAGGCGCGTGCGTGCGGCCTGCACAACATGCAATTCTTTTTATCTTGACATCAAAATTCAGGCGGCATATATTCCACCTGCCTGAGTTGGAAGCGTTTCCATAATGGAGGGAACCGGTTGTTTCCTTGCTCCAATAATTCAACAGGCCCCCGCATTTTGCGCAGTTCGGCACAGCGCGGTGTCAGCGATGGTGGAAGCGCTACCACAGCGCTTTCCGGCTTGATGCCGTTTTTATGAAGAGCAGTTATCAGGAGACATTGTGAAAAATCAAAACAACATCCAGGCAAAGCGGAAATTCATGCTGTCCGCCATCGCGGGCGGCATTCTCGCCATGTACGGCGCCGGCGCGCACGCCAGCGTGACCAATCCCGTCATCGGGCAATTGCTGTGGTCGGAAGAATTCAACGGCCCCAGCCTGAACAGCCTGGTGTGGACGGCGGACGACGGCAACGGTTGCCAGATCAACCTGTGCGGCTACGGCAACCAGGAATTACAGTACTACAGCCCGAATAACCTGTCGATCGTGAACGTGCCGTTCGAATCGAACTCGCGCGCGCTGGCGATCAAGGCCCAGCGCCAGACGATCGGCAGCAACTCCTTTACTTCCGGCAAAGTGACTTCGGCCGGCAAGGTGCAAGTGCAGTACGGCATGATCGAAATGCGCGTGAGCACGCCGGCGCTCGGCACCGGCTTGTGGCCGGCCGCTTGGTTGCTCGGTTCCAGCCCGCAGAGCTGGCCGCGCAATGGCGAGATCGATATTGTCGAGATGGGCCACCGCGCCAGTGCGCGCGCCGCCGCCGGTAATGCGCCGATCGACAGCTTCGTCGGCGCGAACGTGATCACGTACCAGCAGGCCGCCTGCGTGCCGGGTAACGAAAGCTGCGCGGCCTCGACCGCGTGGCAAACCAAGAACTGGTATATTGCGCCGACCTCGATGGCGAACCGCTTCGTGACCTATCGCCTGTACTGGACCGAGTCGCAAATGCGCTTTACGGTCGTCGATAACGGCGTCGAGCACAATATGTACGACAAGCCGTTGCCGGTTAATTCGAGCGCGCTGCAAGCGCCGTTCTACCTGCTGCTGAACCTGGCCGTGGGCGGGAACTTCACCGACGCCGCCTCGCCCGGACAAGTCACCGCGCCGCTGCCGGGCACCATGTACGTCGATTATGTGCGCGTGTATCAGCTCGACGGCAAGGGATCGGTCAAGCTGGGCAACCAGTCGACGCCGGAAGTGGGCAAGTTCGGCGTCTTCACCGATAACACCGCCGTCAACAACAAGCAGGTGGCCGGCGCCAGTTCGGATATCTTCGTGTGGAATAACGCGTCCATGTCGGCCGGTAATATCGCGCCGTTCGAGGGCAGCAATGTCATGGCCTTGAACTACACCGCGCCCAACCAGTGGTTCGGCGGCAGCGTGCAATCGCGCCAGGCGCACGATATGAGTAATTTCAGGAACGGCAACCTGAAATTCCGCATCAAGATTCCGGCCAATGTGGCCTTCAATGTGAGTATCCAGGATACCTACACCAACCAGAATGCGGTCAAGTTCCCGGCCAATGCGACCACGTACGGCCTGGTGCGCAACGGTGACTGGGCCACGGCGACGATTCCGGTTTCGACCCTGGTCGGGCCGAAAGTGGCCTTGCAGTCGATGCTGGACCTGTTCCAGTTTTCCAGCGAAGCGACGCAACTGCCGACGGCGCCGTTCCAGATGGCGATAGACGATATTGTGTGGGAGTCGGGTACGCCGACGCCGACGCCGACCCCAACCCCGACGCCAACGCCGATTTCGGTCAGCGCCACCCAGACCGGCCCGACCACGCTGCAATTCGCAGTGCGCTCATCGGCCTGGGCGGACGTGCATTACACGGTCAATTCCGGCGGCCAACAAAACATCCGCCTGCGCCAGGATGCCGGCAACAATACCTATGCCGCCGGCGGCCTGAAGGCCGGCGACGTGGTCAAGTACAGTTTCACGTACTGGGACGTGGCGAAGAACTATGCTGTCGATACTGCGCAGCAAACGTTCACGATGAAGTAAGCGCCAAGGGCGAGGCGCTTGCGTCTTGCCTGCCTTACCTGGCCTTGGCTGGCTGCGCCGGCAAGGCCGGCTTGCTGGCGGCCGGCGCCGCCGCCAGCCATTGTGTCGTCGGCGCCGTCATGTCCGGCTTGCGTTCCGCGGCGAAGGCCGCCGCGAGCGCCGTCGAATTCATGTCGCGGAACAGGCGAATCCACTTGCCGTCTTCCGACACCAGCATGGGAACCACAGGTTTGATGGCTTTCAAGGTGACCATCATGTGGAACAGCAAAGAAAAATCGCGCTGCACGTTTTGCGTGGTGAGACCGCACGCCTTGGGCTGCGGCAGCGTACGCTTGGCCCAGAATGTCTGCCATGCCAACGCCGGATTGGCGTCGCAGCGTATCTTGACCACCTTTTCCAGCGCTGGCACGGCTGCGGGGTCGCTTCCCAGCAAGGAGGAGGGGACCAGGTAAAACGTCGTGTTCAGGCGCGACGCGGCCTTGGCCAGGTCTTTTTCCAGCATTTGGCAGCCCGGACAATCGACCGCCGAGAACATCAGGATCTTGCGTCCGCCGCCGTTGCCGTAGCTGATCTTGATCAGCTTGTCGTAATCGAGATTGGCCATGACTTCGGCGCGCACTTCATCGACTTGCTTGGACGTCATCCGGCGTGGTTTGCCGGCTTGCAGCCCGATAGTGCTCAAGTCGCCCCCTTTGGTGCTGATGGTTCCGGCATCATTCGTGAGGGAAACCAGTTTACCGGCCGGCGTGAAAATGCCGTACATGCCTTTTACATGGGTTGGCACGACCTCGGCGTTGGCCGGGGTCACATCCGCAAGCGTCACGCCCGCCTTTTGCATGTTCGCAAAAAAATTGGTCCTGGCTGTATTCTGATCGGCCAGCGCAGCCGATGGCGCGATCGCCGCCGCCACAGCCAGCAAGGCGGCCATGATGGCGCTCGCCGGTTTGAACGGGGCGCGGGCGAGGTGGTGTGACATTGTTTTCACGGGAATACCTTTATGGAAAGATGAAAAATCAGCTTTTGCGCTTTGCAGCGGCCAGCCAATGGGTCGTGGGCGCAATCGCCACACGCTTGCGCGCCGCCCCGAACATGGTGTCGGCCACCTCGGGCGTCATGTCCAGGTTGAAGTTCTTCGGAACCGGCGAGCCATCTTCGGCGATGAACATGGGAACCGCCTGGATCATGGATTTCACACCCGCCATGATGCTCGACAGCGCCTCGGTATCGCGATGAACCGACTGGGCGCTCAGCGCGCAAGGCTTGGCCGGCGGCGCTTCGCGAGTCGCCCAGAACTTTTGCCAGGCGACGCCCGGCTTGTCCTCGCACATGATGCGGGCAACTTGTTCCATCAATGCCAGGCCACGATTCTCCAGCCCGCGCAGCGAGGCCGGCGCAATGTAGAAGGTCGTGTTCAGCGTCGACGTGGCCTGGACCAGCTCGGTTTCGTGGATGAAGCATGTGCGGCAGTCCACCGACGAAAACGTCAGGATCTTGCGTCCTCCACCATTTCCGTAGGTAACCTTAATCAGTTTGTCGTAGGCCAGATGGGCCATCACTTCCGCGCGCAACTCGCCCACTTCCGCGGGCGTCATGAGGCGAAGGCTGCCCGGTTTCGGCCCCAGGGTGCTGAACACGCCCGCCTTGCCGTACAGGGTGCCCGCCTCGTTGATGACGCCCATCAACTTGCCACTCGCGTTATAGGTGGCGTACAGCCCCTTGACCAGGGTGGGGGTGACGAGCGCATGCGCGGGGTCCAGGTCCCCGATGTCGATGCCGGCTTTCTCGGCGTTGCCGAAAAAATTGGCGGCGGCGCTGGCGCTGTCGGCATGGGCGCTGGCTGTCAGCAAGCCCAGCGCGGCGGCGCACAGCGCGCGTTTGAATAAGGTGTTCAGGGTATTGCCTTGTATAAAGATGCGGAAGGCGGAAACGAGCGCATCGACGCCGTCGCCCCGCACGACGCGTGGGCGAGGACATGACGCGCTCCGTACGCACTATGCGTCGGCGCCGTCCAGCCAGAAAATGGCGTAGGCCTTGGCCGGGGTCTTTTCGGTCGGCTTTTCGATCTGGACCTGGGCGCAGTCTTCCGCCACCAGGCTGCGCCAGTTGGGAATGCCGGCATTGGCAAACACCGTCGTCGCTTTGGAAGCCAGGCTGATATCGAGCGCCAGGCGTGCGTTGCGCTGGCCGGTCTTGGCGTAATTGACGCCGCGCAGTTCGAAGCCGAACGCGCTCAGCCACGGCTCCCACAAGCCCGATTCCACGCCCTGCACGATGCGGCCGAACATATCCTTGAGCGGCAAGCCTTTTTTGATCACGCCGCGCAGCGGTTCGAGCGACGGCGCCGTGCGCGCATCGGTCGACAGCTTGCCGGCGCCACGGTCGCCGATGGCCTTGATTTCCTTGGAAAAGGCCGCATCGCGTTCGGTGTAATCGCGCATCCGGGAGAAAAACTCGGTGCTGATAAACGGGTTTTCAGGCCGGCCGACTGGTTCTTCGGGGGCGCGTTTGGCCGGAGGCTGTTTTTTGGTGGTCATAGATTCGGAACTGGAGTGTAAGGGGCGTAGTTTAACTTACTTGCCAAGCAGGGCAAGCGACTCATTCCATTGCCCCAGCCACGGATAGAGGAAATCGTGGGCCTGGAATGCACGTTTGAGTTGCGAAATCGGCACGCGGTACGCATCGTTCATTCCCAGGGCGAGCGTCACCGGATTCCACATGGCCTGTTTTTTCGATTTGCGGGCGCTGCCTTTGATGCGCGCGCCTTCATCGCCGAAAATGCCGCCGGCGTCGTCGAGCGCCTTGTGCATATCGATCCGCAGCATGGTCCCGAATGCCGCCAACACTTCATCCTTGCTGATGCCGACGCGCGCCTCGCTGGCCGTTTCGACCACCACCGGCTTCGGCTGCGCATCGTGTTTGAGCCTGGCGACCAGGCGTTCCAGCTCCTTTTTGAGAAAGCGCAGCTCATGCAGCTCGCGCCGGAAACCCGGCGCCGGCAGTTGGGCCACGATCTTGTAGGCGTCCTTGGTCGTCGTGATCAGCACATCCTCGCTGCCGGCCACTAGGCGCGCCACATCGGCTTCCAGGAAGATCGGGGCCGCATAACCGCCGTTGGCGTCGCCGAACAGCTCGGCGTGATTGGCGTCGTAATCGAACCACACATACGGTGTGAGCGCGTTTTCCAGCAGCCGCGCCAGGGTCCACGGCGTGCCGGTTTGCTGTTCCATCCACGCGCAGGATTGTTCGGTAGTCGCCCGGAACGGGAGTTCGATGATCGTCATTGTTTATCCACTTGCAAAAAATTGAGCCACCGGGATGCCCGGTCAATACCGCCATGATAGGCGATCGGCCGGCGCACCATGCATTTTAGGATGGCATGCGCCGTGAGATAATGGCCGCCATGACGCTCAAAATCTCCAGGATTCTCCACGCCGGCTATGTGTTCGAGTGCGAAGGCACCCGCATCGCTTTCGATCCGGTAGTCGAAAACCCGTTCAGCCGCAATTGCCACGCTTTTCCGGACGTGCGCTTCGACCACGCGCAGTTCCGCGCGGTGCATTTCGACGCCGTCTTCATTTCGCATTTCCACGACGACCACTGCTCGTTCGACAGCCTCGATCTGCTGGACCGCGCCACGCCGCTGTACATCTACTGCCTGTTCGAAGAATTGTTCGACATGGTGCGCGAACTGGGCTTTAGCAAGGTGCACCAGCTGCGCCTCGACGCGCCGGTGCGGGTCGGCCCGATGACGGTGATCGCACGTGAAGCCATGGATGCGGATGTGGACTCGATGTTCCACATCCAGGCTGGCGGCCTGAATGTGCTCAATGTCGTCGATTCGTGGATCGATCCGGACATGCTGCCGGCGCTGGCGCGCTTTGCGCCGTGGGACATGGTGCTGTGGCCCTTCCAGACCATGCGCGAAATCGAAGTTTTATCGCCCTCGCGCGCCGCGCCCGCGCCGCCGCGACTGCCGGAAGAATGGATCGGGCAATTGGTGGCGCTCAAGCCGCGTTATGTGGTGCCCAGTTCCTGCCAGTTCGTGCAGGAACCGTGGTCCTGGTATAACCACGCGTTTTTTCCGATCACCTACCGCCAGTTCGAGCAAGAAGTGGGAGCGGCCTTGCCTGATGCGCAGGTGGTGCGGATGAATCCTTCGGTGTCGTTTGTGCTGGACCGCGATGGCATCTACGCCGCGCCGCCATTGAGCTGGGTGGTGCCGGTCGGTGATCAGGATGTCGATTACCGGTACGAAGGCCACGCGACGCCGCCGCCAACGGCCGATATCGCGCGCCATTTCCCGGCGCTCACTAGCGACGAACACGCGCGCGTGATCGATTACTGCACCTCGGGCTTGCTGGATAAATATCGCGGCATGGCACTGCCGGAAGAGAGTTTTTTCGAAAAACCGCGCGTGTGGCGCTTATCGGTATTCGATCATGCGGGGGAGGGCACGCATTTCCATTACCGGATCGAGTGCGACAAGATCGACCTGCTGGCCGGCGTGCCGGATGCCTTGTCGTGGACCACCGAAGTGCCGGTCGCCAGGCTGTATGCGGCGCTGGAACTGGGCGAGGCGCTGACGTCGATGTATATGCGCATGAACGATGCGGTGTTCGTCCAACAGACCGAGACCGATTTGCTCGATGCGGAACTGGTGGACGATCCCTTGATTCGCTGCCTGTTTAACGACGTGTTCGGGGCGTATCAGGCGGCGCAGCTGCGCCGCATCCAGGATCGGAACCGGCGCGCCTGACCATCTAGTGCCCGAAAAAAGGTAATACGCGCGTCTACGCCAGGTTGGCGCGGAAGAACGCGGTCAGCTTGTCGAAGGGAATCACATCGAGGCGGTCGTACAGATCCGTGTGGCTGGCCCCGGGAATGATCATCAGTTCCTTCGGCTTCGCCGCAGCCGCGTAGGCGGTCTCGCTGAAATAGCGCGAATGCGCCTTCTCGCCATGGATAAACAGGACCGGACGGGGAGAAATCTCGGCGATGTAGTTCAGGATCGGCAGGTTCATGAACGAGACCGGCGTGGTCATTGTCCATGAACCGTTCGAGTTGACAGCACGTGGATGGAAACCGCGCGGCGCCTTGTAATAGTCGTGGTAGTCCACCAGGAATTGCGCTTCGCCCCCTTTGAGCTCATTCATGGGCGGTCCGTAGGCCGGGCCGCCTTTTTCCGCATCCAGCCAGCCCTGCCGGCCAAGCTGCTCGAGCGCCTGCGTGCGCTGCTCGAGAGTCACGCTGTCGTTGTAGCCCTTGGACACGACCCGCGTCATGTCGTACATCGTGCTGACGGCGACGGCCTTGACCCGTTTATCGACGGCGACAGCGCTCAGCGCCATGCCGCCCCAGCCGCAAATGCCGATGACCCCGATGCGCCCACGGTCAACGAAAGGCAGCAAGCCCAGATGATCGACAGCTGCGCTGAAGTCCTCGGTGTTGATTTCCGGCGAGGCCAGATTGCGCGGCTCGCCACCGCTTTCCCCGGTGTACGATGGATCGAAAGCCAGGGTGACGAATCCCCGTTCGGCCATGGTTTGCGCATACAGGCTCGACGACTGCTCTTTGGCCCGCGGCGAACGGGCCGCTGACGACCAGCGCCGCCAGCGTGCCCCTATCTAGCATTTTCGGCTGGAATTACATCGCCCCCACTATGTGGCGTGCACTGACAGCGTTAGCTGCGCGGCGCCCGGCAATGTTCGCATACATGTTCCAGCTTGCCTTTACGGAGGCGTGTGTATGCAATTACATGCACGGGTTTTGGGAAGTGACATGATTTCATGACAGATTCCTTTCATCGTTTCGTCTCGATAATGAACTTGACGCTTGCAAAACAACGAAATCACGACTAAACTCCCGCTGCTGTTCAAAGCAAACATTGCAAGAGAAAATCAGAGACCATTTGATTTTCTTTTGCCTCGGCGCCTATAGAATCCCCACTCTATAGGCGCTTTTATTTGGATAGTTGATTAATAAATTCTGAATGTCATAGGCGATTTACGATGTCATCAATCGCTTCAATAGCTTGGTCTCGGTATTCCGGCTTCACTTGAACTCGATGCCCACTAATTTGTAGTTTTCCAGTTTGCATAGTGGAAAATGGACAGCCCCGAGCAAAAGCCACGATGCCGGTAGTGCCAAAGTCTCGGACGTCAACAATGCCGTCTTTAGTCTTCTTAAAAGTAAAATGTTGCCCATAAGATTTGATTAGTTGGGTCAAATCGCTATCAATTCCGGATAAGACCGCCGCATAAGCCGATGCCGAACCCATATATTGAGTAAGCCGATTTTTTAAGATAAGATGAACCTTTGGCAATTCTCTTTTCGCGGCATTTAACTTGGTTGCAAATGTATATTTAGAATATACCTCTGATGGCAACTTCAGCCCATAGATAAGTGAGAATGCATTTTGTATAGCTCGACGTGAGGAATCATCAGCCATTACTGGCAGAATAACTTTATTTGAAGTTGAAATTGCAATTTGGGTATACATCGAGAAACTAGGATTAGTATCGATAAAAATCAAATCATACTCTTTTTCTACAACCCTTATAAAGTCGCGCAACCAATCGATTACTCCGAGCCAAGCATTAACGCCTGGCAGGTCGGCATTGGCAAGCGTGTTCATGGCGATGGCTTGAAGTTCAAGCAGAGGGTCACCACATACTAAATGGATTTTCTTTGGGATGGCTGGATTGTATTTCGAAGGGTTTGTAATATAGCTGTGTGCCTCAATCTTGGGCGGAGAGAATGGTGCAGGTAAGCGGGAATCAAAATATCCACCTATACTGCAGCGAGGCGTAAGTCCTTGGCGCTCAAGTAAGCGCTGGGAGCCATTATTAGATAATCCACCCAGCATCAGTTCCGACAAGTTTGCCTGCGGGCACATGTCGATGACCAGAATGCGGGCCTTGGGGTTCTTTTCTGCGTAACGGCATACAGTTTGAAAGGCTAAACTGGTCTTGCCTGTGCCACCTTTATTGTTCCAAACGGCAAATATGTCCATTTATTCCTCCTTGATGTCTATATCTGATTGTCGCACGTCCATTGTGGACATGTCAAAGGAAAAATTGGACAATTTTGGCAATTGCACTAGAGGACTTATGATATTCCTGAAGAGCATCGACGTTCTGCCCACGGCTATGCGCGTTGGTGGTCCGGGCTTGCCATTGGCGAGTGTGGTCATCGCCGGACAATGCGGCGACGTGGCAAATTTGGGGTCTGCACTGGACGGAATTTGCGTGCCCCAGTTTGGGCACGCGCGTCCAGGCTAACGTTCCTCCAGTCTGTACGTTGAGCGTGTTGACTGACGTCGCGTTGTAGTCGATGTGTAATCGAGCCTCGCGGTATCTGGTACGTGCGCCTGAAGATCTTGATACACAAACACGTCGGCTATGCCGAGGATGCCGTGAGGTTCACCTCTACGGTTTGATGCCGAAGCCTACAGTGGCCGCAACGTCGTTGGGCGCGCGCTCAACCAACTGAAAAAATCCCGCGTCCTAGCAACAGCGGTACGACAAGCGCAGCTATAACGCCTTTACGGACGTGTTTACGGCACAATTATGATCTGACTCCTACAAAGTCAATCATACACACCCTAGCCGTGACGAGGCCCTGTCGGCCTGCTGAAAAGGGGAGTAGGCTTGGCGACAGTCGCCTCAAGCCGTATGCATCTCCGCCGCCGCATGCGTCGATTTCAGGGCCGTGCGCACGATCCAGCATTCCGGATACGACTCGCTGGCAAAGCGCGTATGGCGCGCAAACTGCGTCAGCCGGTCGAGCGGGGCGCCCGGACTGAGCGCGGTTTCCTTGCCGGTGGTCGGATCCAGGTGCCAGAAACCGCCGTTCTGGTGATACAGAACCGGCATCACCGCCGCCCTCGGCGCGGCGCCGAACGGCGCCACCGGGAAGCCCGGATGCTTGCCCGGCTCCAGAAAGTAAAAACACTCGGCATGCGCACCCTGGTCGATGCGGTGAATGATCACCCCGTGCGGCATCACCGCCGTCACACTGAGCACCACAATCCCCTTGATGCTGGCCGACAGCTCGATGCGCATGCCCAGCCGTAGCGGCACCGGCTTGTTCTTGCCCGGCCACACGCCGTCGAGCAAAATCCCATAGCGCGACACATCTTCGATCTCGAAACCGTTCATGCCGCGCCGGATCACCGCGTGACGCCCCGACAGGCGGCGCGTCAGGCCGTCGCGGTCCTGGCCGTCTTCGCCAAAATGGGTCAGCAGCACGTCGGCGTCCGGATCGTACAGTTCAAAACGGCCCAGCACGCACTCCGGCATGGCGAACAGGCGCACCTGGCGCTGCGAACCGGGCTCGGGCGCCGCATTGACGAGGCAGGCGCAGGCGGTCGGGTGCGGATGCGGCTCGGCATGCGCGGGCACGTCGATTTCGATCAGGTCTTCATCCCAGGCAATGGTCGAAAAGCCCATGTCGACCTTGCCCGGCTTGGCGTCCAGGTTCAAATGGGCGATCGAGGCGTTGCGCGCATGCACGTCGATATCGAGCCGGCCGCCGCCGGCCTGGGCGTTAACCCGGGCGATGGAGGCGTCGTCCGCCATGACACGCACGTTTTTGTGGGTCGACAGGAACGTCTGATGGATTTCGGTCAGGGTGGCGTCGGGACGCGGCACCAGGATGACCAGGGTGCACACCCATTTATGGCGGATGCGGCCATCGTGCAGGTTGAACAGCTCGACCTCGATCCGGTATTGCCCGTGTTCCTTGTCGCGCGAGGAGAATTCGATGAACAGCGGGCGCCAGTCGCCGCGCAGGGTGCGCACGAACGAGTGGCGCGCGTTGCCCTGTGCAATCAGGGCCGACTGCAATTGCATGGTGACCAGTGGCGCGCTGTCGGGCGGCATGCCGCGCAGCTCGACCTTGATGGCCTGGCGTCCGCCGGCGGCGCGCGGGTCAAAGCCGCTGATGTGCAGGTGCGGACGCTGCAGCGTCGGCAGCGCCTCGTCCGGATACGCGAGCGGCGCCGCGTCCGGCCTGGCGCTCGGGCGCGCGCTGCGCAGGGCGCTGATCAATTCATAGCTGGAATTGGCTGGGGCGGTCACGGACGCCGGCGTAGCCGCGGCCGGTACAGCTACGGCGGCCTGGCCATGGCCATTCGCGCATGCAGTTTCCCCTGGCATGACCCAGAAGGTGCAATGCGGATGCAAGGAGTTGTTGCATTTTTTCATAGCAATATTCGCCGTTCGTGAGTATCAAAGAATACGCGCTTTTCTTGAAGTGCGGCACGCCAAACGTCCGTGCCTAACAACAATATTTGTGTTTTGAAACAACATCTTGTCGAGTCATCAAGGCTCTCCGCCGCAAAGTTGTTCGCTTGCTATCGGCGCCGCCGTGTCATCGTGGACCAAGGGCCGCAGCACGATGGCCGTCAGGTTGTCGATGTGCAGCTCGGGCGGCGGATTACTGCTCAT
Organism: Massilia sp. CCM 8734; assembly: GCF_011682155.1. NCBI lineage: Bacteria > Pseudomonadati > Pseudomonadota > Betaproteobacteria > Burkholderiales > Oxalobacteraceae > Massilia > Massilia sp. CCM 8734. Next base: position 93,235 of record NZ_WHJI01000029.1, read on the forward strand.
TTCGGCAAACAAAGCGTCGGTCATGGCGCGCGCGTCCGGCTGCGCCTTGAACAGGGCCGGCCAGCGGGCCAGCCAGGCGCCCGGGTCGGCGCACGCCCAGAAACCGTCGCTGGCCAGCAGGTATACCGCGCGCGGATCGAGTTCCAGCGCGCGCCGGTCGGGCAAGTGGTACAAATACGAGGGCAAGTTGCGTGGCGAGAGCTCATACAAACCATCGGCCAGCTCGGCCGGATTGGCAAACGCATTGCCCAGGATGAAGGCTTGCGAGATCTGGCAGCGGTGCTCGCCATGCACCTGCTGCCACCACTCGTGCTCGCCCAGCAAGCCGCCCATCGCGAAGGCCGTGGCGGGAACATGGTCGATGGTCATCGGAGTAACTTGCGTATCGATAATTTCGTACAAGCGCGAATCGCCCACGTGGTACAGCAGCGCCGGCTTGCCGGAGCGCAGTTCGAGCATGGTGAGGGTGGTGCCGGGGCGTTTGCCGGTACTCGGATCGCAGCCGAACTCTTCCTGCAACTGCGCGTGCAGCAGGTCGAGCCGGGCCGACAGCTCGCCCAGGGTGTGGCAGGCCGGCATGTCCAGCAAGCCGCCGACCACCGCCTCGGCGGCCTCGCGTCCGCGTCCGTGGCCGCCCATGCCGTCGAGCACCGCCACGCGCATGTGGCCGCCCGGCCAGCCGGCCACCTGCTGGCGTTGCGCGGCCTGCTCGTACAAGAACACCGCGCTGCCGGCGCTGTCGATGACCAGGTAATTATCCTGGTTCTCGAGGCGCTGCGGCGCATCGGCGCCGGCGCTGGAATGCACCGACACATCGAGATAGGGGCCAAAATCGAGGCTGGGAGCTGCTGTTGTCATCGGGCGTGGCCGGAATGGTTGGCAATCCTGACAGCTTATCGGAAAATTTGCCGTGCCAAAGCGACGATCAGATGGAGGTTTCCCGCTTTCCGGTCGCCAGTGCGATGGCGTTGACGATCACGCAGGCGCCGGCGGCGGCCAGCGCCGCCTGCACGCCGACCTTGTCGGCCAGCGCGCCCCAGGCCATGCTGCCCAGGGTGTAGCCGCCGGCCATCACGAACAGGTAGATCGACAGGGTGCGCGCGCGTATGCTTGCCGGAAAAGCTAGCTGCGCCGCCGCGTTCAGGGTCGACACGGTGGCCGACCAGGCCATGCCGGCCGCCACGATGAGCGGCACCAGCAAGGCCAGCGAGCCGATGAAGGGCAACAGGCACAGCATGGCGCCATACACCAGCAAGGACGCGCTTAACAGGTGCGTCTTGCCGATACGGCAACGCAGCGACGGCAGCAGGAAGGCGCCGCACACCGCGCCCGCGCCCAGGCTGCCCATCAGGACGCCGAACACGCTCGAATCCCTATGCAGCACTTGCTTGACGAACACCGGCAGCAAGGCCGCGAACGAAATCGTCGAGAAAAACACCGTGCACACATTGAGTAAGATGCGCCGGTAGCGAGCGCAGCCAAGCGCGGTACGCACGCCGAGCTTGAGGCTGCTTGCAAAATCGACTTTGGGGCGCACCTCGGGTACGCCATCGCGCCACCACGACCAATACACCGTCAGCAAACCGACAAAGGACAGCGCATTGACCAGGAACAGCGCGCCGGCCCCGACCCAGTTGAACAGCAGTCCGCCGAGGGCCGGCCCGAGGATGGCCGCCACGTTGTAGCTCAGGTTGTTCAGGGTGGCGGCCGCTTCGACCTCGTCTGGCTCGACCAGGCCCGACATCGACGCTTGCCAGGCCGGCCACATGAAGGCCGCGCCGGCGCCCATGCAGAACGTCAACACCAGCACGGGCGCGGTCGAAATGCGCCCGCTGATGGCCAGCGCCGCCATGACGCAGGCGCACAGGGCCATGAACAGATTGCAGAAGAACAAAAATTTGGGGCGGTCGACGGCGTCCGCGATGACCCCGGCAAACAGGGCGAACAAAAAGATGGGGATATAGCTGGCGGTCTGCACCAGGCTGGCGGTGGAGGCCGAACTTGCCACAAGGGTAATCAGCCAGGCCGAGGCGAAGGTCTGGGTCCAGGTACCGAGGTTCGATATCAGGTTGGCGGTCCACAGTTGCCGGAAGCGCGCGTGGCGCAGCGGCTTGGACAAGGGCACCTTGGGCCGCAGCGACGGCGCCGGCAGCGGTACGGACAGGCTCGGTTTAGGCATGATCGTTCCAGTCTAAAGCGCGTTCGTGCCGTGCGTCAACATACCGGCGCAAATGACCTGCACATTCGCGGCCAAACGTGCACAATGAGCGTTCTGTCAACCGTCCCGTACCGACAATGCACATCCGTCCTATCGAGCACAGCGACGTCTCGGCCGTGGCCGCCATGTTCCGCGCACTGGCCATCGAGTTCATCGTTCACGAATCGCCGCCGGAAGCGGCCGCCACCTTCTTGCGAGACAATGACGAAGAAGGTTTCCTGGGCTTTTTGCGCCTCGGGCATGCCTATCACGTCGCCGAGGTGGACGGCGAACTGGCCGGCTTTATTGCCGTGCGCGAGCGCCAGCACCTGTATCACATGTTCGTTGCCAAACAATTCCAGGGACGCGGCATCGCGCGCGCCTTGTGGGACGTGGCACGGCGCGCGGCGATTGTGGCCGGCGGCGACGGCAGCTTTACCGTCAACGCCTCCAACTACGCGCTGCCGGTCTACGAAGCGATGGGCTTCGAGCGCACCGCGCCGACGCAGTGCGTGAATGGCTTGTACTTCAACCCGATGAAGCGTCCGGGCTGACAGGATCAGCGCGGCGCTTCCTCGGCGCGCCGCAGCCACAGGCTGCTCGACCAGCCGCGCACCTGCCTGCCGTCGATGCGCGCGCTGACCTGCCACCAGTCGCCGTCGCGCAGGCCGGTCGTGGTGACCACGGTGCCCGCCGGCGCCACCGCGATGCGCGGCGCGCCGATGCCTTTGTCCGCGCGCAGGTTCAGGTCGTCGAAGACGGTGTAGCTGACGCCCGCATGGGAGGGCGAGGGCGGCGCGGTGGCGGCCACGACCGGGCCGCTTGCGGGCAGCAGCGACAGCAGCAGGGCGCCCAGCCCCCAGGTGCCGGCCGCCAGGATACCCGCCGCGCGCAGGTTCGGCCGGCGCCACCAGCGCGCGGGCGTGAGCCACGCCGCCAGCACCAGGGTGGCGATCAGGCCGGCCGCGTAGGCGAGCACGGTGAGGGAGTTTGCGCTTGGCATGGCACTGTCCTTACGCGTCGAAACGCAGCACGTAGTGGCCCGCCACCAGATGGTGACCGGCAGGCAGCTTGTACGGTTGCTCAACGCTCGCTTCGCCGATGCTGGCCACAAAAGCGAGCTTGTCGTCGAGGTGATACAGCGCCTGGGTGGCGGACAGGCGCCCGATCAGGTAACCGTTCGGCTCCGCCTCGAAGCTGAAGGCGCTGCGCGAGAGGCCAATGCGGTCGGCGCTGGCGCTGTCCGCCCCGCTCACAAGGTGCAGGAAGCGCGGCGAATCGAGCACGCGCAGCGCGGCCAGCATGGGCGCGCTGCGCCCGAAGGCAAAGCGCGCACCGCCGGCGACGGGCGCGGCGATCGGGTGCGGCAGGCGCAGCACGGCGCAGTATCGGTCGCTCATGGCTGGTGCGACCGCCAGCAGTTCGACCGTGCGCGCGTCGACCGGCGTGAAGCTCGCTGGCGCCGCAATCGGCTGGCGTCCGGTGCTGGTGAGCGCGTACAACTGGTCGTCCGCATTGACGCCGAAGGTCAGGGCCGCCGCTTCGCCGTCGCTTGCCAGCAGCAGCGACGGGGCCAGCCCGATCTCCATCGACACCGCACCGGTGTCGCGGTAGCGCGACAGGCAGGGCAGCGCCAGGCCGACCAGGCTGACCCGTTGCCGCGCCAGCGGGGCGTAGGTGGCGTCGCTTTCGACCGGCGCGGCGGCCGGGCGGTGGCTGAAGGGCACCGCGGTGTCGCCGCTGTCGATGCCGGCGGGAGCGCGCGGCTTCCACACGGCGGCCGGCTTGGCTGAGGGAGCCGGGATCGGAGCCGAACCGGCGCGCCGCACCCGCATCAGCAGGCGCGCAGCCGGGTCGCCCCTGGCGGTGACGAGGTACTGGCCGCTGAGCGCATCGAGCACGCAGTCGAACGCGCCCTTGGGCCGCACCTGCACCTCGATGGGAGCGTCGGGACCATCGTTAACGAGCAAAATGGCGCCGACGGTGCCGAACGGCCAGCTTGGTACCGCGTGGCTGGCCAGGTCGGCGTCGTGACCGATCAGCGCCAGGCGCTGTTGCGGGTAGATCGGGCACACCGCCTGCCAGATGGCGCTGTCGCGCGAGGTTTCCACTGTATACAAGGGCTGCTCGCCGGCGGCCGGCAGGTAGACCGCGTGGCCGAACTTGACTTCCACCTGGCCGGGTTCGAGCGCATCGGTGCCCACCACGTCGTAGCGCACGTCGTCGCTGCCGAGCAGGTCGCCAAAGTCTTTCTGGTGCAGGGCCGTGAGCGACTGCGCCAGGTCGCGCACGCGGGCGCCGCGCGTCAGGTGGCGGTCGTCGTCGACTTCGTCCTGCGCCAGCATCAGGGTGATGTGCGAGAAGCAGCGTGTGGGAGCGCGGCCCCGGTGCTCGCGCGGGGAGCGTTCGAGCAGGTCGCGCAGCAGCGGGCGGCGCGAGAACAGGGCCAGGCCGGGCGCCTGCCACAGGGTTTCGGCGTTGAACACATCGTTCACCTTGCCCAGGACTTCATGTTGGACGTAGACCGGCATGGTTGATTCTCCTCGAATGATTGCGCACTGATTGCACTGAACGTTAGCAGGGGGCAGATGAAAAACAGCAGATGGCTGCCGCCGGCCGACAGAAAACTCATGGGCTGGCCCATGATCGGGAAGATCGCCAGGTTGGTCCCCCACGACAGCAAAAAGTGGCCCAGCACGAAGGCCGCGCCGCCGCACAGGGCGAAGCAGCGGAAGCGCCACAGCCAGGCCTGGCGGAAGTCGCGCGTTTGCTCGCTCGCGCCAAAGGCGCGCGCCGCCGTTTGCAGCAGGCCGACCAAAAACAGCGCCTGCAAGGCCCACAGCGCCAGTGCGCCCAGCAAGCCGTGGCGGTTCAAAAAGAAGGAGGGCGCAAAGTCATCCTGCACCGCCGGGATATGCAATGCGCTGCCGCCGACCTGGCCCATGGCGCCCAGGCCAAGCCGGCTGTCGGCGCCCCACCACGCGCCTTCGGCGATGGCGCGCGCGGCCAGCAGCAACTGCTGGCCGGTATGCGGATGCTGGGCCGGGTCGAGCCACACCAGGAAGCGGTCGGCGTAAAAGCCCCATTGCGCCACCTCGGCCACGCCGGCGCCGCGCAGCCAGGCGATGCCGCCGGCGGCCACGCAAGCGACGCCGAACAAGGCGGCGGTGGCGCCGTGGGTGCGGGTGGCGAGCGACCAGGCCAGGGCCATCGCCATGCACCACACCAGTAACAGGATCAGGGGCGAATAATCGTCCACCTGGACCAGGGCCAGCCCGAGCAGGGCGGCGAACAGCAGCACCGGCGCGGCCAGGCGCAGCGACCGCCGCGCGGGACTCGACTGCTCCGGCATGTCCGCGTGCCAGCCAAGGCCGATGGCGAGGCAGTGCGCGGTAAGCGCGGTCAAGGCCAGCTTGGCAAATTCGACCGGCTGCAAGTCGAACACGCCGGTTTCGTCGCCGAAGACGACCTGCATCAGGAGCGCGCCCAGGGCCGCCAGCGCAAACAGGGCGAGCACCCATTCGAGGGTGGCCTGCGGCATGGCCGGGGCGGCGGCCCATGCCCGCAGGCGCAGGTGCGCGCCGATGCCAAGGCCGATCGCCAGCAGCGCCACCGACTTCTGGAAGTAGCGCAGCGCGGCCGATTCGGCGCCGCCGAAACCGAGTTCGAGCTGCGCCAGCAGGCCGACCGCCAGCAGCAGCACGCCGGCGGCGCTGGCCAGGGTCAGGCGCGCCGGCAGCAGCAGGCAGCCCCACAGCGCGGCCCAGGCCAGCAGCATCGACCAGCCGACTCCCGGCGCGCTGCCCGATCGTTGCGACAGCAGCGCGGCCACGCCGGCGATGACCAGCAGCGCGCTGCCTGCCGCCGCCGCGCGCACCGCCTGGCTTGTAGCGCGCGTAAAAGGCCAGGCGCCGCGCTGCCATTGGATGGCCGCCGCCACGGCCAGCAACAGGCACAGGCCCAGCGCAACGGACCACGCCCGCCCGGCCGGCAGCGTCCACAGGCCGCGTTTTTTCCACTGCCACGTCACTTGCGCCGGCAGCAGCGCATCGGCGTCGGCATACAGCGCCACATGGCGTTGCGGCAGCAGGTGCAGCACGCCATCGTCGATCCGCACACCCAGGCGGGTGCGGCCTGCGACCAGCGTTTGCACGCCGGCCAGCGGTTCCGCACGGCGCGCCAGGTCGACCTGGCCGGCACTTGACGAGATCAGGAGCGGCGCGCGGTCGGCGGCGCCCGCGAGCAGCAGGCCATCTTTGGTGCGTGCGATGGTGGCGCTGGCGCCTTCCACATAGGCGATGCCAAGCCGGTTGCCGCAATACAGATTGCCGCCAAAGGTCAGTGGACGCGCCACCGTCAACGCCTGCGGCATGGCGCGGTTCCACAGCGCGATGGTGCGCGCGGCGACGCCGGCGTCGGGACAGGCCGGCTGCGCGCTGTCGTTGCGGTACAGGGTGGCGCCGTCGTAGCGCCACTGGGCGCCGGGGCCGGAGAAGGCGACCTGGCGCGCGTTGGCGTCTCCCACATCGAAGCGCGCCGCACCAATGCGGAACAATTGGCCGGCGCGCAGTGCGCTCGAGCCCATGCGGCGGTCGGCGCCGTCGCGCTGCAGCAGCACCTGTTTGCCGGCGCTGACGTTGCTGGCCCACCAGCGGCCGTCGGCGGCGCGGCGCAGGGCCAGATGGGCGTTGTCGGCTTGCGGCGCGGCCAGTTCGGCGCTGCCCAGGGTGAGCGACTCGCCGGGCAGCAGCAGCACCGAAATACGCTCGGGCGACCAGGCCGGCGGCGCGCGCCACAGGCACACCAGCTGCAACAGGCACAGCACCGCGAGCAGGGCGGCGGTGAGGATGAACCCGGGCGAGCGGTCCGCGAAGTGCCTCATGGCCGCTCGCTCGCCGGCAGGGCGGCGCGGATGGCGCCGAGCATGCGGCTGATCTGCATGGCGTGGCACGGGCGCTGCGCACGGTCGGCATGGAGCAGCGCGCGCAGCAGGAGCAGCGCTTCGGCCGCGCCGTCATCGTGCGGGGCGCTATCCGGACTCCAGGTGCCGGCGTCGGCCTGGGCGCCGAAGGCCCGTGCGAAATGCGCCGCTTCATCCTCGTGCAGGGTGGGCGGAGGGCGATTGCCGTGGCGTGCCAGCAGCATGGCCGCACCGTCGCCACGGTGCTCGCGATACGCCTGGCCGCACTCGCTGCAAAAGCGCAGCGGCAAGCCACCGGTGACCAGATAGTAGAACAGCGCCCCGAGGGCAAAATAATCGGTGCGGGCGTCGGTGTGGTAGCCGCTGGGGTCCGGGAAAAACTGTTCCGGCGCCTGCCAGCTGGCCGTGCCGGCGTACGCACTGGCGTGGCCGTCGGCCAACGGGCGGCTGGTGCCGAAATCGGCCAGCTTGACGCTGCCGTGCCGGCGCGAGAGCAGCACATTGGCCGGTTTCAGGTCCAGGTACGACCAGCCGTACTGGTGGACCTTGGCCAGCGCCTGGTTGATCTGCCCGAGCCAGTCGAGCAGTTGCGTCTTTGTGATCGGGCGTCCGGCATCGCGTTCGATGGCGATATGGCGGCCAAGATCGGTGTCGAGCAGCTCGAGCGCCATGACGGGCAAGCCATCGTGTTCGCCGCTGTCGAGCAGGCGCACCACATGGCGCTCGTCCCAGGGCGCGAGCGAGCGCAGGAAGGCGATTTCGTTGCGGGCGCTGGCGATCCAGCGTTCCTGCTGCAGGGGATGGGCGCGCGCCATCTGTGCGCGGTTGACCAGCTTGAGCGCCACGTCGCCGGCCGGCCCAGTGGCGCGCCACACCACGCCGTAGGCGGAGCCGCCCAACTGGCCGCACAGGCGGTACTGGCCCGCGCCAAGTGCGATGATCGCGTCCGCTGTTTCCATGCTTTCCCCAAGAGGCGCCGGCAAGTGCCGTCAGCAAGCGATAGCGGAGGGGGAGGGGAAACGGGCGCCTCAACGCACGTAAACGAAAAAAGGCACGAGAATCTCGTGCCCGGGCAAACCTGGGAAAGCTACGCTTGATTAACGGCCGTACCCGTACCCGTGGCCGTATCCGCGACCGCGTCCATGGCCGTAACCATGGCGATGTCCGCGACCACGTTCAACATACACGACCGCCGGTGGACCGTAGTAGCGTGGAGGCGGTGCGTAATACACCGGGGCTGGCTGGTAATAGCTGCGCGATTCGACATACACGGGCGCCGGTTCACGGTACGGGCGCTCATAACGGCGCTCTTCGTAGCGGGTTTCGTAGCGATTGTCATAACGGTTGTCGTAGTAGCCTCGGTTGTTGTCGCGCTCACGGGTGCTGATCGAATTGCCGACCACCGCACCGAGCACGCCGCCGACCAGGGCGCCGTTGCGCGATCCGGTGCTGTTGCCGAGGGCTGCGCCGGCGACGGCGCCGATTGCCGTATTGACGCCACGGTCGCTAGCCATTGCTGTGGAGGAGATGGCCGCTGCGGCCAGAACCACCGCACCAGCAAATTTTGTGTTCAACATAGCGTTTCCTTTGGCCTCAACCGAGATCGGGATGATCACGCAAGCGCTGGGGCATGACTCCACTATATCCCGGCTTCATGGGAATTCCATTCTTAATACATAAACTTACAAATGCGGGAACAGTGTAACAAGGCAGGCAAACCATCCTCATATCACCGGCACGCTAAGCGGCCGGGTTGTTTTTCGTCACTCGTGTCATGCGGCGACAACGGCGCAAACCACGACGAGGCCATATGGACCCTTGGCCGCAATTTGGTATGTCGCCCCCGCCTTGCCGAGCAAGGGGATCCCAGATACTGAAGTGAGCATAAAAACCCCGTTTCTTCAGTTACATCGAACTTAACCAAGTTTTGACTTCCGCGTGGCTAATGTTGTCCTGACTTCGGCCATGTTGGATGGCTCCACCACCGTTTCCGGCGGGCGCTCCCTGGCAAGGGCAGAGAGGAACTGGACCGGCAAATTCAGTTGCCTGATGGCCCTGCCGCCAAGCACTCGGGGATAGGCGTTTTCGACATCCGCAGTACGAGGGTCCGGAGCGTGTCAAACTATTTGAGACCGGTTTTGCAATTAGTTTAGGGAGCATTTTTCAGTCTGAACATCTCCCAGGATTGTCGCTTTTGGCATATTGATGCCGGCTTCGGTCGGCAGTGCCGGTGGC